>JBEKIM010000119.1:0-16385 GCA_050011755.1 Bryobacteraceae bacterium | reverse complement strand
ATCGCAATTTGAAGCTGGCGGATATGCTGTCCACCGCCCTTTTCTTTGCCGCCAACGGTCGCGGCGGCGAAATGCGCCGCGCGCAACGCGAGCAGGCCGAGCGGATCGCCGCAACTGTCGATCCCCGGCGGGCAATTCCCCTTTGCATGCCCCGCGCGCTCTATGCCACCGCGCTGCTGGCTCTGCTCGCGGGCAGCCTGTTTGCCCTGCGCTATGGATTGAATCGCCGTCTGGACCTGCGCGCGCCGCTCGCCCGCATCGTGCAGGAGAAACTGGGCTATACAGAATCGCGGCAGGCGGCGCGCGACCGCCGCATTCCGCCCCCCCGCGACCCAAAACATCCCAACGAGCCTGGCTTATCGACGGACGATTCCCAGCAGAAAAGCCCCGGCGAATTGGATGCGGCGCCGGAAAATGCCTTGGATACCGTCGGCGTGCCGGATGTCGATCACAAGACCGGCGCGGCCCGGCCTGAAAACGCGAAGATGGCGCAGTCCACGCAACTCGAAGGTCAACAGGAGAAAGGCGAGCCGCCCGAGGGTGTCAGCACGAAAGACGGCGACGCGCAGTCCGCCGATGGCCGCAAGGGCCCTTCGGCCGGTAAGCAAGGAAAAAAAGGTGAGCCCGACGGCAAGCAGGATTCCAGCAACTCCGGCGAGAACTCCGGACTGCTCGGGAAATTCCGCGATGCCATGTCCAGCTTAATGAATCGGATGCGGCAACAGCCGGGCGCCAAGGGTGGGCAGCAGCAGGCCGGCGCGCAGAAAAACGGCCAGCAGAAGAGCCAGCCGGGCGAACCCGGACAAAACGGTAAACAGGGCCAGCAGCAGGGCGACGGCCAGCAGGCCGATGCCAAAAACGGAGAACCCGCCGACGATAGTCAGAATGCGCAGAATTCGCAATCCGGCAGCCCTGGAGAAAGCGGGCAGCAGCCGGCCACCAAGCAGCCTGGCAGCGGGATTGGCCGGCAGGACGGCAGTAAAGACGTGAAGCTTGCCGCGCAGCTAGCAGCCATGGGAAAGATCAGCGAGATCATCGGCAAGCGCGCGGCCACTGTCACCGGCGAGTTGACCGTGGAAGTCGAGAACAGCAGCCGGCAGTTGCGCACGCCCTATGCCCAGAGCGATGCGCATCACGCGCAGGCCGGCGGCGAGATTAACCGCGATGAGGTCCCCGCCGCATTGCAGGCATATGTCGAGCAGTACTTCGAGCAGGTGCGCAAGCAGGCGGCTGCAGCCCCGGTCGCGCCGCGCACGCACCATCGCACCGAGCCGCCTAAGCCGGGAATGTAGCAGCCGGCTACTGTAGCGGCAGTTCCGGCTGCCCGTCGCCGTTCTTCACTTCGCCAGTCTCCGCCGCCTCCGGAATCACCGAAGCCGCCGCCACCTGGTCGTCGTCCTCCATCCGCACCAGCCGTACGCCCTGCGTGGAGCGTCCCGCCTGCCGGATCTCGGCCGATTCCAGCCGGATGATCTTGCCGTTCTTGGTGACGATCATCAGGTCGGTATCTTCTCTCACCGAGAGAATCGCCACCACCTTGCCATTGCGCGTGGAGGTCTTCATGTTGATGACCCCCTTGCCGCCGCGCGATTGCAAACGGTAATCGGTCAGCCGGGTGCGCTTGCCATAGCCATTTTCGGAGATCGACAGGATGAGCCCTTCCTCTTCGACAATTTCCATGCCGACC
The DNA here is from genome assembly GCA_050011755.1 of Bryobacteraceae bacterium. GTDB lineage: Bacteria > Acidobacteriota > Terriglobia > Bryobacterales > Bryobacteraceae > Bog-159. The sequence goes on along the minus strand of JBEKIM010000119.1, from coordinate 14,698 downwards.
AGGTAGTCGCCCGCGTCCAGATCCATGCCGCGCACGCCTCGCGCCGGCCGGCCCATGGAACGTACCTGGCTCTCCGCGAACCGAATGGCCTGCCCGTCGTGGGATCCCAGGAAAAGGTAGTTCTGACCGTTGGTCAGGCGCGCCGCGATCAGTTCGTCGCCTTCGTCCAGCGACACGGCGATGATGCCCCGCGCCATGGGGTTGTCGAACTCGGTCAGCTCGCACTTCTTGATGACGCCGTGCTTGGTGGACATCACCACGTACTGATCGGGCACGAACTCCCGCACCGCTAAAAACGCCTTCACGGTATCGTCCGGCTGCAGGTTGATCAGGTTCGAAACATGCTTGCCCTTGCCTACCGTGGCCGCATCCGGAATCTCGTAGATCTTGAGCCAGTACACGCGCCCTTTGTCGGTGAAAATGAGCAGGTAACTGTGGGTCGAGGCCACGATCAGGTGTTCGAGGAAATCCTCGGTGCGCGTGCCCATCCCGATGCGGCCCTTGCCGCCGCGCGATTGCCGGCGATAAGTATCCACCGACGTGCGCTTCAGATAGCCGCCATGCGTGACCGTAACGGCCACGTCTTCGACTGCCACCAGGTCTTCCAGGCGGATCTCGCCGGTGTCTTCGATGATCTGGGTGCGGCGTTCGTCCCCATACGCCTTGCGGACTTCCTTCAACTCTTCAACAATCGCTTCGCGCACCAGTTTCTCCGAACCCAGCAGCTCCAGGTATTCCGCGATGCGCCGCTGGATTTCAGCCAGTTCGTCGGCGATTTTCTGCTGCTCCATGCCCGTCAAGCGCTGCAACTGCAGCTCGATGATGGCCTGCGCCTGCCGTTCCGTGAACTGGAACGCGCCGATCAACGATTCGCGGGCCTCGCGGGGCGCGCGCGCCGCGCGGATCAGCCGGATGATCTCGTCGAGGTTATCCAGCGCCTTCTTGAATCCGATCAGGATATGCTCGCGCTCGCGGGCTTTCCGCAGCTCAAAATCGGTGCGCCGGCGGACCACTTCCACGCGGTGCTCGATGAAGCACTTGATGCAATCGATCAGGCCCAACTCGCGCGGCTGCCCATTTACGATCGAGAGCATGATCACGCCAAAGCCGATCTGCAATTGCGTGTGCTTGTAGAGATTGTTCAGCACGACTTCGGCCTGCTCGCCGCGCTTCAGTTCGAAGACGATGCGGGTGCCGTCGCGGTCGCTTTCGTCGCGGATTTCGGATATGCCTTCCAGCTTTTTCTCGTTCACCAGGGCCGCGGCATTCTCGATCAGCCGCGCCTTGTTCACCTGGTAAGGGATCTCGGTGACAATGATGTGCTCGCGATCCTTGCCGCGGCTCTCGATGGCCGCCTTGGCGCGTATCTTTAGTTGGCCCCGTCCCTTGGTGAAGGCGTCGATAATGCCCTGCCGCCCGAGGATGAATCCGCCGGTCGGAAAGTCAGGGCCCGGAACCATCTCCAAAATCTTCGCCAGGGGCGTTTGCGGGTTCTGGATCAGCGCGATGGTCGCGTTCACGATTTCGGTGAGGTTGTGCGGCGGAATGTTGGTGGCCATGCCCACGGCAATGCCGGCCGAACCGTTCACCAGCAGGTTCGGCACGCGCGTGGGCAGCACCTCCGGCTCCTGCTCGCTCTCGTCGTAGTTGGGGCGGAAATCGACGGTTTCCTTATCGATATCTTCGAGCAGGGAGGTGGTGATGCGCGCCAGGCGGGCTTCGGTATACCGCATCGCCGCGGGTGGATCGCCATCCACCGAGCCGAAATTCCCCTGCCCTTCCACCAGCGTATACCGCATGGTGAAGGGTTGCGCCATGCGCACCAGCGCATCGTAGATGGGCGCATCGCCGTGCGGATGGTACTTGCCCATCACTTCGCCGATGATCTTGGCGCACTTGCGCGTGGGGCGGTTGGGCGCCAGACCCATTTCGTGCATCCCGAACAGAATGCGGCGATGCACGGGCTTAAGGCCGTCGCGGACGTCGGGCAAGGCACGTCCCACGATCACGCTCATGGCGTAATCGAGGTAGGAACGCTTCATCTCGTCTTCGATATTGATGGGGATGAGGTTCCGGTCGCCGCCGCTCAGCGGCATCTGGGGGCCGGGCGGAGGCGCGGGCGGACCTTGCGGCGGATTTTCCTGATCGGGCAAGTAAATCTCCTTGGTGGGGTGGTAAGTTCTATTTTACCAAGAGGCTGTCGAGCGATGGGGGCCCGGTGGGATGCGGGCGATGGGCCGTCTTACGGCGCGGGCCGGGCGGCGGGGCGGATCAGGTGTACCTTTCCTGTGATGGCGGTGCCATCCATGTTTCCGCTCATTTCGCCATCCAGGTGGTCGCCGTCGAGCGTCAGCACGAATTTCACCAGGCCGTTCGTCTCAGCCGACGACACTTCGAACGTCAGGCGCGCGCCATCCATCTTCGCATTCTGAATGGTTTCGGCGAGTTGGTCCTCCTGCCGCCCGATCTTTCCGGATACCGCGTCCGCCTTTTGCAGCAATTCCGCGCGTACTTCCGTGTTAATGGCGGCGCCGCCGTCGGGGTCCTGGACCTCCACGCTACCCGTCCATTTGCCGGAAACGTCCGCCGCCATGAGCGTCGCGGCGAGGCACGGTAACAGCCAGAGCTTCTTCATTGGGACCTCCCGTTCAGTTCACGCCTCCGATAGCTTATCATGCCGCGAAACAGGGTAGAATAAATGGCTTACCGCCCAGTGACGCCGAGCTTCGCTCTGCCGCCGGTGAAAGGAAAGATCCATATGAAAACTACGATTGGTTTATTTGTCATGGCGGCCGCTGTGTTCGCGCAGACGCCCGCCGCCAAAGGGCCCGCGACGGCTCCGAAAAGCACAGCGGCAAAAGCTCCCGCCGCTACTACGCACGGCAAACCGCCGATGCTGAATCCGGCCTTGTACAAACGGCAAGCCCCCGCCACCTTCAAGGTGAAATTCACCACGACCAAGGGTGACTTCGTGGTGGAAGTACACCGGGAATGGGCTCCGCTGGGCGCCGACCGGTTCTACAATCTGGCGCGCGGCGGTTATTACGATGGCGGTCCGTTTTACAGAGTCATATCCGGTTTCATGGCGCAGTTCGGGTTTAGCCCCAATCCGGCCGTGAACAAGGCCTGGGACAGGGCCAGTCTGAAGGACGATCCTGTGAAGCAAAGCAATAAGCGTGGCTACGTGACCTACGCGATGGCGGGTCCGAATACCCGCACGACACAGCTCTTCATCAACTACATCGACAACTCCCGGCTCGACCACGACGGTTTTGCTCCGTTCGGACAGGTCGTGGAGGGTATGGAAGTGGTGGATAAGCTGGACTCCGAATACGGAGACGGGGACCAGGGGAAAATCAGCGCGGGTGGGGCGGCATTCGTGAAGCGGGCTTACCCGAAGATGGATCTGATCGTGAAGGCTGAACTCGAGCCGGGGCCGGCAGCGGCGCCAAAACCGGCAGCGGCGCCAAAACCGGCAGCGGCGGCAAAACCGGCCACTGCGGCGCCAGCCAAATAGCGCCCGCCGCATAAAGGCGAACGTTTGTGTGGGCGCGGGTAACTCCACCGGAGGCTTACCGGCGCCCCTGCGATTACGCCTGGGCCACTGGAGCGGGCTTGCTCTGCGCGGGCGCGGCGGCGCTGGCCTTGACGGGCTGGGCGACGGGCGCCGGTTCCATCGCGCGGCGAATCATGAAAACCAGATAGAGTCCAAACGCCAGCGCCACCAGCAGACACGTCAGAAGCAGGAATAGACCGTCCACTGAGGCCGCCTGGCCGCTATAAAGGAGCCAGCCCGCCGCCGCCAGCGACGCGATTTCGACTGCCACGCTAAACAGGAATAGAATTGCTCGATCCGACACAGTCCCCCTCGGAGCGGCGGAGATACCGCCGAAAATCATTGTATGTGTTCGAGTGGCGCGTCGGCAAGTGAAGCCCAGATGGATTCCAGGATATACTCAGGATTCCGGGAGGGGATATCGATGCTCAATAGCGGGCTCACCAGACGCGCGTTCATAGGATCCGGCGCCGCCGCGGCCTTGGCTACGCGCCTGTTCGCCGCGCCGGATGGCGCCACCACGCCCAACCCCGAGTTGGAGAAACTGGGCGCGGCCGCTTTGCGCGAAGCCACAAAACTCAAAGCCTCATACGCCGATATACGCATCATTCGGTACCGCCAGCAGTTCCTTACCGTGCGCCTGAACCCGGAGCGCGGGACGGGCAAGATCCTCGAAGTGCCGGTGGTCTCCGACGGGGGTTCGTTTGGATTTGGGGTGCGCGTCATCGTGGATGGCGCCTGGGGATTTGCGGCTTCACCGCTCGTCACCCAGGAGGAAATCGCGCGCATGATCGGCGAGGCCGTAGCGGTGGCGCGTGCCAACGCGGCCATCCGATCAAAGCCTCTGGAACTGGCGCCCGTGCCGGTCTATCGCACGCGTTGGCAGACGCCCCACGAGCGCGACCCGTTCGCTGTGCCGCTCGAAGAAAAGCTCGATCTGATCCGCACCGCGGCCGCCGAGGTGAAGAAAGAGAAGGGCGTCTTCTCGTCAAACTGCATTCTCTCGTTCCGCTCGGAAGATAAGTATTTCGCATCCTCGGTGGGATCTTCCATCCAGCAACTCAATTTGCAGACTTATGGCATGGTGAATGCCACCGCGACCGATTTCAAGCGCGGCATTTCGAAGTCGCGCCGCTATCAGCCCCAGCAGGTCACCGCCGGTTATGAGTATGTGCCGCTGATGAACCTGGTCGAAAACGCGCAGCGCATCCGCACGGAAGTCATCGAGCACTTGAACGCCCCGCCGGTGACGCCCGGCAAGAAAGATCTGGTCTTGATGCCCAGCCATCTCTGGCTCACGATTCACGAAAGCATCGGACACTCGACGGAACTGGATCGCGCGTTGGGTTACGAAGCGAACTTCGCCGGCACCAGCTTCCTGACTACCGACAAGATGGGCTCCCTGCGCGTGGGCAGCGACCTGATGAACATCTGGGGAGACCGCACCACCGACCGCGGCCTGGCCACTACCGGCTACGACGACGATGGCGTAAAAGCAACGAAATTCCCGATCATCGAGAAAGGCATTTTCAAACACTACCAGACCATCCGCGACCAGGCCCATTTGATTGGCGAACACGAATCCCGCGGCTGTTGCTATGCGGACAACTGGGCCAGCGTTCCCTTCCAGCGCATGCCCAACGTCTGGCTGGAGCCGGGCAAATCCGGGACGAACCTGGAGGATTTGATCTCGGGCGTGGAGGATGGAATTCTGATCGATGGCGACGGCAGTTTCTCCATCGACCAGCAGCGCTACAATTTCCAGTTCGGCGGCGATGCCTTTTGGGAGATCAAGCACGGTAAGAAGCAGGGTATGGTATCGCGGGTGGCTTACCAATCGCGGACTACGGACTTCTGGCAGTCGCTCGACCAGATCGCCGGACCGAGCTACTGGCAGCAGTGGGGCGCGCCGAACGACGGCAAAGGAGAACCGGAGCAGATCAATTCCGTGAGTCACGGTTGCTCGCCCGCGCGCTTCCGCCAGGTGAATGTGATTCAGACGGACTAACCATGCTGACCAAAGAACAAGCCCAGAAAATCATCGCCAAAGCGCTCTCGTTCTCCACGTTTCCGGAATGCGACATCAGCCTGAACAGCTCGGAGCGCGCTTTCATTCGTTTCGCGCTGAACGATGTCACCACCTCCGGCTTCACGGTGGAGCAATCCCTGTCGATTTCGTCGGTTCGAGACGGCCAGAGCGGCTCGACGCGCGTGGACGAATTCGACGACGACGCGCTACGCGAGGCGGTAAAGCGCAGCGAGCAGTTGGCCATGATCGCGCCCCCCAATCCGGAGCGCGTGCCGCCGCTTGAGAAGCAGAAATATCCGGACTTCGAAAACTATGCGGCTTCCACCGCCGGCGCGCGCAACCAGGCCATGATTCCGCACATTCGCGCCATCATCGGCGGCGCCAAAGCGAACAAACTAGTGGCCGCGGGGTTTTTCGAGCGCTCGGCCGAAACCGCGGCGGTCGCCAACAAGCAAGGCAATTTCGGATACGGGCGCGCGACCGACGCGGGTCTTTCGGCGACGCTGCGCAATGCCGCCGGCACCAGTTCCGGTTGGGCCTCCCAGCCGGCCGTGCTGATCGAGACCATCGACGGCGCGGCAGTAGCCAAGACCGCCATCGACAAGTGCCTGCGTTGGAAGGAGCCGCGGCGCCTCGATCCGGGCAAATACACCGTGATTCTGGAACCTACCGCGACCGGCGACCTGGTGCAGATGATGGGCTTCGGCATGCAAGCGCGCGCCGCCGAAGAGGGCCGCAGTTTCTTGAGCAAGCCCGGCGGCGGGACTATGGCGGGCGAGAAGTTGTTCCCGGAATTCGTCACGCTGCGTTCCGATCCGTTCAACCGGTTGTATTCGTCGCTTCCCTGGGGCGGTGGAGGCGGTTTCGGTTTTGGCGGGGGCGGAGGCGGTGGCGGGCTGCCCGCGGAGCCCATCACCTGGATCGAAAACGGCGTGGTGAAGAACCTTTTCTACGACCGGTATTGGGCCGCCAAAGCCGGCAAGCAACCGACTCCGTTCCCCAATCGCCTGGTGCTCGAAGGCGGCGGCAAAAGCCTCGACCAACTTATCGCCGGGGTGGATCGTGGGCTGCTGGTCACCCGCTTCTGGTATATCCGGGTAGTGAATCCACGCAGCATGCAGGTGACCGGACTCACACGCGATGGCGTCTTCCTGATCGAACAAGGCAAGCTCAGTGCGCCGGTGATGAACTTCCGCTTCAACCAAAGCCCCGTGGAGATGCTGAAGAACACGGTTGCCATGGGTACGCCCATTCGGGTGCGGGGCGGCGAAGGCCAGGGCATGATCGCGCCGGCCATGGTGGTGAAGGATTTCTCGTTCACCAGCATTTCCGACGCCGTGTAGCCGCGTTCCTTTACGGCCGCGGCTGGGCAATCGGCCACGCCAGCACGTGTCCGTCATTGACACCGGCAATCACGGTGGCAGGATGCTCGCGAATCGCCGCCGCCGCGCCTTCTCTCGCCGCAAAGCGGTAAGTGGCCGACGGCTTGCCGTCTGCATTCGATCGCAATTCGATCCGGTCCGCATATTCCACCGCGGTCAGCCGCCCATCGCTGCCCGTCGCGCAGTAGGACGGCGTATCCTCATTAACTTTCGCGGCTTTCGCGATATCCTTAGCCGGGACCAGCCACATACCCTCGACATCTCCCTCGTGCACCGCGCGTGCAATCGCCCACCAGGCATCCTGGCTGGGGCACACCATGTAGATCACGCCCTTGCTCAACTGAGACTGTTGCCGCATCGACCAATTGGGCGCCGTGCCCTGGTACAGGGAAATGTACCCTTTCCAGTCGGAGATCAAAAGCTGCTCGCCATCGTGCGGCAGGAACGCCGCGGCCGCGCCGCCACTGGCAGTCTTCCCGATATCTTTCACATAGTCCAGTTCCGGCAATCGCCATAGCTTAATCTTTTCGTCCGAACTGACCGAGACCAGCCATTGTCCATCCGGCGAAATCGCGAACGCGTTCACCAGGCTGGTATGTCCCGTGGCGGTCTTCAGCAGCTTGCCCGTGGATGTATCCCACAGGCGAAGCGTCTTATCGTCGCTGGCGGAAATGAGCCGGCCGGATTTTTCGAATCTCACAAACGGTACGCCATCGGTGTGCCCCTCCAGGATGTGTACCGTTTTCCTTTGCGCGAGATCCACCACGAAGATGCGCGGATCTTTACCGGAAACCGCGAGCTGCGCCCCATCCGGACTGACGGCTACGGACCAGACTTCGAGCGGGCTCACCTGCAGATCGAAAAGCAGCGGCGGGGTGATGTACTCCCAGACCAGTCCTCCGCCCCCCTGTCGAAACGCGATCCATCGATAATGCGATCCGACCCAGAACGGTCTGTAGACGCCTGGCGACGGCGGATCCTGTTTGAGCTGCCAGTCCTTTGCAATATCGGCCGTCCAATAAAGGCGGCCGCGATCGTCCATCGCACCCACCGCATCGTCGCCAATCCAGCCGATGGCGGAAATCCAGCCGGCGGTAGCCAGCGTCTGGACGCGTCTCTTAGCCGCCATGTCGTAGATCGCCAACTGCTTGAAGCCCAATGAAAAATAACGGCCGGTCTCAGACCAGGCGGAGGCCCACTGGGCGAGCAATTCCTCGCCCAGGGTGTCATGGAAAATCTCGTCGAACCGCTCCCGTCCGCGCACGCTGATGCGGCTGCTGCCGATCAAAACCACGATCTTCTTCCGCGGGTCGAGGGTCGCCTTGATAAACGTATCGTCCAACGGGATGGTCCGGAACGCGCGGTTGGTTTTGGCATCGAACTCGATCCAGCGTGCGGTAGGCTCACGCACCAGGAAGCCCCATCGCGTGGCCTTCTCGTCCAGGCAGACGGCCGAGTCCACCGGCCAGGGAAGCGATAGCGTGGCCAGCGGCTGCTGCCTGCCGGGATCCCATTTGGTGATGTGCCGCCGATCGTCATGGATGAGCCAGACACCCGGCGCGCACTCGGCTTCGAGGCTCACCGCAAATGTGGTGGGCAGGGGCGGCGTCAGGTTCTGGCCCGGCGCCCAGGTACGCGTGAAAGAGGGTCCGAATAACGCGAGTTGCAAGGGATCGAGCGAACCGGCCACCACCTCGGCTTGAAACATCGACGGATCGGCCGGCAGCGCGATCTGATGCCATCCGTATTGTGCCGGTGTCGTCACGCCCGATTCGGGAGGGCGCTGAACCGAGGTTCCGTGAGACCGGGTGAGCAGGCGATAGCCTATGGCCGATCCGAAGAACAACGCCGCCAGGATGGCGGCGATCACCCATGGCCCGAGCCTTTTCCGCGGGTCTTCTCCGGGCGCGGAAGGCATCTTGACAGGCTCCAACGGCTCACCGCGCAGCGCTCCGATCACATCCATGCCGCTTTGAAACCGGGCCCCCGGAATCCGCTCGAGACAGCGCATGATCACCGCTTCCCACGTCCGGTCGAGATGCGGAGCGTACGTGCGCGGCGGGGCCGGGGCCTCCCGCAACCGCCTGGCTGCGACGATCCACGGATTCTCGCCGGCAAACGGCAACGTGCCCGTCACCATTTCGTACATCACCACGCCCAGCGCATAGATATCGGTGGCGGGCGTGATCTCGCCGCCCTCAATCTGTTCCGGCGCCATGTAGGCCGGTGTACCGATCAGCCCGCCCGCGACCGTCAGCGTGGTGCGGACATGGTCTCCTCCACTGACGGCCCGCGCCAGGCCAAAATCCATGATCTTCACGCGGCCGCCGGGGTCGCCCTCCCCGGTTTCCGGCGCCAGGATCACGTTGCCGCTCTTGAAATCGCGATGGACGATCCCGGCCCGATGCGCGGCCGTGAGGCCCTCCGCCAACTGTTGAACCAACGGCAACGCCTCGGCGGTATGCATGGGGCCAGTGCGCGCCAGGCGATCCGAGAGCGTTTCGCCGGCAAGCATTTCCATGGTCAGGAAGGTTAAGCGCCCGGCCGGTCCCGCATGATGACCCAGGTCGAAAATACGGCACACGTTGGGGTGCGTCACCTGGCGGGCGAGATACACCTCGCGCTTGAAACGATCGAGAATCTCCGGGTGTACGGCAATCTCGGGGCGTACCAGCTTGAGCGCAACCGGGGCCTTCAGCTCCAGGTCCTCGGCTTCGTAGACCTCGCCCATACCGCCGCGGCCGATCAGGCGCAGGATGCGATAGCGGGCCGCCAGCACTTGCCCCGCCGGGAGGCGGTTGTCACCGGGCGCTTCACCGAATGCGCCGCCCAGATAGTTGGCCGCGGCCCCCGAGAGGAATTTGTCGGAACGCTCCTCGGCTTCCAGCAGAGACGTGACTTCGCGGCGTAATTCGTCGTCCTCCCCGCAAGCCTGCCGCACGTAGGCCGGGCGTTCGGAACGCGGCAGGTCGAGCGTGGCCTGGAAAATCTGCTTGCATTGTTGCCAGCGCTCGGAATTCATGTGCGAACCGCGCTTTACTCAGGCCGGGGCCAGTTCCCGGTAGAGCCACGCCTTGGCCATGGCCCACTCCCGCTTCACCGTAGGCGCTGAAATGCCCATAGCCTCGGCCGTCTCTTCCACCGACAGGCCGCCGAAGAAGCGCAACTCGACCACCTTGGCCTGCCGCGCATCGAACTGCTCCAGCCGGGTGAGGGCTTCGTCGATCTGCACCAGATCGGAGGCGCGGTCCTCGGTCACGACCAGGGCTTCGTCCAGGGTTGTCTGCCGCATCCCGCCGCCGCGCTTGTCGCGCACCTTCGACTTGGCATAGTCCATCAGAATGCGCCGCATCACCTGCGCCGCCACGCCGAAAAAATGCGCGCGGTTCTGCCAGGAGACATCCCGTTGATCGACCAGTTTCAGGTAGGCTTCGTGAACCAGCGCGGTAGCTTGCAGGGTGTGCCCAGGGCGTTCGTTGCGCAGTTGACCGCCCGCGATCCGCTTCAACTCACGGTAAACCAGCGGCGTCAACTCGTCCACCGCGGCCCGGTTTCCGCCGCCCACCTGGGCCAATAGTTGCGTGACTTGATCGGAATCCATGTTATAGGGCACCTTCCGATTCAGGAGGGTTTAAGCCGGAGTATAGCGCGATCCGCCGCGAAAAATCTTTTATGATGCCGTTTTTGCGGCGATCCGCACTCACTGAAAGGAGATCAAAACGACGGCTAAGCACAGACTGTCGTCCGCAGGCCCGTGGCGCACGCTTCAGCGTGCAGCGGCGGACTTCAGTCCGCCGTGCGCGGGACTTAAAAGTCCCGCCGGCACGCTGAAGCGTGCGCCACGAGCCTGCCTTACGCGCGCGATAATGGGAGATCATGCCCACCGAAACCGTCTGCCCCGACTGCGGCGGCAGCGGCTGGAAAATCATCGAACGCGCCGATCTTTCCGGCGCCGAACGCTGCGATTGCGTGCTGGGCGAGCGCGCCCGGCGCCTGGAAGAGAACGCCGCTATCCCGCCACTCTATCGCAACGCTTCTCTCGACAACTTCGCTTTGCCGCGGGACAACCCCATCGGCGCCCGGGAGTTGGCCAACGTACTGCTTACGGTGAAAGCTTTTTCGCGCGAGTTCCCCACCGGCAAGCACCTGGGACTGATGCTGGTCGGCGAACCGGGCACAGGGAAGACGCATCTGGCGGTGGCGGCGCTGCGCATCCTCATCTCGCGCGGATTCGAGGGCCTGTTCTTCGATTATCAGAACCTGCTCGATCGCATCCGCGCCGGATTCAACCAGGCCTCCGGCTCCGCCGACCGCGAAGCTTACCGTTTCGCGCTGGATACCGAAGTCCTGCTGCTCGACGATCTGGGCGCGCACCGGGTCACCGACTGGGTCGAAGACACGGTCACCAGCATCATCACTTACCGTTGCAACAACAAGAAGCCGCTGATCGCCACCACCAACCTTCCCGATCCCGACGCCGGCAGCGTGATGCTCGACCGGAATACGGCTTTGGGCAAGCCGGATTACAAAACTTCTCTCGCGGACCGTATCGGATCGCGGGCCCGCTCGCGTCTATTTGAGATGTGCAAGGTCGTGAAGATGCCCCTGGTCGAAGATTACCGATTGCGCAGGTCCTTTTGATGCAGCGCCTGCTGCTGCCGCTGGTTTTCGCCGCGGCACTGCCCGCCCAGCAGGTACTGCCGGCCCCCGAACCCGCCGTGCAGCCGGAGTTCGTGCAGGTTGTCGAGTTCCCTTATTATCTTTATCCACGGACGCTGTGGGAGCGTGAACTGGTCTGGTTGAAGGCCATCGGCATCCGCACCGTGGAATTTTCCATCCCGTGGAACTGGCATCAACCCGACGGCGGCGCGTACGATTTTACGGGGACCAGCAGCCCGCGCCGGGACCTGGTGGGATTCATCCGTCTGCTGCGGCGGCTGGAGATGCGCGCCTGGATTCGTCCGCTGCCGCCGGTGAAGGGGTGGCTCAATAACGGCTATCCGCACGGCTATGCGCAGGGGACGGTGCAGGGCCGCGCGGCGGCCCGCGCATGGCTGCACGAGTTGGAAAACCTGCTGGCACCGCAGACCGAAAAGCATGGCGGGCCGATCGCTTTTGTAGACGCCAATGCCGGCATGTTGGCCTTACCCGCGCCCCCGCTGCCGGTTACGATGGTGGCCGCGCACGAATCGAACGCCATGGTGCGCAGCCGGCAGGCCCTGGCGACGGCCACCGGCACGCTGCTCTGGGAAGAGGTCGAGGATACCTTATACCCCGCCGGTTGGGAACGGCCGGGTGGGCCTATCTACCGCGCCGGGGCGGTGTCGTTGAATGGCGACGAGCGGCCCGCGATTGTGGCCTTGCGCCGCAATGCGGCCCTGATGCGGCATTGGGAGGCGCTGATGGCCGGCATGAAACCGGAACGGGCGCACCCCGTAAGGGTGGCATCCGGCAAGTTTCCCGCCAGGGTTACCGCCGCCGAGGTGGTCTCGCGCGCGCCGGGCGTAGCTTCCGCGGTCAACGTCGCCAACGAAAGCCATTTGCCGTTCCGAAATTCGCTGCGGGCCTGGGATCCGTTCGCGAAGCGTTTCATAGAGATCGAGAACGTCCAGGTTGCGCCGCACGAGAATCTGTGGCTGCCCCTGAATGTGTCGCTGGGCAGCGCCGGACTGTGCCGCGAATGCTCCGCGTTTTCTAACGCCGAACATATAGTCTACGCGACGGCGGAACTGCAGACCATCGAATTCGAAAACGGAACACTGGCCATGGAATTCGCGGCGCCCGCGCCGGCCGAGGCAGTACTGCAGTTTGCGCGGCGCCCCAGCGGGCCGTACCTGGCGGGAGGACATCCGGCGGAGTTCGATTTCGACGAAAAGTCGATGCGCGTGCGCTTGAAGATCCCACAGGGCAAAGGACCGAACTACGAGGTGCGCGTAGCGCTGGCCATCGAGGCGCCGGAACACTCCGCGTTCTTCGAGGATACCAAGCGCCTGGTGATTGGCCGGGCCAACACCGTTTCTACGTCGTACTCGTCCGAGGATCTTGCCGATCGCTCGCGCCTCCGCTTGCCGGAAGGGTTTACGGCGACGCCTACGCGGAAATCTCCCCTGGAAATCGATTACGCGGTGGATGTGCCGGCCGACGCTTTGCATGGCGATTGGGTGAATCTGGCGATCGAAGCCGATGGCGTGCCACTGGGGCAGGCGCATCTGCAATTATTCCGGCCGGCATCGGTACACCTGGCGGAAGCCATGCGGCTGCACTTCGGCGCCGACGCAGACCTGGCCGTGGAGCCGGCCATTATCCCTATCGATGCCACTGCCGGCCGCGCCGTGGACGTGAATGTGCGCAATAACTCGCCGGACATTGAAACGTACCAGATCGAGGCCGCCGGCGAAGGCTTTCAGTTTTTGCCGCCCAAGACCGATCTGAGTTCGGGCGCGATTATGGATCGTGTGGCTGGGCTGCGCGTGTTTCCCGAGGGCGTGGCAGCGGGTCTGCACGACTGGATGCTGCGATTCACGGGCGGAGCGAAGCTGGAGATCCCGGCCCGATTTGTGGTAATCCCGCGCGGGCAGGCTGTGGCTTGGTCCGCCGACCTGGATGGCGACGGCTCGCCCGAGTGGATCCTCGAAAACCAGAAAGCGCGGGCCGTGTTTTCGACGCAGGACGGCGGCCGCTGGCTGGAGTTCGTTTGGAAAGATTCCGCGCCTTACGGTTTGAATGTGCTGCCGGAGGCCGGCGCTTTTGTGGGCGGCGGCCCAGTTGAAGTCCACGCGGGGGATGGCGCTTTGGAAATCACCGGCAAGGACTGGCAACGGACGGTGCGCCTGGCCGGCGGGGAAGCGAAGCTTACCGTGGAGCAGAGTACTTCCCTGCCCCCGGAAACGCTGGAGAGCGGCAAGCATAACGAGATCATGTTCGAGGCTGTCAGGGAAAGTGCGACGCGGGCGACTTATACGCTGGTGAAGTGAGCGGCAGGCTTGCAGCGGGACGTAAGAGTTCCGCCCTGGAGTTTCGAATTTTCTGGTGATGACAAGCCGCTTGCCCCGTGGCGCACGCTTCAGCGTGCCGGCGGGACTTTTAAGTCCCGCTGGTTTTCGGTGACTGATCCGGCCAACAAATTTCCCCCGTCCTTTCAATCGCTTGCGCGAATCGCATCCCTTTATCCCAAATCCTCCCAGCTACCCTGAAGTCGAAAGGAAGAGCCATACCCGCGCCCGAAAATCAATGAAAAGCCATCATGATCGGAAACTTTCCCAACAGCAGGCGGAAGCCAACCGCCGCAACGCCATGAAGTCTACCGGCCCGCGCACCCCCGAAGGCAAAGCTGCCTCCAGCCGCAACGGCCTCACCCACGGCCTCTCCGGCGACAAACACTTCATCCTCGAAGGCGAGGATCCCGAAGCCTTCCTCCGCCTCCTCCAGGACCTCCACGACCATCTCCGCCCCGTCGGCGACAGCGAAGAAATGGTTGTCCAACGCATCGCCGCCGCCCAATGGCGGCTCGACCGCGCCTTTGCCCTCGAAACCGGTATCTACCGCGAAGAATCCACCATCCGGAACCGCATCGACCGGAACAAGCGGGAGCTTCACGAATTGCGCTTAAGCCAAGGCCAGAGCGACCCGTTCCCGCCCGATCCGTACGAACCGGACGATCTCCTCGCCCGCGCCTTCATGCAAGGTGGCAAAGGTCCCGACAACTTCAACCGCCTCGTCCGCTACGAAACC
>JBEKIM010000118.1:0-16435 GCA_050011755.1 Bryobacteraceae bacterium | reverse complement strand
CATGTGCGCGATCAGGTGTTCCCGCTGACCTTGATGGAGGCTAACGTTCTGCGGTATCTGATCCGGCACGAGGGCAAGCCCGTGTCGCGGAAAGCCATGCTGGAGGAAGTATGGGGGTTGCATGAAGACACCGACACGCGGGCCATCGATAATTTCATCGTGCGGCTGCGGCGTTATATCGAGGACGATCCCACCCATCCGCGGCACCTTCTGACGGTGCGCGGCGTGGGATACCGGTTTGCCGGCGCATCCGGCTGAATGCTCGCAGGTTCAGCCATGAAGCCACGCCGCGCCGCGGAGTTCGGGAAGCAAAGCCCGGCGGCGAAACTCGGCGCTGGCGGTGCGGAAGTGGCAGCGCTCGAAGCGTACCGCGGCGCGGCCCTTTTCCACGCGCAGGATGACGCCATTGGCGACCAGGTTCAAATGGACCTTTTCATGCAAAAGGACGGGCCAGCCGATGCATAATTCGACGCGGTGTCCGGCCATTACGGGTTGGTCGACGGTGAGCAGGGCGCCCCCGCTGCCGATGTTCACGATGCGTCCCCAGCCACAGGCCCTGGCGAGGGTGTAGCGCACCGGCAGGGCCATCGAGAAGCGCACGTTGCGGCGGCGCTCGCGCGCCGTCTTCCGCACTTCCCCCGGCTCCCCCGGGGCGGGTGCCCGACGTGCCTGAGTAGCGTGAGGCGGCATCCGCATGAGTGGGTGCAAGCGGAGCGCCAATGTGCGTTAAGGTCCGCGGGCCCCGCGGTTACCCCACGACCGCGTGCAGCATCGCTATGATTAGGATTGTGTTGAAAGTTGGGCTGACCGGCGGGTTAGCTTGCGGCAAGAGTTTCGTGGGCGAGGCGTTGGCGGAATTGGGCTGCCATGTGCTGCAGGCCGACCAGTTGGGTCACGAGGTCCTGTTGCCGGGCGGCGAGGCCTACGGGCCGGTGATTCATGAGTTCGGAACCGGCGTTTTGGGGGAGGACGGGGAGATAGACCGTCGCGCTCTGGCGGCGCAGGTTTTCGGAAAGGCGGAGCGGCTGGCTGTGCTTAACGGCCTGGTGCATCCGCCGGTCATGCGCCGGGAAGTGGAATGGCTGGCGCGGGTGGCCGCCGAAGATCCGCGCGGAATCGCGGTGGTAGAGGCGGCCATCCTGATCGAGACCGGGAGCTATAGAAATTTCGACAAGCTGGTAGTGGTGAGATGCGGCCTGGAACAACAAGTCGAGCGGTCCATAAAGCGCGACGGCGCATCGCGGGAAGAGGTGTTGGCGCGCCTCGGCCGCCAAATGCCGCTGCCGGAGAAGCTCAAATTCGCGGACTTCGTCATAGATACTTCAGGCACGAAAGAAGAGACTGTGCGCCAGACGCGCGCGGTGTATGAATCGCTGCGGAGAATCGAACAACCATGAAAATGCGACCTTTCATCTGGGCCGCCGTATTGGTGGGCGGCTTTTGGTATTTCACGTCGGCGGCGCGCTGGAACCCGGGACGGCTATTGCAGCCCATCCGGCAAGCGGAACGATTGTGGACGGCTCCGGACGCGGTGCATTCCGCGGGTTTCACCACGGACGAAAACAATAATATCGAAATCTATAAGCTGGCCCGCCCGGCGACGGCCAATATCACGAGCGTGGTATACCGGGAGGATTTCTTTTTCCAGGTCTATCCACAGGAGGGCACGGGTTCGGGCTTTATCGTCAAGCCGGACGGGTTGATTCTGACCAACAACCACGTGGTCACCGGCAGCCAGCAGTTGACCGTGACGCTGGCCGGCGATAAGAAGCAATACAAAGCGAGGGTGCTGGGAACGGATCCGCGCAACGACCTGGCGCTGGTGAAGATTCAGGCCGACCGCGCACTGCCATTTTTGAAACTGGGGGACTCGGACGGCCTGCAGGTGGGACAGAAGGTGTTGGCGATTGGAAATCCATTTGGATTTGGCGGTACGCTGACGACGGGCGTGGTCAGTTCTCTCGGACGTACCCTGCAACCGCAAGAAGGGCGCCGGCTGGAGGACATGATCCAGACCGACGCGGCCATCAACCCGGGCAACAGCGGCGGCCCGCTGCTCGATTCGCACGGCGCGGTGATCGGAATCAATACGGCGATTTACGGGCCGCAGGGAAACATCGGGATCGGCTTTGCGCTGCCCATCAACCGGGCCAAGGCCATGTTGGACGAGTTCCAGGCGAAAGGACGCGTGACGCGGCCGTACCTGGGGATTCAAACTATGTATATCTCGGGCGACGCCGCCGACGACCTCGGATTGCCGAACGAGGGCGGGCTGCTGATCCAGCGCGTAGAGGGCGGATCGCCGGCTTCGGATGCGGGTTTACACGGTCCCACAAGAAGAGCCATCGCGGGTGTTTACCGGATCGGCATAGGGGGCGATTTCATCATTGCGGTGGACGGCCAACCGGTGGAGAGCAACGATTCGTTGCAGCGCGTCCTGAATCGAAAGCGGGTGGGGGATTCGATGGAATTGACAGTCTACCGTAACGGACGTACACAGCGGGTCGTTATTAAGGTGGGAGAAGCGCCGCAGACGCTTTAGAATCGGAGGCGGGCGGAGCCGGCCTCCGATTCCGTCGTCAGCCGACGTTAGTGGCGCCCAGAGACTTGGGAGTAGTTTTGTTCTTACTGCCGGGAGGACGGCCACGCCGCTTTGCGGTGATCTCGGCCATCCAGGATGGTGGCCGCCCGCGCCGGCGCCCACGGCCTCTGGCCAAGCGCTCCAGGCTCAAAATCGCTTCTTCGATTTGCTCTCGCTCCTGTCGTAATTCCACGAGAATCTTGGCAACGTCCATTCTTTGGTCCCCCGAACTTCGGAATTTCTTCTTTTATTAAATCGGCTCGCTGTTGCGCGGAGTCTAACAGGGTCTCCGCAACACGTGCATCACATCCTTTTTTTAACCCAACATGCGAAGAATAGCAAGTAGTCGCGCCGGTTGATTCAGAGTAAAAGAACCGGATAATAGCTATAGAACCAATAGGACTATTGGATTGCGGCAGGACGCCGGCGGTCCCAATAATAATAGAATGGCAACCCAAGAAAAATGAAGCCTAACCCCAGGAAAGATTCGCGCGGAGAATCAAACAGGGTCGAGAGTACCAGTAAGATCGCCACGAGGACAAAAAGTACCGGAAGTACGGGATAGGCTAGCGTTTTGTAAGGCCTGGGCAAATCGGGCCTCTTGTGCCGAAGTACGATGACGGCGGCGGTGGTCATGCCATATAGAATCCAACTCGCAAAGATTACGTAAGTGAAGAGTTGCTCGTAGCGTCCGGACAGCACCAGCAGCGCGGACCAGACGCTGAGGGCCAATATGGACACTCCCGGCGTATGATACGTGGCATTAACCTTAGATACGGAAGCAAAAAAACGCCGGTCGCGCGCCATGGCATAGGGCACGCGCGCGCCGGAAAGGATGGAGCCGTTCAGAGCCGCGAAGATGCTGATCATGGCCGCAATGGAAACCGCATCGGCACCCCAGCCGCCCACGACATGGCGCATCATGTCCGCTGCGACGCGCTCGCTCGAGCCGACCTGTGCCGCGGATAATACGTGAAAATAGGCGGCATTTGCGGCCAAATAGATAACAATTACGACTAATGTCCCCCCAATGAGAGCCAAGGGCAGGCTGCGCTGCGGCTGGCGGATTTCGGAAGCCACCATGCTGACGTTGTTCCAGCCATCGTAGGCCCACAAAGCCGCGACGAGCGCCGCGAAAAACCCGGCAATGGTGAGCGGGTGCGGGGCAGCGGCCGGCGCGGGGGCATGCGCGGTCCCGAAACCCAGTCCGGCCACGACGATAAAAGCAATAAGAAATACCTTGACCGCGGTGACTATGATTTGTACCTCGCCGCCTAGCTTGACCCCAAAATAGTTGACTCCGGCAAGAAATAGAATCAGCGCCATGGCCAGGAGTTGCCCGTAACGCAGGTCGAGTGGGGCGCCGCGCGCTCCGAGCGGCAACGGCACTGTGTAGAAGACTCCATCAAGGAGTGGAAAAAAATTCGTCAAGTAGTAGAAAAAGGCGGTGGCAAGGGTAGCTATGGATCCACTCTTAGCGACCCACATTTGTGTCCAACCGTACAGAAATCCCCAAAGGGGACCGTAAGCTTCCCGAAGGTAGACATACTCTCCTCCGGCTTCCGGCATAGCGGCGGCCAATTCGGCATAACTCAGCGCGCCGCAGAGTGACAACAGTCCGCCGAATACCCAGACCACAAAGACCATCGAAGGCGAGCCCACGCGCAAGACCATGGCACGCGGCACCAGAAATATGCCGCTTCCTATTACCGTACCGACCACAATGGAGATCGCCCCCCATAATCCCAGGTCTCTTCGAAGTTCTATTACTTTCGGTTCATTCATTTGGAAACCTCGGCGGTACCCGGTTCTAAAAAAGATGCGGCAAATCCGGCAAAAAAAGTTACAACGGAACCGATCAGGACCCACCATGTCCAGGCTATGGGCGTCGCGAACCGCACGTATAAGACGGCTGCGAGTCCCGCCACCACGCCGAAGATCGCCGCCCGTTCCCGCACGCGCTGAGTCAACACGCCAAGCAGAAATACGCCCAGCAACAGGCCCAGTGTTACGGAGGCGATGGAGAGGCCGGATTCCAGCACGGACCCCCAATGGCGCGCGAGCATCCCAACGGCGACGAGCACGACACCCCAGACGATGGTCATGCCGCGGGCCAGTTTGAGGGCGAGCGCATCCGGGATGGCGCCGCCATGGCGGGTACGCACCCAAAACGGCCGCACGAAATCGATCACTGTGGTGGAGGAGAGCGAGTTGAGGGCCGCGCTCAGGTTGGCCATGGCAGCCGCCAGAATCGCCGCCGTCACCAGGCCGGCGACACCTACGGGCAGGTGACGCCAGACGAACTCCGGGTAGATGCGATCCAATACCGTGGGCCTGACCAGGTGCGTATCCCGATAGTAGACGAAGAGCAAGACGCCGATCGCCAGAAACAGGCTGAATTGGAAAAACACGACCAGCCAACTCGAGAGAAGGGCACGGCGGCTTTCCACTTGATTGCGGGCGCTCAGCAGACGCTGCACCATGAGCTGATCGGTGCCATGGCTGGCCATAGTCAGAAAACAGCCGCCCACCAGGCCCGCCCAGAAGGAATACTTGCGCGACAAGAACTCCATGGTGGGAGAGAATCTAAAATCGAATACTTGCAGCTTGCCGGCATCGGCCGCCACGGCCAGCACGTGCGTCCAACCGCCTGGGATTTTGGCCAGGATCACGAAGAGGCTGACGACGGCGCCGGCGACGTACAGACACATTTGCGCGACGTCGGTCCAGATGACCGCGGTCATCCCGCCCTCGAACGTATAAAAGAGCGTCAGGCAGACGATCAGGATGATGGAGGCCGTCTCGCCGGTGCCGAGGACGATGGAGATTACCAGGGAGATCGCAAATACGCGCACGCCTTCAGCCAGGGCCCGGGTGACCAGAAAGATGGCGGCCGTGAAGCGGCGCATGCGCTCGCCAAAGCGGCGCCGCATCAGTTCGTAGGCGGTGAACATCTCGCCACGAAAGTAGTGCGGCAGAAACAATATGGAAACGGCTACGCGGGCGAGCAGATATCCGAAGACGAGTTGGAGGAATCCGAGGTTGCCGGCGAAGGAAAGACCGGGTGTGCCGACAATCGTCAACGTGCTGGTTTCCGCGGAAACGATGGAGAGGGCGATGGCCCACCATGGGGCGCTGCGGCTGCCCAGGAAATAATCGCCGAGGTTGGTCTGGCCCTTGCGGAAACGCGCTCCGAACCAAGTGATGGCGATCAAATAGGCGAGGATGACCGCCAGATCCAGGAAGCGCATGGAATGGCGCATTCTATCACCAGTCATGTTGCCGGAGAACTTCGAGCAGCGCAGGCCGGCGTCACGGGGTGCGTTTGCCTGGCGGGCAGCCAACAGGTGTGACTGAAAGCCCGCACGATCTGCTATGATTCTGAGTTCGGAACTCAGTGGCCACGAACGGCGTCGAATATGTTGCGCCGCCCATGCCGTTCGGTTATACTCCGCAAGTACCCGCCTGTACGGGGACGGTACGGCGATTTGCCCCAGTTGGCGAAAAGTGGCGGCTCGGCGGGCCCACGAATTCAAGATTTCTTACGGACAACAGTAGGAGGCAGCAAGTGCAGCATTTCTTACGAAGGCTAACGGGGATTATGGCTATCGCGCTGGCGGGCGTTATTCTTGGCTCAGCGCAGACCGCCAGCCAGCCGGCGGACAGCGGCAAGGCTGCGGCGCCGGCAGAGAAAAAGAAGAACTACAAGGATCAGCAGGAGTACACGCTTTACGATTCTGTCAGCAAAGAGACGGACGCGAACAAGAAGTTGACGTTGCTGAACACCTGGAAGGAAAAGTACCCGGAATCCGATTTCAAAATCGACCGCCTTCAGCTTTACCTCCTCACGTATCAACAATTGAACCAGGCGGCCAAGATGGTGGATACCGCGAAGGAGATCCTGACCATCGACCCGAAGGACATCAAGGCGCTCTACTGGATCACGTTTTTGGCTCCTTCGCTGAACAACACCAGCGCCGACGCGCTGGATACGGCCACCAAAGCAGCCAACGGCCTGCTGTCGGCGGAAAAGCCGGCCGGCACCAAAGATGAGGATTGGAAGACCGCCAAGGCGAATCTGGATGCCCTGGCATACAAGACCCTGGGCTGGATCGCCATGGCGCAGAAGAACAACGCCGAAGCGGAGAAGCAGCTCAAGGAAAGCCTGACGGCGAATCCCAACCAAGGCGAGGCTACTTATTGGCTGGGGCAGGTGGTGCTGGCCCGGTCCATCGCTGAGAAGAAGCCCGAACTGCAAGCGCAGGCGCTGTACGACTTCGCCCGGGCGGCAGCTTATGACGGGCCGGGCGCGCTGGATCCCGCCTGGCGGAAAAAAGTGGACGATTACCTGACCAAGGCCTACACCACGCTGCACGGCGATACGACCGGCCTCGCCGATCTGAAGACTCTGGCGAAGGCGAATCCCAACCCGCCCGCCGACTTCAAGATCAAGACCGCTGCGGAAATCGCCGCGGAAAAGGACGAGGAACTCAAGAAGACGAATCCGGAATTGGCGCTTTGGTTGACCCTCAAGGGACAACTGCTTTCGCCGGACGGGCAGTCGTACTTCGACAGTTCGATGAAAGGCGCCCAGGTGCCCAAGCTGAAGGGTTGGCTCATCGCCGCCAAGCCGGCCGTTAAGTCGAAGGAATTGCAGGTCAGTATGGAGGGCAAAGATCAACCTGCGAACGTAACCTTGAAACTGGTCGGCGCCGACGGCACGACAGCCGCGCCCCTAACCGGCAAGCCGGAAGTGGGAGTGGAGATCGAATTCGAAGGCATTGGCGAGTCGTTCGCCAAGGATCCGTCGCTGATGGTCACATTCGACGTCGAGAAGGGCAAGATCACCGGCTTGAAAGAGGAAAAAGTGGCGCCGGTGCATCACACGGTCCACAAGAAGTCCTAAAGAAGCGATCGCGCGGGCGAGGGTCCTTCACGAATGCAGAGGCGTCTTGCAGTCGCGTTGGGCCCTATCGTGCGCCAGGACCAGGCTGAACACCAGGCGCTCCACCGGATTGAGCGGCTCCTGCTGTAACGCGTGGAAGTATTGTCCGAAAACGTGCGCCGACCGGCCAATGGCGGCAGCACAAACGCGGTGGCTTTGGGCCGTTACCAACCCGGTGGCCATCAACGCCGTCATGAAAATCGCTGGTGTACGCATACCTTAAAGACGCTGCATCGGCCCACAAGTTAGCGATTCACCCCACATCCCCGATATCTGCTAAAATGGTACTCAGATTTAGTTCTGGGGTAATGAATCCGCTATGCCATTGTACGAGTATAAATGCGCCAAGTGCGGTGAAACTTTCGAGTTGATCCAGAAGTTTTCCGACGAGCCCCTACATGAGCATCCGGGATGCGGCGGGGCGGTCGAGAAACTATTGTCGGCCGCGGCTTTACAGTTCAAAGGCTCCGGGTGGTATGTGAACGACTACGGCCGGAACGGATCGGCGGGCAAAGAAAAGCCGAAATCCGGCTCCGCGGGCTCGAAGGCGACGGAAAAAAGCGAAACAACGGCCGCTCCGGCCAAAGAAAGCGCCGGCACCACGAAATCCGACTAGCTTTGCGGCACTAACCGCGCGCCACGGCTTCCGCCCAACGGCGCAGCTTCTGGTCGCTTCTCGCGGACCATGCGCTTTCGGGCACAACCCGGGCCAGTGTGCGGAATTCGTACTGTTCAATGGTCGATGCGACGATGCCGCCGGCGCTTCTGAGCACCCGGCCAAAGCCGATCAATTGCAGCGGGCACCGGTTTTCGAGCAGCGCGGGCCAGGCGATCGACAACTCGATAAACGCCCCTGGAGGCAAATCGTTCTGAGTCACGAATGCCACGCCATTACTGCTCAAATTGAGGGTCTTGCCACTCCCCACGGCGACGATCTTATCCTGCTCCAACACCCGGTAGCGGATCTCACGCTCCATGACGAAGCGTTTCTTCGCTCGCCGTTCGACCGGTATGTCAACCTTTTCAATTGCCATTTGTTAGTCCGTTACGGCCGTATGCCCTGCGCTTGGACAGAGCTTCGACCTACGTGCAACGGCTGCTTACCTGAAGGACTCGCAACGTGGCGGCGAGAGCGCTCTCCTCTCGGCAGCCTTTGCTGAACGTCTTCAACAGGATACCACTTGTCGACCTTAACCCGGGTTAATTCTATGACACAAAAGTTTCAAAAGTCCTAAAACTCCCAGAAGATAATCGATGGGCTGCAACCCTTTATTTAGCGATGGCTGCGTTAGCGCGCGCCACAGCGGGATCCGGCCGGCCCGGCGAAGAGTCAACCTGCCAGGCCGGGAAGGCCGCCGATCGAGGGCGCATTTCGTACGGCGCGCACCACGGCCTGCGCCACGGCTTCGGCTGCCGCCACCCCCAAAGCGTTCACATCGGCGCGGGCATCGCCGATGGAGAGCGCAAAGGTCGTATCGCCATCGAACATGGTCCAAACCGGGTAGATTGTGCGGGCCACGCCCAGACCTGCAAACTCCGCCAGTTTGGCGGTCTCCACCTTTGAAAGACGCGCGTTGGTGGCGACCACGGCCAGGGTCGTGTTGCGTTGTCCGAGTACGGCTTTGCGAGGCCCGCCCGCTTTCATCACCGCTTCGGTATCCGCCAGATCCATGCTATCGGGCGCCTGGCGCGCACCCGCGATCAGCTTGCCGGTGGATGGGTCGCGCACATCGCCGAAAGCGTTCACGGCCACCAGGGCGGCCACCAGCACGCCATCCTTGAGCTCTACCAATCCCGAGCCGATGCCCGATTTCATGGCGCGCCGAATGCCGAAAATCTTGCCGACAGTGGCCCCGGCGCCGGCGCCGACCGCGCCCTCCTTTACCGGATCTACAGTGGCCGAAGCCGCGGCGCTCTCACCCATTTCGCGGGTGGGGCGCAGGCCGGCCTTCCCGATATCCAGATCGAACAAAACGGCGGCGGGGACAATCGGCACGACACCGCGGCCCACCCGGAATCCGGCGCCGCGCTGCTCCAGGTAATGGCGAACTCCGGAAGCGGCCTCGAGGCCGAAAGCGCTGCCGCCGGACAGGACGATGCCGTGGATCTGGGTGGTGATATGGCCGGGCTGCAGGGTATCGATCGACGAAGTCTCGCTAGCCGAGCCCCGGATATCGACACCGCCCACGGCACCCGACTCGCATAGAATCGCGGTGCAACCGGTCAGCGCGTCGAAATTCGAGGCGTGCCCCACACGAATGCCCGCGATGGCGGTAAGTCCCTGCATAAACCGGTGATGGGTTCCACAGCCCATGACCTGTCATCTTTCTGCCTGAACCCGGCACCAGCCATGGTAGCATCGAATTTCGGGGACCAGGCGGATTGCTCGACTTCCTAAAGGAACCATTCATCGCCATTCAGGAATTTTTCCTGCTGACCGGACGCGCCATGCGGAACGTAGCCGCGCGCCCACATTACAGCGATGACATCGTCGCGCAGATGGATCTGATCGGGGTTGGCAGCCTGCCGATCGTGATTCTGACGGGGCTTTTCGCGGGCGCGGTCATGGCCCTGCAGATGTCCCGGGCGCTGGCCCAATATGGCCAGGTGGACCAAACCGGAACGCTCGTTTCGATTTCTCTAGTGCGTGAGTTAGGTCCCGTGCTGACGGCCCTGATGATGGCCGGCCGTAATTCTTCGGGCATCGCCAGCGAGTTGGGATCGATGAAGGTGACTGAGCAGATCGACGCCATGCGCGCGCTGGGCACGGATCCTATCCAAAAGCTGGTCACACCGCGGATGGTAGCCACCGCCGTGATGCTGCCGCTGCTCACCATCCTGGCGGATTTCATTGGCATGTTCGGCGGCTGGTTCGTTTCCCGATTTTTCCTGGAGCTGCCGAGCCAGCAGTATTGGTCCACGGTGTGGCGCGCTCTGGAATGGAATGACATTACGCAGGGATTGCTAAAACCGTTCGTCTTTGCCTTCGTCATTTCACTGGTGGGGTGCTATTACGGTCTGCGCGCGTCGGGAGGCACGCAAGGCGTGGGCCGGGCGACGACGCAATCCATGGTGGCAGCCTCGGTGCTGATCCTGATCCTGGACTTCTTCCTGGGTAAGATTTTTGTCAGCCAGGGTGTGTCGTGATGGCGGCGGACAACCCAACCCCGGTCTTGCGCTTCGAGCGCGTAAGCGTCGCGTTTGACGAGACGCCGGCGTTGGCCGACCTCTCTTTTCAGGCATTTGAAGGGGAATCGCGGGTGATTTTGGGCGCTACGGGCAGCGGCAAAACGGTCCTGCTCAAGACGGCACTGGGGTTGCAGCGTCCGGATTCGGGCACCGTTTACGTTTTCGGTCAGGATATCAGCCGGATGCGGGAGCGGGAGTTATTCGATATCCGCAGCAAAATGGGTATGTTGTTCCAGGAGAGCGCGCTCTTCGACTCATTGAATATCGAGGAAAATGTGAGCTACCCGCTGCTGAACCAGGCATCCATACACTGTCCGCCCGAGCAGGTTTTGCCGCGCGTGGAAGAGGCTTTGAAATTCGTGGAATTGGAGGGCACGCTCGAGAAATTTCCCAGCGAGCTTTCGGGCGGCATGCGGCGCAGGGCGGCGATTGCCCGCGCGGTGGTCACGCAGCCCCCCTTGCTGCTCTACGATTCGCCTACGGCGGGGCTCGACCCGATCACCGCAAACACCATCGTGGCGCTGATCGTGAAGGAGCGGGATTTGAATAAGACCACGACGCTCATCGTGACTTATCGTTACCAGGACGGCAATCTGGTGGCGAATTTCCGTTACAATCCGGAGAATGGCGGTTTGGAGCGGGCGGGCAACGACGGCGCCGCGGCGCCGCGCACCGTCTTCATGGTTCTGCGGGAGGGAAAGCTGGTATTTGAAGGGCCGCAGACCGAGTTGGAAAAGTCACAAGATCCTTACATTTCGAAGTTCGTGAAGCACCGGGAAATAGAGTATGGCTGAGCGCAGCAAAGTCCGCTGGTCGCAGTTAAAGGTGGGAGTGGTGGCCTTCGTCGCCATGGTGGTCCTGGCGGTGCTGATCTTCCTGTTGACCGGAAACAAGAACATCTTTGAACGCAACGAGACCGTGCGTACGTACATGGCCGACGGCGCGGGCATGACCGAGAGCACCCCCGTGCGGCTGAATGGCATTCTGGTGGGTGCGGTGCAAGGGATTAAGTTGTCGGGATCCAAAGACCCCCAGCGGGCGGTGGAGTTCAGCCTCACCATTCAGTCGAAGTACATGCCGGACATTCCGCAGGACTCGACGGCCGCCGTCACCGCCGCCAACCTGCTAGGCAGCAAGTTCATCGATATCACCAAGGGCCAGAGCGCCACGCCGGTCAAGCCGGGGGGCGAACTGCGCAGCCTGCAGACGCAAGACATTCCCGAGTTGATGGCCCAAAGCGCGAACCTGATCACGACGTTGCAGGACATTTCCAAGCGCGCCGATTCCATGCTGGCCGATATCGACGCGGGGAAAGGCAACCTGGGCAAGCTGCTGCGGGACGACGAACTGTACAAACGGCTGAATGCGATCGCCGCCGAAGGACAGCAACTGCTGGCCGACGTGCGCAACGGCAAGGGCACGCTAAGCAAGCTGATCTACGACGACAGCCTCTATGAGGAAGTGCGCGCGCCGATCAAGCGCATCGATGCGATGCTCGCCGATCTACAACAGGGACAAGGCAGCGCGGGCAAGCTGCTGAAAGATCCGCAGGTCTACGACGAAGCGCAGCAGACGCTCGCCGAAATGCGGCGCCTGACACAGGATCTGAACGCCGGGAAGGGCACCGCCGGCAAGTTGCTGAAAGACGAGCAACTCTACAAAGAGTTGACCGACCTGACGGCCAAGCTTGACAACACCATCGACCGGATCAACTCCGGGCAAGGCACGGTCGGGCAGTTGCTGGTGAATCCACAGATGTACGACGCCATGAACGGGGCGATGCGCGAGTTCCAGGCGCTGGCCAAGGACATCCGCGCCAATCCCAAGAAATTCCTGCGCATCAAGCTGGCCATCTTTTGATTTCCCGCAAGCGATTGGTGGTGAACGCCGACGATTTTGGATTTACTCCCGATGTGAACCGGGGCATCCAGGAAGCGCATCGCGAGGGAATCCTGACCGCGACGACTTTGATGGCCAATGGCGAGGCGTTTGACGACGCGGTGCGGTTGGCGAGGGATACGCCGTCGCTGGACGTGGGCTGTCACCTGGTGTTGATCTCGGGCCGTTCGCTGCTGCCGCCGTATGCGCCGCTGCCGGCGACCACTCCACAGTTGCTGCGGGCGCTGGCCGTCCGCTCCATACGCGTATACGACGAACTGGCCGCGCAGGTCGGCAAGATTCTGGGGACCGGCCTGCAGCCCACGCACCTGGATACGCATAAACACACGCACCTGGCGCCGCCGGTGCTGGATGCGGTAGCGCGCCTCGCGGAAGAGTTTGGGATTCGCTGGGTGCGGCGGCCGTTCGATATCCCGCTCACCGGGCAGCGCGGCGGAGCGTCGTGGCTCGAGGGAGTGCTGAAGCGCGCCACCAGCGGCAGCCTGCAATTGATGCGCGGCCGTTTCCACCGCGTGCTGACGCGCCACGGCTGCCGGACGACGGACCATTTCGCGGGATTCCAGATCACAGGGCGGTTCCGCGCTCCCGAACTGGCGCAGTTGATCCGCCAGCTCCCGGAGGGCGTGACCGAATTCATGTGTCATCCGGGCTATTGCGGCGACGACCTGCGCCGGGCGCGCACCCGCTTGAAAGAGAGCCGCGCGCACGAATTGGAAGCGCTGTTGTCGCCGGCCGTGCGCGAGGCTCTGGCGGAGGCGGGCGTGGAGTTGGTCGATTACCGGATGCTGGAGGACGGTCTCTGAGCGCCGGTGCGCTTCCGCACCCGGCGGACCGCGGCGCGGCACGCATCCGCGGCCGCTTCTTTCCCCGTTTCGCTAAACTGAATCATGCCCTTGCATGTTTCGCGTCCGATGCACGGCCGGTAAGACAGGAGAACGTGGCAGAGTCACTCAGCTTTGCGGATTATGAAGCCAGCTACCGGCGGCATGTCAGGGAACTGGTGCGCACCGAAGAGTCCGCCATGTCTGTGGCGGTGGGTGGAGAATATGAATCCTTCGGCCACCTGATGCGGCAAATCCTGCTGGATGCCGGGCTGACGGACTCCGGCTATCTCATCGACGTCGGCTGCGGGTCGGGGCGGCTGGCGCATGTTCTGACCGTCGAGAAATACCTTGGAACCGACATCGTCCCCGAGTTGCTGGCGCATGCGCGGGCGGTCTGCTCCAATCCGGACTGGCGCTTTGAACGGGTGAACGACATGGCGATCCCGGAAGCAGCCGGGGTGGCCGACATGGTGTGTTTCTTCAGCGTGTTGACGCACCTGCTGCACGAGGATGCGTACCGCTACCTGGCGGAGGCGCACCGGGTTTTGAAACCGGGAGGCAAGGTGGTGTTCAGCTTTCTGGAATTCAAGATCCCTTCTCACTGGGCGGTATTCGGCGGCATGGTGAAGCACCGCGAACCCGGCCGTCCACACAACCAGTTCATCGGCCGGGACGCCATTGCCTGCTGGTCGGCGCACCTGGGATTCTCGGTTGAGGCGACTTACGATGGAGACACGCCACACATTCCATTGCAGCATCCGCTGACGCTAGACGGCGGCCGGGTGGTCGAAGGCATGACCAGCCTGGGGCAATCGGTTTGTGTGCTGCGGAAGCCCCGCTGAAGCATACTGTAAGAGTAGGGCATCATGAGCTATCAAAGTATCTCGGTGCAACACGACGGGGCGTGCGCCCTGGTGACGTTGAATCGTCCGCAACGGCGCAACGCGCTGTCGCTCGAACTGATGTTGGAACTGATCGATTGCCTGGATGCCGCCGGGCGCGATCGTACGGTGCGGGCGGTCATTCTGGCGGCCGCGGGCAAAGTCTTTTGTTCGGGCCACGATCTCTCCGAAATGGTCGGCCGCGACATCAATGGATACCGGCGGCTGTTCGACGTGTGCAGCGAGCTGATGATGAAGATCCAGGCCATTCCACAGCCGGTGATCGCGGAGGTGCAAGGCATCGCTACCGCGGCGGGATGCCAGTTGGTGGCCACCTGCGACCTGGCCATCGCCTCGGACCAGGCGGCGTTCGCCACACCCGGTGTGCGCATCGGCCTGTTCTGCACCACCCCCATGGTGGCCTTGAGCCGCGCCGTGGGCCGTAAGCGCGCGCTGCAGATGCTGCTGACGGGCGAGATGGTGGATGCAGCCACAGCCGCGGACTGGGGCTTGGTCAACCGGGTAGTGCCGGGGGCCGATCTGGCGGCGGAAACGCGCAAGTTGGCGGCGCGCATCGCGGAGGCCAGCACCCTCACGGTGTCGCTGGGCAAACAGGCCTATTACACGCAGATCGATCTGGACCAGCCGAAGGCCTACGCATACGCTAAAGAAGTCATGTCGATGAATTCGCTGGCGGCGGATGCGCAGGAGGGGATTTCGGCATTTCTAGAGAAACGGACGCCGTGCTGGACGGGCCGATAGTAACTTCAGTTAACCGGAATCGACTACTGAGCACGACTATCGTTACCGGCAGTACCTTTGCCAACTTGCCGGGACCGTGCGCGCCAAGGTATCCCATTATAAGGAGCCATAGGAATGCACGACAAGAGGAAGGAACAGCGGCGCTTCACCAATGCCATGTTTGCCGTGTCCTGGGAAGATGCCCGGGGGCAGAGCCGCTCGCTCAGGGTCAGGGGCCTGAATGTTTCCAAGTCCGGGATGCGGATCGAGTCCAGCGAAGAGATGCATACGGGCGTGCCCGTCAGTTTGCAGGCGGAACGCCACGAACTGGCCGGCCGGGCAACGGTACGGAACTGCACCCGGCGCGGCACCGGGTACCTGGTGGGGCTGGAGTTTTCCGAAGAAACCAAGCGCAGCTTGCGCCTGCCGCTGGTGGACGCGGTCGATTTTTACGAAGTTCTGCAAGTCAGCGCGAACGCCGAGGCCGAGACCATTCACCGGGTCTATCGCATCATGGCCGCGCGGTTCCACCCGGACAATCCCCAGACCGGCGATTCCGAGCGCTTCCTGCTGCTGAACGAAGCTTATGAGGTCCTGTCGGAGCCCGAAAAGCGGGCGGTGTACGATGCGTCGCGGCGAGTCGGCGAATGCCAGCCCTTGCCGGCTTTCGAGCTGAAGGAATTCGTGGACGGGATCGAAGGCGAACAGAACCGCCGGCTAGGGATCCTGTGCCTGCTTTACAACCGCCGGCGCAGCGATATGGAGCATCCGGGCCTGTCGCTGCTGGATTTGGAGCGGCTGATGTCGTTCCCGCGGGAATATATCGCGTTTGCGGTCTGGTATCTACGCGACAGGGGCTTTGTGCAGATGGGGGACAACTCGGATTACGTGCTCACGGCTACAGGCGCGGACCACGTGGAAACCAACTCTCCCCGCAACGCCGTATTCCACAAGTTGCTGCGCGCCTGACAGGGCCGCGTCCGTGGCGCTATAGCGGAAGAGTCGGCGAAAGAAATGCCCGCACGGTTTCCTCCAGCCCGGGCGCGCAGACCACGCAGTTGCCGCCGTAGATCGTGGACTGGCCGTCGAAGTTGAAGAATCGGGCGCCGGCTTCCTCGGCGACGATCTTGAGAGGCGCGAAGTCCCAGGGCTTGCCGCTGGTTTCGATCCAGATTTCAGCCTGGCCGCGGGAGACCATCATGGCGTCCAGGCATCCACCCATGCTGCGCACGGCCCAGAAAGGTTCCATCCAGGCGAGTAGCCGGCCGCCAAACGGCTGGCGCATGGCGGAATTCAGGCTGTCGAAACACAGCACGGCCTGCGCCACACTGCCGGTCGAGGAGGCTTGCATACGCGCGCCGTTGACGAAGGCGCC
>JBEKIM010000117.1:0-16446 GCA_050011755.1 Bryobacteraceae bacterium | reverse complement strand
GCTAGTGAACGGACGGATCTGTAGCTGGCGGACGCGCCGGTTCCCCGGCTAACTCGAAAACACCTTCGACTGCAACCGGCTCGGCGTTGACGCTGGCGGGAGTAAATCGCCAGGCTCTCAGGTCGCGCAAAGCCCGATCGGCCCATGCGGCATCGGTAGTTTCGATGACGGCCAGGTTCTTGGGCGTTCCGTCGGAGTTCACGGTCAAACTCACGCGGAGGCGTTGGCCCGCGGAATTTTGATTCGGCGGGATCTTGCCCTTCACAAGTACCGGCCGCCCCGCGCCGAGAGGCAGCGTGAAAATTAAACTGGCTCGCTGGCCCGTGCGATCCTTATCGAGCAGGCGGAAATTCACCTCGACCGTGGCGGCCACGTTGACGGGTTTGCCATCCTTATAGCCTGCGCGGAACTGCCACTTTTCCACGGCCTCGATAGCCTTCTCATCCAGGCCGAATCCGATGCCGCGCAACACTTTCAGGTTGCGGGGACTGCCGCTGCTGTCCACTACCAGGTACAACAACACGCTGCCTTGACAGGCGGCTTTGCGAGCTTCTTCGGAATACTCCGGTTCGGGCCGGACCAGCGCAACCGGCGCGGTGACGCCGCCGCCCACGCGATAAATGCCTCCCGAACCAGAACCGGTATCGCCGCCCGAACCCGGGCCATTTGCAGCCGGACCGATCCTGGCGAGCGGATCGCCGTATTGAGGAAATTTCGGATTCGGCAGGTTTAGATCGGGCGGGCCCTCCTTGTACCCATCGGGGATGACAAAAACCGAGTCGGGAACGCTACTCGTGGAGAAGTCGCTCGAGTCCATCGTCATCTCGATGAGAGGGCCGGACGAGCCGGACGAACCAGCTATAAAGGCGGCCACCGCCGGTCCCGCGGGCGCTGTAACGCGGATCACCTGTTCTACCGGGACACCCTCCATCGACGCGATATTGCTCTGCAGTTTGTCAATGTTTGCCTCTATGCGCGGATCACCCCCGCACCCATACCAATCGAAGCACGATACGTATTCATCAAGAGCGGCGGGCAGCACCAGCGGGATTTCGACGTTGATGCTCCCTATCGCCGCCCATGGTAACTTGTTGGCATTCCTCCGATAGAAATCGCGCAGTTCCGCGCTTCCGGGCGCGCCGGTGGACAGCCACATATCTATTTCCATCTTGATCTTCCCGGCCGGGTCCTGGCGCGGACCGGACATTTCGACGGTCAGCACCAGTTCGCTGGCTTCGAAACCGCCCACGATCTTCTTATGGCCGGTTTGTTTTGCCTCTACCCGAGCCTCCGGGGGATCCGCCTGCGTGCCGCCGTTAAGGTCGCTGAGCTTGGCGACCATGTACCGGCGGCTACCTTTGTACAGGTATGTAATAGTGTGCGCGTCGAAGTCGAAGATCTCCACTCTAGCCTGATTCACGACCGCCATCTTCTGCCCTTTGAGGTAGTGGCTGGAAACCTGCGCCACCTTCGCGGCCGGGTGTTGGGCCATTATGCCCCCGGTAACCTTGCGAGTGGTCTGGTAGCTCAGGTCCGCGCTTGCCGGCGCGGCCTGCGCCAGTATGATAGCCAGTATGGCAAACACTTTCATCGGGCCGTCCTTTCGCCGGTTGGCCTCAACTCATTGTGCGGTACTGCACGTCGAATCATATCACGGACCTACACGGCTGGCCCATTTTTCGGCTCTCCCCGGCGGTCTTTGCGTCCCCCTTTGCGCCTTTGCGAGAAACCTGCTTTGACCCCACTGCTATACTGAAGAGTGTCCCAGTTCACTCCCCGGCGCGGCCCAAAATCCGCCTCTCGCGTTGGCTTTGGCATTTTTTCACACATAAGCAAACAAATAACTTATTGGCTTCGTTCGTCACAAAACGCGCATTTTGCACCCAAATGAGCCCGCCCGAATACATCCGCATCCGTGGCGCCCGCGTCCACAACCTCAAAGACATCTCGCTCTCTCTCCCGCACAACCAGTTGACGGTCATCACCGGCGTTTCCGGCTCCGGAAAATCCTCCCTCGCCTTCGACACCATCTACGCCGAGGGCCAGCGCCGCTACGTCGAGTCCCTCTCCGCCTACGCCCGCCAATTCCTGGAGCGTATGGAGAAGCCCGCCGTTGAGGATATCGACGGCATCGCGCCCGCCATCGCCATCCGTCAGAAGAACACCAGCCGCAACCCCCGCTCCACCGTCGCCACCTCCACCGAGTGTTACGATTTCCTGCGCCTTCTGTTCGCCCGCGTAGGCCGCACATTTTGCCCCAACTGCGGCGCGCGCGTCGAGCGCGACACCGTCGATCAAGTCGCCCAGCAGCTCCTCGCCCTGCCCGCCGGCTCCCGTTGGTACGCGCTTTTCCCCGTCAGCGCCGGAGCCCACCCCGACACACAGGCCCTCCGCGATCGCCTGTTCGATCTGCGCAAGAAAGGCTTTAGCCGCCTCTTTCAAAGCGGCCGCACTTTCGAGTTTTCCACGCCCGAATCGCTTTTGGATATCGACTTCTCGAAGCCCGTCTTCATCCTCGTCGATCGCCTCGTCATCCCCGCCGAACTAGGTCCCGGCCTGCGCCAGCGCATGGTCGATACCGTCGAAATCGGCTACCGCGAGGCCGGCGAAATCGTTTTCGAGCCGGCCTCCGGCACTCCCTCCGCCACTCCCCTGCGCTTCAGCGAAAAGTTCGCCTGCAAGCAGTGCCGCGTCGCGTTCCTCGATCCCGAACCCCGCCTGTTCAGCTTCAACAATCCTTTCGGCGCGTGCCCCCGCTGCCAGGGCTTCGGCAACACCATCGACTTTGATATGGACCTGGTCGTCCCGGACAAAAACAAAACCCTCGAAGAAGGCGCCGTGGACCCCTGGACGAAGCCCAAATACCGCTCCTGGCTGGGCAATTTCCGCAAAACCGCCCGCAGCAAAAGCGTTCGCCTCACCGTGCCCTTCTGCGACCTCGCCGCCAAGGAACAGGAGACCGTTTTCGCCGCCATCCGTAGCTTCTTCGATCATCTCGAAACCAAGAAATACAAGCTGCATGTACGCGTTTTCCTCAGCCGTTATCGGGGTTACGCGCTCTGCCCCGATTGCCGCGGCGCGCGCCTGCGCAAGGAAGCTCTCTACATCCGCGTCGCCGATCGCAATATTTACGACGTAGTGCGCATGAATATCGGCGAAGCGCTGGCCTTCTTCGATGCCTTGCAGCTTTCGCCGGAGGAAACCGCCATTGCCGAAAAGATCCTGGTCGAGATCCGCCAGCGTCTCAAATTCCTTAACGATGTCGGCCTCGATTACCTCACGCTCGAGCGGCTCTCGGCCACGCTCTCCGGCGGCGAGGGGCAGCGCATCCAGCTCGCCACCTGTCTGGGATCGCGGCTGGTGGGGTCGTGCTATGTACTCGACGAGCCCTCCATCGGCCTGCACCCGCGCGACACCGGCCGTCTGATTCGCATCCTGCACGAACTGCGCGAGATCGGCAATACCATACTGGTCGTGGAGCACGACCCGGACGTCATGCGCGCCGCCGGTCACATCGTGGACCTGGGTCCCGGCGCCGGCGAGCATGGCGGCGAGATCGTTTACGAAGGCTCTTTCCCCGATCTGCTGCGGGATGGCCAGTCGCTCACCGGCCGCTATCTGCGCGGCGAAATGCGCGTCGCCATTCCCAGCCCGCGGCATGCGGTGTCGCGGGCCAACCGGCTCAAGTTCTTCGGCGCGCGCACGCACAATCTGAAAAACATCGATGTCGAGATTCCGCTGGGCGCCATGGTGGTCGTCACCGGCGTCTCCGGCTCCGGTAAATCCACGCTGGTGCATGATGTCATTTACCGCTCCATGCAGGCTCTCCACAAAGCCCCCGCCGCGGAAGCCGCGCCACCCCTGCTACCCGGCGAAGAGACCGTCGAACCCGTATTGAAGCTGACCTGCCGCCGCATCGAGGGCGCCGAGACGATCGGCGAAACCATCATGATCGATCAGTCGCCTATCGGCCGCACCCCGCGCTCCAACCCGGTGACTTACATCAAGGTGTTCGACCTCATCCGCGCGCTCTTCGCCTCCACCCGCGACGCGGAAAAACGCGGCTACACCGCCGGCCATTTCTCCTTTAACATTCCCGGCGGCCGCTGCGAAACCTGCCAGGGCGACGGCACGGTCACCGTGGAGATGCAGTTTCTGGCCGACGTCGAGCTGGTCTGCGACGAGTGCAAGGGCACGCGCTTCAAGGCCGGCATCCTCGACATCCGCTACAACGGCCTGAATGTGCACGAAGTGCTGCAACTGACCGTCGATGAAGCCATCGCGTTTTTCCA
The DNA here is from genome assembly GCA_050011755.1 of Bryobacteraceae bacterium. GTDB lineage: Bacteria > Acidobacteriota > Terriglobia > Bryobacterales > Bryobacteraceae > Bog-159. The sequence continues at coordinate 12,154 of JBEKIM010000117.1, read as the reverse complement.
CGCCCAGAAGCGCATCGCGCAGAAGCTCCAGGTGCTGTCCGACGTGGGACTCGGCTATCTCCGCCTGGGACAGTCCGCCACGACCCTTTCCGGCGGCGAAGCGCAGCGCGTCAAACTCGCCGCGCACCTCGCCCAGGCTTCTTGCGAAGGCACTCTGTATATCTTCGATGAGCCCACTACCGGCCTGCACTTCGATGACATCGCCAAGCTGCTGGCGGCCCTCGGCCGTCTCATCGAAAATGGCGCCAGCCTGTTGATCATCGAACACAACCTGGAAGTGATCAAAGCCGCGGACTGGGTGATCGATCTGGGCCCCGAAGGCGGAGATCGCGGGGGCTATGTCGTGGCCACCGGCACGCCGGCTCAGATCGCCAAGGTGAAGGAATCCTACACCGGCCAATTCCTGCGGCAGGCCTCGGAATCGAAACCGCCGGCAACCGTGCACGCGTAGAATAAGAATATGTGGGCGTTCGCCGCGTTCCTGTTCTTCCTGCAAGCTCCCGACTATAGCACCGAAGGACTGAAAGCTTTGGACGCCGCGAAGTACGATCAGGCCGCCGAGTGGTTCGGCAAAGCCGTAGCCGCGGATCCCAAGGACTATTCGGCCCACTTCAACCTGGCCCTGTCCTACAGCATGTTGAAGCGCGATGCGGACAGTCTCGCGGAATATAAGAAAGTCCTGGAACTGAAACCCGGCACCTATGAAGCCGAGCTGAATCTCGGCATCTTACTGATCCGCGATAAGCAGGCGGGCGCAGCCGTCCCCTATTTGCAACAAGCCGCCGCGCGGAAGCCCAAGGAATTCCGCGCGCAGCTCTATTGGGCCGAAGCTCTGCTCGACTCCGGCGACGACGCCGCCGCCGAGCGCCAATACCGCGCCGCTTTGGATCTGAACGCCAAATCCGCCCCGGCCGAGTTGGGCCTGGCTCACGCGCTGGCGAAGCAGGACCGGCTCCCGGATGCCGAGCCGCACTTCCGCGCCGCCGCCCAGCTCGATTCCAATTATCGCGACGCGCTTCTGGAGCTCGCCGCGCTCTACGAGAAGAACCATCGGAACGCGGAGGCCGTGGCCATTTACCAGCAGTTCCCGGAGAATGCCGCCGCCCAGGAGCACATCGGGCAGCTCATGCTCGAAAACAAGAACTCGGCGGATGCCATCGCGCCGCTCGAGGCCGCCATGCAAAAAGATCCCACGCCGGCCAACCGGCTGGCTCTGGCGACCGCCTACCTGTTTGAGAAACAATTCGACAAGGCCCTGCCGCTGCTCGAGCAGAGCGTGGCCGCGCAGCCCGCCAACTTCTCGCTGCGCATGATGTACGGGCGCGGCCTGCGCGATTCCAGGAAATACGGGCCCGCCGTAAAGCAGTTTCTCGAAGCCACCCGCCTGCAGCCGGATTCCCGCGAAGCCTGGAACGAGCTGGCGGGCATGCTGTACATGACTGAAAAATTTCCGGAGTCGCTGGCCGCGCTGGACCGCGCCCATCAGCTTGGCGACGATACCGCGGCCAATTACTACTTCCATGCCATCACGTACGATAAGCTGCGCGCCCTGAAACCGGCGCTCGACTATTACCAGCAGTTCCTGGCCCGCAGCAACGGCAAGTTTCCGGATGAAGAGTGGAAGGCGCGGCAGCGCGCCAAGCTGCTCGAAAGGGAGTTGCACAAACAGTGATGGCGCGCCTGCTACTAGCGATCATGCTCTTCACCGGCTTTCTGCGCGCCGATCTCGATCGGGCCAAAGCCGAGCCGAACCTCGGCAAACGGTGCATGCTGGCGCTCGACAACGCCTTCGACGGACTCACCCTCGCGCGCGACGCCTACGCCAAAGGGCAAAGCGCGCAGGTACAGACGTATGTAAAGGAAATTCAGGAATCCGTGGCCCTGGCGGAAACGTCTCTGCAGGAGACGGGCAAGAATCCGCGGAAGAGCCCGAAGTGGTTCAAACGGGCCGAAACGTCCACCCGCGACCTCTTGCGGCGCCTGGATGCGTTTCAGCAGTCGATGGATGTATCGGATCGTCCCCTGCTCGATGCGCTGAAGATCAAGGTGCAGCAGGTGCATGAGGATCTATTGCTCGGAGTGTTGGAGGGCAAACAGAAATGAAGACCTTGCTGATTTGCGCGCTGTTGGCGGCGCCTGTCGTGGCGCAGCAGCAGCGGGATTATCTCACCGTGGACGAGGGCGACCAGATCCGCGAGGCGCAGGATCCCAACGAGCGGATGGCGCTTTATATTCACTTCGCTAAGCAGCGCCTCAGCCAGGTCGACCACTGGCTCGCCAAGGAAAAGGCCGGCCGCTCGGTCCTGATCCATGACGCGCTCGACGACTATGCCAACATTATCGACGCCATCGATGCCGTGGCCGACGACGCCTTGCAGCGCAAGCTGAACGTCAAGTTGGGTTTATCCGCCGTGGTCACCGCCGAATCCGAAATGCTGGAGCGCCTGCAGAAGATCCAGGACAGCCGGCCGAAGGATATGGCCCGGTACGATTTCGTCCTCAAACAGTCCATCGACGGGACCAACGACAGCCTGGACCTGGCGCGCCAGGACCCGGCTGAGCGCGCCGCGGCCATTGCCGCCAGGCAGGCCAAGGAGAAGAAAGAACTCGAGGCTGCCATGACGCCCACCGAGCGCGAAGCCAAGAAAGCCGAGGACGCCAAGGTCGCGCAGGAAAAGGAGAAGAAGAAAGCCCCCTCGCTGCTCCGCCCCGGCGAGACGATCAACGGCCAACAACAGCAGCCACCCCAGTAGCATCTCCAAGGTCTAACACTGTACGGTTCCTCCTATATATCGCGCCCGGTACTGTGAGCAACCGCCCTAACTACAGGACTTGCTGTATCCATGAACCGTAGAGCGTAGCCTATTCTGGAGTTAGGAGATTCCTTCCACGGGAACCTCAAGGCGGTTCAAATGTCATGCAGGAAACGGCGTTATGGCAGGGCGGCTTTAGCCGCGTTCTTCTTGTCTGCGTTATATGCGGCGTTCGCGCAGGCTCCTCCGCCGAACGCTGCACCGGCCAACGCGCCGCCCGGCGCAATGATGCCGCCCCAACAGCTTGACGATCTGGTGGCGCCCGTCGCGCTAGACCCCGATCCTCTTTTGGCCCAAGTGCTGGCCGCATCCACTTATCCGATGGAGATCGCCGAAGCCCAACAATGGCTGCTCGATCACCCGAAATGGAAACCCTCCAAACTCATGGACGAGGCCAAGAAACAGAATTGGGATCCCAGCGTCCAGGGACTCGTTGCTTTCCCCGGCGTTCTCGCCCAGTTGACCCAGAATATGAGCTGGACCACGCAGCTCGGCAATGCCTTTCTCGCCCAGCAAGCCGATGTCATGCAGGCGGTGCAGCGTATGCGGACCAAAGCCATGGCCAAGGGAACGCTCCGCTCAACGCCGCAGGAAGCCGTCACCACGCAAGACCAGAACGGCCAGAACGTCATCGACATCGAGCCGGGAAATCCGGATGTCTGGTACGTCCCGCAGTACAATCCGGCGTTCATTTGGGGACCGCCGCTATGGGGGTATTATCCGCCGCTCGATTACCCGGGCATCGATATCGGTTTGGGATGGTTTCCGGGCATCGATCTGGGTCTTTATTTTGGCGGCTGGGGCGGCTGGGGCTGGGGCGGCTGGGGATGGGGATGCAACTGGTTCGGTGGCGATATTTTCCTGAACCATTCCTTCTTCGCGCGCGATGGTTTCCGCTACATGCCCCAGGGCTTTCGCGATGGAGGTCCCTTGGGCCGTTCGGTGTGGACGCATAATCCCGAACACCGCTTAGGCGTGCCCTACGCCAACCGCGAAGTGGCCAACCGGTTCGGCGCCGGCGCGCCAGGCAGGGTCCAGGGGTCGCAGCTCCGGAGTTCTAACCGCGGCGAGGGGGTGCCTCAGCAACACTTTGGAAATAAGAGCTTTGAACAGCGCGGCTGGACAGGCAAGCACAGCGTCTTCGGCGGTTATCACAATGGGGGGATGACGCGCATGCAAAGCGATCGCGGATTCTCCGGCGCGGGCGCGGGACATTCATTCGGCGGATTCCATGGCGGAGGCGGCGGGGGTGGTTTCCACGGTGGCGGCGGAGGGAGGCACTAAATGACTGCCAGATCTTTGACGATTTTCGCGGCGTTCGCGTTGGCGTGCGCCGCGCCTTCGAGCGCGCAACAGCGCTTCGATTCCGCGGAGGCTGCCGCCGACGCCGTTATCGGCGCGGCGGAGGCGCACGACTCCGCACGGCTGGCGGCGATTCTCGGTCAGGGGGCGAGAGCCATTCTGACATCGGGGGATTCCGCGCAGGATCGCGCCGAGCAAACCGAGTTTGCGCACCTCGCGCGCGTCCGGCATCGGCTCGAGATTCCGGCCTTGAATCCAAATCGCGCGGTACTGGCGATCGGCGACGAGGACTGGCCGTTTCCCATCCCCATTGTCCGCATCAACGGTAAATGGAGCTTCGACGCCTCGGATGCCCCGGCCGAGATGCACGCGCGGCGCATCGGCACCCACGAGCTGGATGCCATCGAGATCTGTCACGGCTACGTGGAAGCGCAGCAAAAGTATGCCTCCGAGGATCGCGACAAGGACGGCATGCTGGAGTACGCTCCCCGTCTCATGAGCGCGGCGGGCCGCCACGACGGGTTGTATTGGGAAGGTGAGGGTGAGCCGCTGGTTCCCGCGGGCTTCGCCCAAGCCGGCTGGGAGGGCGCCCAGAAAGTCCAGGCTAAGCCCTATCACGGCTACTATTTCCGGGTTCTTGCAGGGCAAGGCCCGCACGCACCGGGGGGCGCGCACAACTATATCGTCAAGAATAAGTTGATTGGCGGGTTTGGCCTGCTGGCATGGCCGGCCGAGTATGGCGTCACCGGGATTCACACGTTCATCGTGAATCAGGATGGCATCGTCTACGAGAAAGACATCGCGCCCGTTCCAGGCACGCCGGCGCCGCCCATCACCCGATTCGACCCCGACGATTCCTGGTCTCGCGTGGATTATTAGGCCCACCCGGCCCGGATACTCCCAGCAGCGGCCGCAGATTACCGCGACTGCGGTATGGGCGCTCGGTAGGGCGGGGCGTATGCTGTGTACAGGCTGGCTGCGAGGCACGCCAAGGTGCCCTGGATACGAACGCGCAAATTGAGATGTCCGAGCCACGAGCCGGGACCCGTGTAGCACCGGCCAGCCGCCGGACGTCGTCTTTCCGGCGGTGGCCGCCACGGCTGGTTCCAGTGTCTTGCCTACGGCGCGACGTAGATCTCGGCATCGTGGCCGATCCCTGACCGCTGATTTGGTTGATTGGCGCCGAACCCACGATGATGTCGATCTGCGAGACCCCGGCTACGTCGTAGGCCGCTGACTCTCAGCGTGCGCGATACGGTACTTATTCCCGCTTAAGGCAGCGTTTCGCGCGCCACCTTGTCGGCCTGTTCGGCGCGAAACCGCTTCAGCTTCTCGCGCAGTTCGGGTCGTGAATTGGCCAGGATCGCGATAGCCAGCAGCGCGGCATTGCGCGCCCCCGCGGAGCCGATCGCCAGCGTGCCCACCGGAATGCCGCCCGGCATCTGTACCGTCGAAAGCAGCGAATCCAGACCCTTCAGCGCGGGACTCTCCATGGGTACCCCGAGCACCGGCACTACCGTCTGCGCCGCCAGTACCCCGGCCAGGTGCGCCGCCCCGCCCGCGGCTCCGATGATCACCTCAATGCCGCGCGATTCCGCTTCCGCGGCGTACTGCGCGGCCAGGTGCGGCGTGCGATGCGCGGAGAGTACACGGCACTCGTGCGCGACCCCAAACTGGGTGAGCGTTTCGTCGCAGTGCCGCATCGTCTCCCAATCGGACTTGCTGCCCATGATGACAGCGACCAAAGGCTGCATGATTCTCCTTATTCCCCCTGTGCCAGCGTGAAGCCTGCCTTACCGTCATAATTGCGCAGGTTCTCGGTCTTCACGATTTCCATGCCCGTTTCGGCGATCCGCCCCAACAACCCGACGATCTGCGCCTGAGTTACTACGCCCGTTGAGGCGAACCGGCAGCGGTAATTGTCCGTGCAGATCGTCTCCGGATGCCCGCCCGGCCATGTCTTCAAACCGCGATTCGACATCATGGTGAGCGCGAGCGAATCCGCGGCCGTCTGCTGCAGAACCGCCGCGAGTTTGTCGTTGTCGAGCGACGGCCAGTTCACGTAGACATCCACGCCGATCAAATCTACCTTCGGATCGGGCCGGCTGACAGCTTGCCGGGCCGCTTCCGTGCGCGGCGGCGCCGCGGCGTATGTGACCGGCTTTAGCGTGTTGGGCTTCTTTCCCAGCCGCGCCACTACAGCGTGCGCGAATTCCTTCGTTCCCACCTTCTCCTTGCTGGAACCCTCCGTAAAGATGTCGTAAGTATGCACGCCGTCTTCGATCGTGCGCAGCCACGCATTGTGTACGCGGGCCGCGACTTCGGGCTGATTAATGTGGACCAGCATCAGCACGCCGCCCAGCAGCAGGCCGGAGGGATTGGCCAGGTTCTGATTGGCGCGCCGCGGCGCGGAGCCGTGAATGGCTTCGAACATGGCGCACTGGTCGCCGATATTCGCGGAGCCGGCGATCCCTACCGACCCGGCGATTTGCGCGGCCACATCGGAAAGAATATCGCCGTATAAGTTGGGCATCACGATGACGTCGAAGGCCTCGGGAGTGTCAGCCATCTTGGCGGCGCCGATATCCACGATCCAGTGCTCGTTGGGAATGTCCGGATATTCGGCGGCAAGTTCGTCGAAGACTTTGTGGAAGAGACCGTCGGTCATCTTCATGATGTTGTCTTTGGTGAAGCAGGTGACTTTCTTGCGGCTGTGCCGGCGCGCGTATTCAAAGGCATAGCGCACGATCTTTTCGCAGCCCGGCCGGGTGATCAGCTTCAGGCATTCCATGGCGCCGGGGCTGAGTTGATACTCGATTCCGGCATAGCAATCTTCTTCGTTCTCGCGCACGATGACCAGGTCCATGCCGGGATGCAGCGTGTCGATGAACGGGTGATAGGAAACGCACGGCCGCACGTTCGCGTAGAGGCCCAAAGTCTTGCGGGCGGTCACATTGAGGCTTTTGAAGCCGCCGCCCTGCGGTGTGGTGATGGGGGCCTTCAGAAACACTTTCGTGCGGCGCAGGGATTCCCAAGCGCTGGGCTCAATACCCGCGGTATTGCCGCGCAGGTAGACTTTTTCACCAATTTCGATGGTCTCGATTTCGACGGCCGCGCCGGCCGCTTCCAGGATTTCCAGGGTGGCGGCCATGATCTCGGGACCGATGCCGTCGCCATGCGCGACGGTGATGGGGGTTTTCGACATAGGAAGAATAAACATAGTGGGTTGCGCCGGTTTTCGCAACCGGGCGCGGAGTGCGCGGCGCGTAGTATGTTTAACGCTCAGGATAGAGAGAACGATGGCACAGCGTGGGAAACTGCCGCCGATCCACCCGGCGAGCTACTTCGGGATGAACTCGTTGAGATTGGCGTCAGCCTGAACGAACTGGCGCGTGCACTGCGTGTTCCAATGAACCGGATCAGCGCGATCGTCAACGGCAAGAGGGCCATCACCGTGGATACCGCGATGCGTCTGGCGCGGTACTTCGGCACATCGCCGCGGTATTGGTTGAATCTTCAGGTCGCCTACGACCTCGAGGTCGCGGCGCAGGAGATTCAGCCGCAGATCGAAAAGGAAGTACTGCCGCGGACCGCAGCCCAGGCCGCCCCCTCAGTTGGTTTCCAGCGCGGAATCGGCCACAATGCGATATATGCGCTATGCCGCTCTTGCGTTGCTCTTCGCTGTGAACCTGCCTGCCGCCGATAACGGCTGGACCGCTTACGGCGGCGACCCCGGTGGAACGCGTTACTCGCGGCTGAAACAGGTCACCCGCGCCAATGTCGGAAAACTACAGGTCGCGTGGACGTATCATACCGGCGCCCTCCAGCCGGATACCCGGCTCAACCAGAAGGCGGCCTTCGAAGCCACGCCGATTCTAGTGGATGGGGCACTCTACTTCAGCACTCCTTTCAACCAGGTGATCGCGCTCGACCCGTCCACCGGCGTGGAGAAATGGAAGTTCGATCCACAGGTCCCGCGCTCGCACTATTTCTCGGAGGTGACCTCGCGCGGCGTGGCTGCCTGGACGGACGCGCGCGGCGCCAAGGACGCGCCCTGCCATTTGCGGATCTTCGAAGGCACCATCGACGCACGGTTGCTGGCCATCGACGGCCGGACCGGTAAGCTATGCGCGGATTTCGGCGCCGCCGGCCAGGTCGATTTGACCGAGGGGGTGGACTACCAGAAGCTTTACCGGGGCAATTACCAAGTCACATCGGCGCCCACGGTGGTGGGCGACGTGGTGATCACCGGCTCCTCGATCGGCGACAATGCAGCGGTCAACCTGGAGCGCGGCGTCGTGCGCGGCTTCGACACCCGCACGGGCAAGCTGCTCTGGACTTGGGACCCCATCCCCTGGGCGAATCAACAGAAGCTGCGCACAGGCGCGGCCAATGCGTGGTCCACCATTGCGGCCGACCCGAAGCGCGGACTGGTGTTCGTCCCTACCGGCAGCGCCAGCCCCGATTACTACGGCGGTGAACGGCCCGGCGACAATCGCTGGGCGAATTCCGTGGTCGCGCTCAAAGGCTCCACGGGCGAATTTGTCTGGGGTTTCCAGGTGGTGCATCACGATCTGTGGGACTACGACGTGGCGTCCGAGCCTACGCTGATCGAGTTTCGCGGCCACGCGGCCGTAGCGGTAACCACGAAGATCGGGAATGTCTTCGTGCTGGATCGCGAGACGGGTAAGCCGCTGATTCCCGTCGAGGAGCGCGCCGTACCCAAGAGCGATATTCCCGGCGAGGACGCGTCGCCCAGCCAGCCGATGCCGGAGTGGAGCGCCATGGTGCCGCAGAAGCTGACAGAGGCCGATATGTGGGGGCCGACGCCCGAGATGCGCAAGTGGTGCCAGGAGAAGCTCGCATCCTATCGCAATGACGGACTCTTTACGCCGCCCACCTTCAAGGGCACGATCGCGTTTCCGGGGAACATGGGAGGCGTGAACTGGGGGGGCGCCGCGTGGGACCCCGTACGCAATCTTCTGCTGGCTAACACCAACCGCGTGGCCGCCGTCGCGAACCTGATTCCACGCGCGGATTTGGCGGCTGCGCGCCAGAAGATCGAGGAGATGAAGTGGCGCGGCGAATTCGCGCCGCAGCGGGGCACGCCGTACGGGATGCATCGGGACTGGCTGGTCTCGCCCTCGGGGATGCCCTGCAACACGCCGCCATGGGGCGCGCTGGTGGCCTTCGACTTGAAAACCGGAAAGCTGCGTTGGGAGACGGCCGTGGGCAGCATGGGCGAGGACCGGCCACCCGGATCGATCGGCTTCGGCGGGCCCATAGCCACCGCGGGCGGGCTGGTCTTCACCGCCGCCGCGCTCGATCCGCATCTGCATGCGTTCGACGCGGATACCGGCAAGGAGATCTGGACCGTGGAACTACCCGCCAGTGCACAATCCACACCTATGACCTATGCGTGGAAGGGGAAGCAGTTTATCGTGATCTGCGCGGGCGGGCACGGCAAGATGAACAGTAAGATGGGCGATTCGGTGGTGGCATTCCGGCTCGGCGGGCCGGCCAACTGAGGTTCTTACCGGCCTGGGCGATCACCGGGGCAGAATCCGTATGGAAGTCGCCTTCACCACCGCGGTCACGGCCTCGCCCTCCCGCAACCGCATTTCCTCTTGCGATTGCCGCGTCACGACCGCGGCCAGCCGGAATCCGCAGTCGAGCGTAACGCGCGCCAGCGGCCCTTCCGGAGTCACCGAGACAATCCGTGCCGGCAAATGATTGCGCGCGCTGGTGGCAATGGCGGGTGTGTTCCGTTCGATCGTGACGCTCTCGGCACGAATGCAGGCAAATACTGCCGTGCCGGGGCCGGCTGTATCGACGGCCACCAGGCGCGCCGCGCCGATTTCGACCGTGACCAGGCCCGCGCTGCGCGCCACTACGCAGGCGCTGCAGATGGTTTCCACGCCGACCGCGGCGGCCACCTCCGCATCCGCCGGGAAATCGAAAACACTCTCCACGGGGCCCGCCTGGCGTAGTTTGCCCTCAATCATGATGGCGATCGAATCGCCTAGCGCCAGCGCCTCGGTGCGGTCGTGCGTCACCACGATGGCGGGCATCTGCACTCCGGCCAGCATCCGCCGCAGGTCGTCGCGCACGCGCAGCCGCGTGGGCTCATCGAGCGCCGAAAGCGGTTCATCGAGCAGCAACAGGCGCGGCTGCGCCGCCAATGCGCGCACCAGGGCCACGCGCTGCAATTGGCCGCCGGAGAGTTGCCGCGGATAGCGCTCCGCCAGGTCGCGCAGTTCGAAGCGCGCCAGCAGATCGTCAACGGCCCAGCCGCGCGCGCCGTAAGCCACATTCCCACGTACGGTGAGGTGTGGGAAGACGGCGTAATCCTGCGACAAATAAGCTGCTCGGCGTTTTTGCGGCGGCACGCGAATCCCGCGCGCGCCGTCGTACCAGACCTCCTCCCCGCAGCGGATGGACCCCGCGTCGGGTGTATCCAGCCCCGCGATCAGCCGCAGCACGGTGGTCTTCCCCGCCCCGGAGGGTCCAAACAGCACCGTCACCGAGTGCGCGCCCAGCGGCACGCACAACGCGGCCGCGATCTCCGGACCTCCGGCGTGGCGCTTGCGGACATCGACCGTCAGTTGATCGGCCATACGGCCCAGGCCCTCCGCCGCAGTCCGTAAGTGGCCGCCAAAACCATAAACGAGATGCCCAGCAGCAGCAGCGAAGTATGCATCGCGGCGCCGTAATCGAGCGACTGCACGTCGTCGAAGATGGAGATCGATACGGTGCGGGTGATGCCCGGCAGATTGCCGCCGACCATCAGCACGACTCCAAATTCGCCCAAAGTATGCGCGAAGCTCAGGATCATGCCGGTGACGATGCTGGGAACGGACAAAGGCACTACCACGCGGAAAAAGGTGGCGGCGCGCGAAACGCCCAGGCACCAGGAGGCTTCGATCAGCCCGCGGTCCACCGCCGCGAATCCGGATGCCATCGGCTGCACGGCGAAAGGCAGGCTGTAAAGGACGGAAGCCACCAGCAGTCCTTGAAACGAGAAGGGCAGCATGCCGCCGGTGATTGCCGCATACAAGCGTCCAGCCGGACTATGCGGTCCGATGGCCAACAGGATATAGAATCCCAGGACCGTGGGGGGCAGAACCAGGGGTAGGGCGACCACCGCTTCCACCAGGAACTTCCAGCGGCGGCGCGAAAATGTCAGCCAGTGCGCGGCGGCGAGCCCGATGGCCAGCAGGATCAGCGTGGTCCAGAACGAAAGGCGCAGGCTCAGCCAGAGCGCTTGCCACTCCATCTATTCTCCCGAGAATCCATATCGCTTCAGGATAGCGCGGCCTTCGGGGGCAAGTAGGAATGCGCGGAACGCCTTGGCGGCCTCCGGGTTTAGGGTCCATCGCAGGATCGCGCCGCCTTGCTCCAGGCGGGGATAGGCTGAGGGCGGCACTTCCCAATAGCGGCCCTGGCCGGCCGCGCCCGGAGCCATGGCCAGCGAGAGCGCCACCACGCCCGCCTCGGCCGCGCCGCTTTGCGCCATTTGAAAAGCCTGCGAGATGTTCTCGCCCATCACCAATTTGTCCTTCACCGCGTCGTAGACTCCCAGCGAACGCAGGGCTGCCTCGGCCGCGCGTCCGTAGGGCGCGTGCGCGGGGTTGGCGATGGCAATATGATACACGGCGGGCTGCCGCAGGGCCGCGATCCCCAGGCGCTCCACGTCGATCCCGGAGGTCTTGCCCGTCCAGACCACGATGCGTCCGACCGCGTACGCGAATTCGCTCCCTGGCAGGATCAATCCCTGCTCGGCCAGCTTGTGCGGGTATTGCACATCGGCCGAGAGGTACAGGTCGAACGGGGCGTGGTTCAACAACTGGGCGTAGAACATGCCCGAGGAGCCATAGACAGGTTCGATCCGCGTACCGGGCTGCCGTTGGCTATACGACTTCACTACCTCGTCGAGAGCGAATCGCAGATCGGCCGCCGCGGCGATGCGCAAGGGGACAGCCCGCGTAGCACAGGCCGCGCTGAGCAGGGCGGCCAAAGCCAGGGTTATGCGTGTAAAT
>JBEKIM010000116.1:0-21476 GCA_050011755.1 Bryobacteraceae bacterium | reverse complement strand
TCCACGTTGAGCATGCCGTCGCCCCGGCCATAGGCCACCGATTCGATAGCCGCGCGCTTGCCCGCGGCGAATTCGTTCAGCTCCGCCTTGCTCACGCGGTAAATACCGTGATTGCAACTCATCCACAGATTGCCGCGGCTGTCTTCCAGAATCTGGAACACGCCGTTATCGAACAGGCCTTCGTGCGTTGTGTAACGGGTAAACCGGCCATCTTTGAACCGGGCCAAGCCGGCGTCGTAGGTTCCGATCCACACGGCGCCCTCGTGATCGGGATAAATCGCGCGGATGGTGTTGCTCGGCAGACCCTCATTCTCAGTCCAGTGTCTGAATCCGCCATGGAGAAGGCGGGTGAGGCCGTGGTAACCTCCGATCCACATTTCGCCCGCCGCGCCGTCTACAATCACCCGCACATCGTCGCCGGCCAAGCCGTCTTCGAACGTGAAGAGCTTCGACACGCTATCCTGGTAACGCACTAAGCCCTCGCTGGTGCCGAACCACAGCGTTCCATCGGGCTGGCCATGCATCGCCTCGATGGTCGCGTGCTTGGGAATTGACGGACCCGCACCGGCACGGAACCGTCCGCCCCCGAAAATGTTTAATCCCGCATGCGAGGCGATCCACAGCCGCCCCTGGCGATCCTCGGCGAAAGAGGTCACCAGCGCGGAAGCCAAGCCATCCTTCACTCCGTAGTTGGTGAATTTGCCGCCCTCGAAACGGCTCACTCCTTGGTGCCATGCGCCGATCCACACCGCGCCCGCGCGGTCCTGATAAATCGGATAAACATCCCGGTCGGCGAGCCCCTGTTCCTTCGAATAGGAATTGATGAAGTTCCGGCGTGCGCGATATAGCCCCTGGCCTTCGGTTGCCAGCCAGAGATCTCCCTCGCTGTCTTCGCGCAAGGCGTTAAACGCGATTTTTCGCGGGCTGCCGGAAGAGGAATCGACCATGTAACGCCCCAACTCCCGGCCGATACCGATGGTCCAGGCGTTGCCGCGGGCATCCCGGTAGGTGATCGATGGCTCCTGCGGCGACCGTTCCAGTTCGCCGCCGGTAACCCTGGCCTTCATTCCATCGAGCGTTTCCACCCATAGCGCGCCGCTCGGTTCGCGCGCCACTCCCCAAACGTTATGACCCTGCATCCACGCCGGGATGCGATAGGTGACAAAGCCGCCGCTATCGAAGCAGTGCAGGCTTGTCCTATCCGCCGCCCAAAAGCCCCCGCCTTCCCAGTGGTAAGGCTCGAAAGGAATCTTCGGAAGGTCTTTTGGAGTGACATCCACAAAGCGGGCAGAGCCCTGTTTCCATTCCATGATCCTATCGTGGGATAGCACCCACAGGTGGCCGGACGCATCGCCCGTAGTGCCGCTGACAGCGTTATAGGGCAGCCCCTGAATCGTCGTGTACGTGGTGAAGACGCCGCGATGATAGTGCGTCACCCCGCTGCTTTCCGTGCCCAACCATAAATCGCCATCGATATCTTGAAACAGCGAAGTGAAACGGTTGGATTCGATGCCCGGTGAGTTGGTATGGTCGAAAACCGTAAAACGGACGCCATCGAATCGCGCCAAGCCGTTCAGCGTGGCTACCCAAAGGTACCCGTCGCGGGTCTGGCAAACGTCCCGGATGACGTTTTGCGGCAGGCCATTGTCGGCGGTCCAAGCGTCGAAGCGATACTGGCCGCGAGCCTGGGCTATCAGGCAGACCGCCAGCCAGCCGGCGCGAATGTGCTGCGACTTCCACGGCATGGAGCGCGCCCCGCCTTGCGCGACGTTTTTAGGATTCCGAGTCGCCCGCTGATCCCGCGCCACGTCTCAAAATAGCACCAGCCCCGCCCTTTCATCCGGCTACCCCGCCGTTGCCGGCGGGGCTGAAGCTGGCAGGTTGGCGTGGCGATGGGCTAATTGGAGGAGGGTTTCGAGATCGCGGTGTACTCGACGAAGCCGTCCACTGCGAAGGTGGTTGTGTTTTGGCCCTGCGTGATCGTGCCCGTGAAGTGAGTGGGCTGTTCATAGATTACCAGGCTGGGCGCCGGCCCGGTGGCCAACGGGTCTGTGCTCTGGGCGTCCATCACTAGGGAGACGGCGACGTCTCCGTTTTGCGCGGTAAACGTCGACTCGACCGGATAGGGGATGTTATCCGCCGAGTCGAAAGCCCACTTCGTGTGGGTCAGTGTATATTGGCCGGCGGAGAAAACGGTGCGCTGGCCGGCAATGTCTACGCTGGCCGTGCCGTTCGGATTGCCGACGATGTCTCCGAGATCGAAGGTCACGCCGGGCAGGGAGAACTGCGCCCAATTCCAGCGAACGGTCTCGAAGTTCCACTGGCCCCAGTTGTGATCGTGATAGCCGGAGCAAGCGATGTTGTAAGTCCTGCCGTCAAGCGTCAAAGTTCCGGTTACTCCGGCGCGCGGCATGTAGATCAGCCAGCTCATTTCTTCCCAGGCGGCGGGCGCGACGTTGATGCGATTGTCCGCGAACCAGGAGGCCGCGTCGCGGTCGTAGCGCAGGTTCCAGCTCAGGCGTCCGTCCACGGTGGCGCCCGAGACGAGATAGGTGTCCGGGCTGGAAACGGAAATGGTGTTGGCGCCGAGGGTCACGTCCGCCGCCGAGTAGGAAGCAGAGAACGCGCTCAGCGGATAAAGATCGCTTTCCGTCACGATGTTGGAGCCTTGATAGACCACGGCGGTGAGATCGCCGCCTCCTTCACCGGTGAGATTCAGCGGGTCGGCAACTTGATAAGTGAAGAAAGCATGGAGGCCGTCCTTGGCGTCGTACACGTTGAAGTACCACCACTCGTTGTACGCGGCGTTCAAGGGCGATCCTTCCCAGTATTTGAAGTGATAGGCATCGGCGGCTTCGCCGGATACGGGTGTTTGCGCGTGGGCCGCGAAAACGGCGACGAATAGCAGAGCGGCGGCGGTTTTGGTTTTGGTGCACATGGCGATCTCTCCTTTAGCTTCGAGCCGGCCGGCGGCAAGCGCCGTCCACAAGGCCAGAATAAGCGGTGAAGCCGGGTTAGCGATATAGAGATAACTACACAAGCAGCCGTGCGTAACCACACGGCTGCGGGACTGGTTGCAAACCAGGATGCGGGGTTTATTGGACAGGATATGCCCAATAGCGGGCTCCCGAATACATCGTGGCGATGTAACGACCATTTCCGGCGGCCACGATGTGGCCCACTGGGCTGTAGGGGTTCTGCCCCCAGACAAATAGGCTGTCATCGACCCGGTAGATTCCGCCGTTGATCTTGAAGTAGTACGCGGACGATCCGCGGGTTGGCTCCGGTTGCTGGTGCTGTGGCCGGTAGTCTGGCATAGAGCAGCAAACGACTTGAGCGGAAAGGGTCGGCGCGAAGCTGGCGAGAGCCAACAGGGCGATCGTAAGCAATTGGCCGCTCTTCAACCTCGGCCGGGAAAAACGCGTCATTTGAAACATGGGATTGAGCTCCAGTCTGTTTTTTTTGTTTGAGAGCAATTTGCTTCTCACCCCAAACCGCGACAACCCCGAAGAAAATGACTCACAGCGTCGCGAGGAAATGTGAAAAAGTTTTGAACCCGCCCGCGTCCTCGCGTCCGATTCTACCGGACTGCGCGCCTGACGCCCTTCTCGTACTCGGTAATGCTCTCTTCCACCTGACGCCGCGTGTTTGAGACGCTCGCTCCCGGCCCCACTGCCGGCAGCATCGCCAGCGCCTTCCTGGCGGTTTCCACGGCCGCGGAAGCGTTACCGTTTCGCCAGTAGGCTTCCCCCAGATAAACCAGCGTCGCCAGATCCTTGCCTTTCGCCAGCCCGTCGGCCCGCAAAGCGTACCGCAGCGCCAGCGGGTAATCCCGCAACGTCTTCACCGCCGGGTCCAACAGAACCCGCACTGCTTCGACCAGTTGTTGGACCGTCGCGTTTGGACTCTCGGCGGCCTCTTTCAGATAAGCCAGGCCGGCCTCCGCATAACGGCGCGCCTCCTGTATTCGTCCGGCGGCGGCCGCCAGGTTCCCGATTCGCCCATGCAGCGAGGCTCGCAGCACGCGGTTGGACGTATTCAATGGATCCCGTTCCACGAGCTGGTCCAGAATCTCCACCGCCCGGCGCAGGTTTTCTTCCGAGGCGCCGGCATTTCCGGCGTAGCCCTGCACGATTCCTAACGAGCGATAAACGTCCACCTGGCGGAAAGCGGCGGAGGCGTTCTGTGGATCCGCCGCCGCCTGACCGTCCAGCACGTCACGGGCTTCGCTCAGGCTGGCCAGAGATTCCTTGAATTCCTGCAACTGCCCCTGGTTCCATCCGACCCGCACCAACATCATGGCGCGCCGGCGCCGGACGTCCGGCGTCTCCTGCTCGGCTGGCGGCAGACGCCGGAGAAGGGCGAGCGCTTTCCCGTAAGTCTCCACTGCCTTCCGCGGGTCCTGGGGAGTTTCCAGCTTGCCGACAGCTTCGTCGGTCGCTGACAGAAGCTGCAGCGCCCGGCTGTTGGAGGGATCGATCTTGAGAGCGGCATCGAAGTAGCCGGCGGCCTTTTGCAGAAACCCGATGGCTGCGCCGGCCCCCGCTAGGGTGATGAATCCGCCGCCTTTTTGGCTGAGATGCTGCCCCAAAGCCTGATCGGCGGCCCCGGCGTCAATGAGCCTTGGGAGATCGCGCGGGTTGACGCGGGCCAACTGCTCGAATGTATCCGCGGCTCTTCGGAGCATCGCAATTCCATCGTCCGGCTGGGCGGTGAAGACCAGGCTCCCGCCCATCTGTTGATAGATCCTGGCCAGGGTTTGCTGAACGCGCACGTTGCTGGCGTCTTCCCGGCTCAGCGGCTCGACCAGAGCCAAAGCCTTTCCGTAACTCGCGAGGGCCTTGGTTGTGTCTCCCAAGCTGTCGTCGGCGCCATGTTGGCCCAGCACGTCCCCGAGCTTCAAGTAGCCCTCCCCCAACTCCAGCCGCAGGGACCGATCGGCGCCCTTGGCCGCCGCCAGCCGGTCCAGATATTGCAGCGTGCGGCCCGCGGCCTGCACCGGCATGGCTCCGGGCACCTTCTGGATGGAGTCTTGGAGGTCGAAGAGAACGTAGTTGGCGAGTTCGCGGGCGTCGTTAAAACGGCTCTCCGCGTTGGCTCGCTCACGCTGCGCCACGTGGGCCTGCCAAAGCGTGCTCGCCAGCCCGCCCAGCAGGGAAATCAGCAACAATCCGGCCAGGGCGGCGCCGGCCGCGTGACGCCGCACGAACTTGCGCGCGATGTAAAGCCGGGTCCCCTCGACAGCGCATACCGGCTGCCCCGTGAGGTAACGGCATATGTCGCTCGACAGCTGCTCCGCCGAACTATAGCGCTCCTCGGGTGTCTTTGCCAGCGCCCGCAATGCGATTCCGTCGAGATCACCTTCGAGCACGCGCAGCAGTTTATCCGCCGTCGTGCCCCGCAGCGCGGCTCTCTCCGCCGCGGTGGTGCCAGTGTTTCCTGGCCGCCGCTGCACCGCCGCGCTGGGACGCTGCGGCTCCTGGGAGATCGCCGCGTAAACCAAATCGGCCGGGTCCTGTCCACTGGAATCGTGGGGGCGCATTCCACAAAGTAGCTCGTATAGGATTACGCCCAGGGAATACACGTCGCTTGCTCCCGTCACGGCCCGGCCCAGCAATAGTTCGGGGCTGGCATAGAGAGGCGTCAGGTACAAGCCGCTTGCGACTGTTTGTTCCACGGAACCGCCGGGCCCCTTGATCACTTTCGCGATGCCGAAATCCAGCAATTTCGGCTCGCCTTCCTTGGTAACCAGGATGTTGCCGGGCTTGAGATCACGATGAATCACCATGTGCTGATGCGCGGAATTGACGGCCGCACAGACCTTCGTGAACAACTCCAGCCGCGCCGCGACGGAGAGGCGGCAGCCGTCGCAATATTCGTCCAGGCGCGTGCCTTCCACATATTCCATCACCAGGTAGGGCTGCCCCGTTTGGGTCAGACCTCCATCCAGCAGTGTGGCGATGTTGGGATGCTGCAGGTCCGCCAAGATCTGGCGCTCGGCCAGGAACCGCTGAATCAAGTCTCCGGCGCCAATTCCCGGACGAACTAGCTTGATGGCGACTTTCTTCTCGTATTGTTGGTCGGCCCGGCTGGCCAGCCATACCTCGCCCATTCCGCCCCGACCAAGAATGCGCTCGAGGCGATAGGGTCCGACCGGCTGCGGCGCTTCCGCCGCCGTGGCCGCGTCGTTGGCCCACAGGAGGGACCGCACCTGCTCTTCCAGGCCGGCGTCGCCCGCCGCCGCTTCTCTCACCCAGGCTTCGCGTTCCTGCGGCGGCCGATCCAGCGCGCCGAAGAAGATTCGCTCGATGCCGGACCAGTCCATCGGGGAGGGATTCATTCGTCGGACGGCTTCCCGCCGTTCCCCTTCAACTCGCGAAACAACCAGGCTTTCGCCAGCGTCCATTCACGATCGGCCGTGGCTTTGGAAATCATCAAGACCTCGGCGGTCTCCTCGGACGTACAACCCAGAAAGACGCGCAGCTCGATGACACGCGCCTTTCGTTTGTCCTCTCGCTCCAGCCCGTCCAGCGCTAGACTCAACGCCAGGATTTCCTCGCTCGAGTTGCCCAGCCAGGGAACGTTTTCGCTGAGCGCCACGCGTTCCTGATTGCCGCCACGTTTTTCCCGGTGGACCTGTTTGGCGTGGTCAGTCAGAATACGGCGCATGAGCATGGCCGCGAACGCGAAGAAGTGACCGCGATTGTTCCACTGCCCGCCATACTGCTTCGCCAGCCGCAGATACAGCTCGTTCACGAGCGCCGTGGCTTGCAGAGTATGGCCGCCGCTTTCTCGCCGCATCTGGTTTTGGGCCAGTGCGCGCAATTGGCGGTAGACCAATGGCATCATCTGATCAAGGGCTCGGCCATCCCCATCAGCCCACTGTTGAAGCAGTTGCGTGATCTCAGCCGGGTCGCTCTCCATTGGCCATCCCGCCTCACTGCATTTTACAGCACCCGGAGGGGGACGGCGCGGCGGATACGTGAAGACGTCATGGGCTTCGTGAAGTTCATCAGGCTCGCCTGGGCCGGTACGCGAAAAGGCTACGGCTTGTCTACCCGGGCAGTCGGGAGGGTAAAGTCTTAACCGTCCAAGTGGCCTGGTTGAAGCGTCGCAGTAGCGCTCGCACCCGCAATACCGTGTGGCCGGCGATCTCTCGGTCACTAGGTTTTTGCTCAGGATCTACGTAGAGTTATGGGCGCCGCAATCCGGGCACCAGCCGAAGACGCCGTAGATGGCAAACCGGAGTGTGCACTTGTCGCAGGCGACCTCGGTTTCGAGTTGTTTCTCGCGGTAATACCGTATCGGATGCTGGCCGTCCCGCGTCACCTTCATGCTGATGCCGATGCCGAAAGCCCCGCGCGGAGGGTGGTTGAACTCCATGTCCTTCAGGTCTTCATGCAGCGCGTCCGTGACCTGGCGGATGACCATCGATTTTGCGTATTCGATTTGGGCTTTGGTCGTAAAGTCACTCATCTCTGCCGAATGCCCGCAATAGGGGCAGTGACAGGGAATGCGGCCCTTGAGGCCGGTGCCTGGCGTGATTTTGAAATACCCCCTGCAGGCTTTGATCGGGCACTCGCGGCCAAGATAGCCGTCCTTGTCGGGCTTGATCGAGATGCTGAAGCGGTTCGGAAGACCCTCTAGGTGGCGCACGCGACCTCCTGGTTGCACCCTTTTGACTGGAACACTCCCATTATAATTAACAACGTCCTCTGGCCGCACGTGACCGTAGCCACGATGAAGCTCAACGCCGGGTAGGCGCGCAGAGTGCGGCCGCCGGCACTCACTGAGGCTGAAAGGTCGAACCAGTACGTACTAACTTCAAGTTGTCACCGAGGCGTAGCATATAATGATACCTGACTGAACTTCCAAGTCGAAAAGAGACGCTTAACCCATGTTACGAATTCCCTCGATCGCCCTCGCGGCCATCTTTGCCGGTCACATGTCCGCCGCCAATCCGATTACCTTTCGCGCGCCCCACGCGCTTTCGCTGAATACGATCAGCGCGCAGGCGGCCGGCGACTTCCGGCATACGGGCCGGCAGGACCTGATGGTGATGGAATTTGACTTAGGGATGCTGCTTTACCCGAACGAGGGCAAAGGAGTATTTGGAGCGCCCGTCAATGTACTGCCTCTTACAAGCGATTTTGCGCCGGAGATGGTGGCCGCCGACTTCAATCACGACGGCAATCTCGACGTAGCGGTCCTGATCGCCGGCTCGGGCGCCGGGAACATCACCGTGCTGCTGGGTAATGGAGACGGTACCTTTCAGAGTCCGGTGAGTTACTCAACCGGGCAACTGGCCGGCGCCGGAGCTATGATCGTGGGCGACTTCCATCATGACGGACATCTGGACATCGCCGTGGCGGGAGATGCCATCGAGGTCTTCAGAGGAACGGGCGATGGGACGTTCACCGGCCCACTGGTGACATCCGTGAGTCCGGCGAGCGTTACCGGAATGGCCGCGGCGGACTTCAATGGCGATGGCTTACTGGACCTGGCAGTTTGTACGAATAGCGGAAGCACTTATGATTCCAGCGTTTACTTCTACGGCGGCATGGGCAATGGTGAGTTCCAGCCTCCGATCTTGATCGCCGCCGGGCCGACCGCGGTTGCCGCCCGCGATTTGAATGGAGACGGCTTGCCGGATCTGGCGGGCGCCAATCCCAATAACTCCGGTTCGATCGAAGTATTTCTGTCGAATGGAAACGGCACGTTTCAGCCGCCGTCGAGCTATCCGCTGGACACTGACAACGATCCGTTGAATAACGAGTTGAGCATCGCGATTGCGGACGTGAATAAAGATGGAAAGCCGGATATTGTCAACGGCACCTATCTATATCCCGGGTTTCTGGATGGCGGGCTGGTGACCGTATTGCCCGGCAACGGCGATGGAACATTTGGCGCTGGCATCACGTCGCTCCAGGGCGAGGAGGTGTCCGCCATGACGCTCGCGGATTTCAACGGCGATGGCTATCCGGATGTTGCGTTCGTCGGCTACAACAACGCAGTCAGCGTAGCTTTGAATAGCGGTACGGGCAGGTTTGAGTCGGCCGCGGTATACCAGGTCGCGCCATATGCCCGGGCCGTGCTGGCAGGCAGGTTCCAGGGCACGAGCCGGCTGGACCTCGCTCTTCTGGACCCGCCCAGTCTGCAGCTATACCCGGGCGCGGCCAACGGAACCTTCGGCCAACCGTTGTCGACTAGCGCGCTCGGGGGCGTCGCCGCCATGGCGGACTTCAACGGCGACGGGATTCCCGACGTGGCCGTAGCAGGCAGTAACCCCTACCAGGTCCAGGTATTCTTTGGGCAAAAGGATGGCAACTTCCTGGCGGGCCCGCTTGTACGGCTCACTCAGCATATCAGTTCCATGGCCGCGGCCGACTTCAACGGCGACGGGATCCCCGATGTCGCGTTCAGCACCCTGGCCCTGGGAAGCAACCCCGGCGGCATACAGGTGTGGCTGGGCGATGGCACGGGTAGTTTTAAGTTGACCTACTCCGATTCGGTGCTGCAGTCGAATCTGACTCAGATCGTGGCAGCCGATTTCAACGGCGATGGGAAACAGGATTTGGCAGTCACGGACTTGAGTTCGTCGACCGTATTCGGCCTGTTCTTAGGCAACGGGAACGGGACCCTGCAGCAGCTCAAGCGATTCGGCAGTGGCACTGCGGGAACCCGGCGCCTGACCACGGGCGATTTCAACGGCGACGGAAACCTGGACGTAGCGGCGAGCGACGCCGAACTGGGTTTTATCTACGTGATGCTGGGCAACGGAAGTGGTGGCTTTCAAAGCGCCGCGACGCTCAATGGGGTTCTGGAAGCCGGTTCTCTCGCCACGGGCGATTTCAACTGCGATGGGCATTTGGACTTGGCAGCCGGTACCGGAGACCAGGTCAGCTTCTTTGCGGGTAACGGCGATGGTACCTTCGGCCTCCCCGTCGTGTTCGGCGCCGGTTCGGAAAACTACGGGCTCGCCATAGGAGACTTTAATGGAGACGGCAAACCGGACGTAGCCACGGCTAACTTCGCGGGCCGCAGCATGTCGGTCCTGATTAATACCAGCCGATGCCAGTCTAACTGAGTGCCTGCCGTTGCGGCGCGCCGTCTGCGGTCCAGTCGACGACGCCCTGCGCGCGGCCGGGCACACGGTAGCTTATTATCGGACGCGTCCAGGTTGGCCCATGGCGTAGCCATCGTCCCGCAAATACAATGTTTCCGATATTCTTCAATTCTCTGGTATAGTTTGGTCAGGACTGTCGGAATTGAGACATGTGTCCGCTGAGGCGTTCCCGAAGTTCGGCAAATCGAGCCTCGGGCGGCCTTGACTGGGTCGGATCTCTTGGAAACGCTACGGCACAGGATCTATAGTCTTTACCGGCCGGCAATACCATCATGGAGTGCATTGAGTCCTGGCGAGCAACTTGCGGCCAGGGCGTTGCACCCTATTTTGGTAGTTTCACTGGCGTGGGTGGGGCTATGGTACGCTTTTGTGCCGCGGTTGCCAAAAGTGCCCGGCGCCGTGCTCAGCAGCAGCGTGGAAGCCGCCTTGCTCGTATCGCTCGTCCTCCTTTGGCGCGCACACGTGCGCACGGCGGTCTGGGTCTTCATCATCGCTCTTTGGTGCTGGGGGGCCGTCATGGCTGTGCTGTACGGGGGCATCCACAGCGTGGCCCTGATCAGTTTTGTGCCGGGCTTCGTGACCGCCGCGATCCTGTTGGGAAAGAAGGTGGCGATGTGGAGCGCCCTGGGGTTCTTGGCATTCACTTTGTCGCTGGCCGTGCTCGAGACGGCCGGCCTGCGCGCGCCGCCGTACTCCCCCCTGCCGCCGCTGGTACTTTGGATAGGGGTCCCGGTGACCGTCCTCATCGCGGCTCTGCCTTTGAATGAATTGCTCCGCTTCCTCAGGGAATCGCTGGATATCGTGCAGCGGCAACTGGATGCGCTCCGCAGTTCCGGCGAGTCTTTGCGCGAAAGCGAAGCTCGCTACCGTGCCATCCTCGAGTCCGTACGCGACGGTATTGTAGTCGCCGACGGGCAAACCGGACAGATCCTCAGCATTAACCCGGCGGCCGAGCGTCTCGCCGGGAACCGTATCGAAGAACTGCAAAGCCTGCTGACGTCTGAATTGCGCCGCCCGGTACCGCGCGACATCTCCGGGCTCATCGAAGCCACGGTCACCCGGAGCGAAGGAGACTCGATCCCCGTTGAGCTTTCATCCGCAGTGGTTCCCTTAAGCCAGGACCGGCGGCTCCTGGTGGGCGTATTCCGCGATGTCTCGGAACGCAAAGCGGCCGAGTTGGAGCGCTCCAAACTGGAGGACCGCATCCGGCAGTCGCAACGGCTGGAGACCGTGGGCAGACTGGCTGGTGGCGTGGCGCATGACTTCAATAACCTGTTGACCGTAATCAACGGCTTCAGTCAATTGGTCCTGGACCGGTTGCCGCCCGGCGACGCGAATGGGGCGGCCCTCGCGGAGATCCGCAAAGCGGGCGATCGGGCCGCCGCCTTGACACAGCAGTTACTCACATTCAGCCGGAAGCAAATCGCTCAGCCCAAGCCCCTGGACTTGAACGTCCTGTTGTTGGACATGCAGCCCATGCTGCGGAGCCTGGTTAACAAAGAGATCGAGCTGTTACCGCGGCTGGCCAGGGCCTTGCCTTCGATCGAAGCCGACCCCACCCACATGCACCAGGTGGTGGTCAACCTGGTCACCAACGCGCGCGATGCCATGCCCAAGGGCGGCAAACTGATTGTCGAGACCTCGGCTTTAGACCTGTACTCCGGCGATGCGGATGCGCCTCCCGATCTGCGGCCCGGACTGTATGTGGTCCTCTCGGTGAGCGATGACGGTGAGGGGATGGATGAAACGGTGCGCCGGCGCCTGTTTGAGCCGTTTTTTACGACAAAAGAAGTGGGCAAGGGAACAGGGCTCGGGCTCGCCACGGTCTACGGCGCCGTGCAGCAAAGTCGCGGCGCTATCACGGTGGACAGCCAGGTAGGCAAAGGGAGCACCTTCCGGGTCTATCTGCCCGCTCGCAAGGCGCCGGTCCCGGCTGGCGAGCCGGCCTCTCCGGACCAGCTCGGCGGGTCGGAGACAATCCTTGTCGTAGAGGACCAGGTCGAAGTCCGGCAGCTCATGGTTCAGATCCTGCGCGCGCACGGCTATCTTGTCCTGGAGGCAGCCAGCGGCACCCAGGCGCTCGACGAGGCGGCCAGCCGCCCGGAGGTGCCACACCTCATGATCACCGACGTGGTGATGCCGGGCATGCCCGGACCGGAATTGGCGCGAAGGCTCGCTTCGGTTCACCCTGGGACCCGAGTGCTGTTCACTTCCGGCTACTCCGAAACCCGAAACGGCCTGGAGAGTTCCGCGCCGTTCATCGCCAAGCCCTTCACGCCGGCCGGCTTGCTGGGAAAGGTGCGCGAGGTTTTGGCCGGCGGAATTCAGCAACCCGATAAAAGTTAATCGGCCTTGACTCCTCCCGCTCGCCGCGCAGTATGATTGTGGAACGAACAGGTGCAATTGCCGTGCAAACTGGGGAATTCACCACTCTGCTGCGACAATGCTCCAGCGGCAACCGGGAGGCGCTGGACGCCCTGACGCCCATCGTGTACGCGGAACTGCGGAAACTGGCGGTATCGTTCATGCGCAACGAACGGCCGGGCATCACCCTGCAGCCCACCGCGCTAATCCACGAAGCCTATCTGCAGCTTGTCGAGCACGACCTGCCCGATTTCGAAAACCGCGCGCACTTTTTCGGAGTTGCCGCGCACATCATGCGGCGCCTTCTAATCGCCAGCGCTAGGAAGTATCGCGCGCAGAAGCGTGGCGGCGGGAATCCCGGGGAAATGCACGACGATATACCCATTCCCGCTCGGCAGGTGGAGGAACTGCTGGCGGTGGATGAGGCCCTCGACCGCCTGGCCCGGCAGGATGCGCGAAAAGCCAAGGTGATCGAGTTGAAATACTTCGGCGGGCTCAGCCGCGAAGAAATCGCGGAAACACTCGGACTGACCCTGGGCACCGTGAAGCGAGACGTCATGCTGGGCGAAGCCTGGCTGCGCCGGGCGCTTTCCGCGAAACCGCCCAGGGACGCGGTATGACCGACTTGAGCCCGGAGCAATGGGCGGAAGTCGAACGGCTCTTCGAGTGCTCCGTGGATTTGCCGCCCGAAGAACGGACGGCTTTTCTGGAGCGCGAATGCCCCGGCCGGGACCGGCGGCAAGAAGTAGCGCCCTGCTGGAGCATTGCGGCCTGGGCCTCCGCTCGGCCGGCGATTGCGTCGGCGGCCGCGGCTCTGGCGCGCGAAACCGATCCCGACGAACGGCTGATTGGCACGCGCCTGGGCCCTTATAACGTGGAGGCGATTCGCGGGCCACGGTGGCATGGGTGCCGTCTACCGTGCCGCTCGGGACGATGCCGAGTTTCGGCAGCAAGTGGCCATCAAGCTGGTGCGCGCCGCGGCCGAGTCGCCTGGCACTTTACGGCGCTTCCGCCAGGAACGCCAGATCCTGGCACGCCTCTCGCATCCCAATATCGCCCGCCTGCTGGATGGCGGTTCCACGCCGGAAGGCGTGCCGTACCTGGTGATGGAATTCATCGCGGGCGAACCCATCAGCGCATGGTGCGATCGGCACGCGCTGGGTATCGAGGAGCGGTTGCGGCTCTTTGTGCGGGTGTGCGAGGCCGTGGACTCAGCCCATCGCGACCTGGTCGTCCACCGCGATCTGAAGCCGGCCAACATCCTGGTGACCGATGACGGCACACCCAAGCTTCTGGATTTTGGGATCGCCAAGCTGCTGGAACCCGGCGCGGAGAACCAAGCGGCCACCTTGACCGGCTTGCAAGTGATGACGCCGGACTACGCTTCGCCCGAGCAGGTCCGTGGCGAGCCGGTATCCACCGCGGCCGATGTCTACGCGCTGGGACTCATCCTGTATGAACTGCTGACCGGAAAGAAGGCCCAGCCAATATCTGTATATACGCCGGATGCCATCGCCAGAGTGGTCTGCCAGATGGAGCGCGCTACAATTCGGATATTTACGCCCTTGATCTGGATCTTCCGTAGTATCTGCCGCCCCCGTGGCCGGCGCATTACGGCGGCGAAGCGGGCTTTGCTGCAATTCTGAAGCAGCCGCAAGGGCCGCGCGCGCATGGCAAAAACCGACTTCGGCCGTGGCGGGACTTAAAAGTGCCGCCGGCACGCCATTGCCGCTCAATAAGTTAGCGGCTGTTTTTCGGAACCGCAAAGATGATGAAAACCAAGAGTAGTGGGGCGGTCAATCTTGGCCCGGGGTCCCCGCTGGGGGCGGCTTTCCAGCCGGCTTAGCCGCCTGAAAAGGCGGCTGCGGCATGATTCCCGCCCCACGGTGAGTTTTCGACGATGCCCCGCAGGGGGTCTCGTCGCTGTTTCACCCGCATCCGCGGGGCGGCGCATTCAATATCCAGGCCGCCGCCTCCGCGAAGGTGGCGAAGCCCTCCGCGCCCACCAGCACGGACCGGCAGCCGGCTACCGCGCCCGCTACGGCATCCACGTCACGATCGCCAATCATGAAGCAGCACTCCGCCTCGACGCCGAACTCGCGCAACCCGCGCAACAGCATCCCCGGCGCGGGCTTGCGGCAATCGCACACGTCCGCCGCCGTGTGCGGGCAGTAATAAATCCGCGAAATCGTGACGCCAAACGGCGTCAGCAGGCGAAACAGCGCCGAATTCACCGCGATGAATTCACGCACCGGGAAATAGCCGAGACCGATCCCCTGCTGATTGGTCACCATCACCAACCGGTAGCCCGCCCGCTGCAATTCCGCCAGTCCCTCGCCCACGCCGGGCATTAACTCGACATCCCGCGGATCGCTACCGTAAGGGCTGTCTTTCAGCAGCGTGCCGTCCCGGTCCAGAAAAACAATTCCCTTTGGCGGCGGGGCGCCCGCCGCCGCCGGCGGCGCAAGCCGTTCGAGGGCCATTACCCGTTCGACGATCTGGCTGGTGCTCACCACGTGGCTGACCGGTATGGTGGCCACCTGGCCGCCGTAAGCCCGCACCGCTTCGCCTGAGCGCAGCCCGCGCGTGCTATAGTCGCCGCCTTTAATATAGAAGTCCGGCTGCCAGCGCTGAATCTGCGCCAAGGGTCTCAAATCGTCGAGAATCGTCACCGCATCCACCGATGCCAGCCCCGCGACTACGGTCATCCGTTCTAACCCGGAGCAGATCGGACGATGCGGATCTTTATATTGCCGGATGGACCAGTCGGAATTCACGGCCACCAGCAGCGCATCGCACAAGGCGCGGCTGCGCTCCAGATAATCCACGTGGCCCGCATGCAGTAAATCGAAGGCGCCGCAGGTATAGCCGATCTTCCGGCCGGCGCGCCGCAGATCGGCCACCCAGGCATCTACCTGGTCATTGGTGAGGATCTTACTCATCGCCGGCGCAGGCTGGCCATGGCCTTCGCGAGTTTTTCACGTGAAATGGCCACGGTGCCCGCTTCGCCAACCGCCAGGCCGGCCGCCAGGTTCGATAACCAAACCGCATCGCCCAGTGCGGCACCCGCCGCGAGGGCCACCGCCAGGGTAGCTAACGCGGTATCGCCCGCGCCGGTCACATCGTAGACTTCGCGCGCGAAGCTGGGGAAATGCTCCTCCGCCGCTTCCGGCTGGAGCAGGGTCATGCCGTCCTTGCCTTCGGTCACCACAATGGCGGTGTCGCCCCCGCGGCGCAGCAGTTCCCGCGCGGCGTTCATCGTGTCTTCGTGGTGCCGCGCCGGAAGCCCCGTGAGCACGCCCAGTTCGCCGCGGTTCGGCTTCAGGACCGTGGCGCCGCGGTAGCGCTCGAAATCGGAACCCTTCGGATCGACTACCACCGGCTTGCCGCGCCGCCGCGCCGCGGTGATGATGCCCTCGACCACCGGCACGATCGCAAATCCCTTGGCGTAATCCGAGACCACCACCGCATCCATGCGTCCCATGATGCGCGCGGCGTGCTTCACCACCGCCACGGCCAGCACGGCATCGATGGGCGACGTATCTTCTTCGTCGATCCGCACCACCTGCTGGTCGTGCGCCACTATGCGCAATTTCAGCGTGGTGGGGCGTCCCGCGGCGACCGAAATGTGGCTGCAATCGATGCCCCGCCGGGCGAGCATCGCGCGCAGTTCCGCGCCTGCCTCGTCCTCACCCGTAACGCCCAGCAGCGTCACGCGGGCGCCCAGCGCCGCCACGTTGCATGCCGTATTCGCCGCGCCGCCGGGAACGCCGGACGTGCCCACCTTCCGCACGATGGGAACCGGCGCTTCGGGCGAAATGCGATCGACTTCGCCCGACCAGTAGCGGTCCAGCATCACGTCGCCGACGACCAGCACGCGTTTTTCCGCAAATGCGGCAACAGCCCTGGCAATGGCGGCGTTCGGTCTCATGCGGCGACGGATTCAGTCCGGGCCAGCATAACACAAGGATGCGCTTATGATTCGGCTCAAGCCGGCATCTGCGAGACGCTCAACACGTTACCGTCGGGATCCTTGAACCATGCCACCCTGGCGCCGGCATGCACCGCGGCCACCTCCGGTCCGCTGGGCGAGGTCCAGATCCCCATCTCATCCTGGTCTTTCATCCACGGGTATCGCTGGAACTCGACGCCCGCGCTGCGCAGCTCTTGTACGGCTGCTACGATGTCTGCCACCTCCCAGCCCAGCACCGTGAATTGCGGCGGCGTCCAATCCGGCACCGGCGCCAGCCGCAACGTGGTGCCGTTGGCGTCGAAAACCATGGCGAACTGATCCTCGCCCACCAGCCGCAAACCCAGCGTGTCCCGGTAGAATTTCCTGGCGGCGTCCCGGTCGCGGACCGCCACAAAAGCTACGATCTTCTGTTTGCCCAGCATGCTTTGCTCTCCTTGTTTATTTTGCGCGATCCCCTCCGGCTTCGCTTTTGCTCGTGCCGGCGCATCAGAACCAGTCTCAGGCATCCGAGGGGGTGTCGTAAAGCCCCCTATGACGCCATAATATATCTCAAATGCGACACGGCTATATCGACTGCTACGATCCCAAGCCCGGCACTTCCATCTCCACGCTGGCCTACGAATATCCGCCCGCGTTCCACGTGCCCGAGCATGCCCACGGCGCCGGCCAGGTGATCTATGCCATCCGCGGCGTCATGGAGATATCCGCCGGCCAGAGCTACTGGCTGATTCCGCCGCAATTCGCCATCTGGATCCCGGCCCGCGTCATGCATCGCCTGCGCATGCCCTGCGCCGTTTCCATGCGCACCCTCTATCTGCGCCGCGGCCTCGCTTCCAAGCTGCCTTTGGGCTGCACGGTGCTGCATGTCACTCCCCTATTGCGCGAACTGATTGTGGAAGCCGTGCGCATCGGCCAACTCCGCGCCAGGAACCGGCTGCACTGCGCCCTGCGCGATCTGATCGTCAGCCATCTGGAGGCGGCCTCTCCCGTTCCCACATTTCTGACTATGCCCAAGGATGCGCGGGCGCTCGCCGTGGCCCAGGCGCTGATCGCCAACCTGTCGCACAACCCGGCGCTCGAGTCGCTTTGCGCCGCCGCCGGCGCCAGCGTACGCACCATCGAACGTGTTTTTCGCAGCGAGGTGGGCACCGACTTCGCCACCTGGCGCAGGCAAGCTCGTCTGATGAAAGCCGTGGAATTGCTGGTGGCAGGCAGCCAGGTGAAGCACGCGGCCTTCGCCACCGGCTACCGGCAACCCAGCGCATTCGTAGAGATGTTTCGGCGCACGTTCGGGGCTACGCCCAAGGCGTGGGTGGCTTCCTTGGGTGGGATAGTTCAATAAAACAGCCGACGTGGCGCACCGTTGAAAACCCAATTGGGGGGCGGGCAATCATGCCCGCAGCCGCCTTTCAGCGGCCAAGCCGGCTGCGGCCAGGATTGGCCGCCCTCCAAATTGAGTTTTCATCACATT
Source organism: Bryobacteraceae bacterium (assembly GCA_050011755.1). Lineage (GTDB taxonomy): Bacteria > Acidobacteriota > Terriglobia > Bryobacterales > Bryobacteraceae > Bog-159. The sequence goes on along the minus strand of JBEKIM010000116.1, from coordinate 3,542 downwards.
TGGTGGCCCGCAGGGCGATCCTGACACGCTTCAGCGTGCGCCACGGGCAAGCGGCCAGTCATCACGAGAAAGTCCGAACTCCGGGAGCGGGACCTAAGAGTGCCGGCCCACTACACCACGACGACGCCGCGGGGCGCGACCCGCACCGGCAATACTGTCGCGCCTTCCTTCTCGATGGCTTCCGATACGCGCGGTTTCGCGCCCCGCTTCACCAGGAAGAACACGCATCCTCCGCCGCCGGCTCCGCAGACCTTCGCGCCTACCGCGCCCGCCGGCCGGGTCGCCTGGACCAGCCGGTCGATCAGCGGCGTACTGATTCCAGGAGCGTTCTTCTTGCGGTTGCTCCACTCCAGCCGCAGCAGGCGCGCCACTTCGTCCCAATCCGGCTTCTCCACCGCCTGCCGCATCTCTCGCGCGATCTGCGCGATGCGGTCGAAATTGCGGTGCACGGCCCGGTCGCCATCGATGTGGCCCTTCATCACTTCCCAGTTATTGATGCCGGAGTTGCGCGGCTCGCCCGTATACGCCAGCACCACGCGTTCGTTCAGATCTTCGAGATCCACCGCCAGCGGCTTGCGCGCGATGCCTGCTTCGGTCAGTTCGATGGCGCTCACGCCGCCGTACATGGCCGGATAATAATCCTGGCAGCCGGTCGGCACGCGGATGATCTGGGCTTCGATATTCTGCGCGATCTCCCGCAGCTTTTCGAGTTTGTGGCCCGCATGTGTCAGCTTATTGAAAGCGGCGGCCAGCGCGATGATCAGCGTGGACGATCCGGAAATGCCGGCGCCCGCGGGAGCTTCGGAATGCGTGACCACGTCCAGTCCGGTGGACGGCGCGAAGTAGCGGAGCATATAGGCGGCCAGCGGCAGTTTATACCGCTTGGCGGCACGCAATGCCGCCAGCGATTCGAACTCTTCGTGTCCGTCGAGGTCGCGCGAGCGCAGCGTAATGCGCGTGTCCGCGCGTGTTTCGAGGACGCAACTGGCGTACCGGTCCACCGCGAAGTTCACCGTGACCGGCGCGGCGTGGAACAGGTATAGCGGCCAGATGTCGATCGTGCCGCCGGCCATATCCACGCGGCAAGGAGCTTTGGCTGTAATCTTCATGGAAGGCGAAGGACTACTATAGCGTCCCGCGGCGCGGGTCGGAGACTCGCTCTGGAGTTCGGACCTTTGTCGTGATGACTGGCCGCTTGCCCGTGGCGCACGCTTCAGCGTGCTGGCGGGACTTTTAAGTCCCGCGCCGGCTGCCAGCCCGCCCCCACGCGGCGCTACTGCGCGTCCGCCTTGTTTTCCTCCAGCGGAATGCGGTGCTCGTTGGCAAACGTATCCTGGCGAATCCCCGTTACCTGCCACGATACCTTCATGCCGGCCTTTCCTCCGGCGATCTTGAATTCGTTGCCGGATACCTCCCGCGCGATATACACCGGGGCGAATCCGCCGATGCAGGTGAGCTGGTACCGGAAATCGCGATTGAGCGCATCGAACCACTCCGGTAGCTTGACCACCGCGTCGCCGCGCCGCGACAGCGTGACCACGCCATTATAAATATTCATCATGTCCGGCGATTCCACGAAGGAGTGATAAAGGTACTTGTGCTCCGGATCGAGCGGATGATCGATGCGAAACGCGCCACCGCCTTTCGACACCGTCCCCGTTACGGTGAGGTTGCCGGTTACCTTCACGTTGCCGTTGAAAAGGCCGGCCGTGCCCGCACCGGTGGCCGTGGCGACCAGCGCGGTGCCCCCGCCGGTGGCATTCGCCGAAACGCCTGTGCCGCCGGGGCTGAGCGTGTTGCCGTACAAGCCCCGGTTAGCTCCGCTGGTGGATAGGGCAACGCCAGTCACACCCACGCCCACGGTACTGGAACTGGCCCCATATACCCCGCTGGCCGAACCCGTGGTCGCGCTGTTGGCGCCATAGACCCCGTATCCCGCGCCATTTGAGGAGGTGCCTGCCACGCCCGTGCCCGGACCGCCGGCGCCCTCCACCGCAATTCCCGCGGCACTCTCGACTGCGCCGTACAGGCCAAAGTTCGCTCCGCTGGTCGCCGTCGCCACGCCGCGCACCGCGATTCCCGCAGTGCTCGCGGTCTGCGCATTCACGCCGTAGGCGGTGCCGGTCGCCGCCAGGTTATTACCAAAGACCGCGGATCCGGCCGGGCTGGAAGTGGTCCCATACACGCCGAACGCGTTGCCGCTGGTAGCGCTATTGGCGCCATAAACCCCATATCCCGCGGTGCCGGCCGTAACGCCCGCCACGCCCGTCCCCTGGGTTGCCGAGCCCTCCACGCCAATTCCGTTCGGACTCACCACGTCGCCATAAACGCCGAAATTCCCGCCCGTGGTGCTCGACGCGGAGCCCACCACGCCGACGCCCGTAGCGCCCGCCGCCAGCCCGTACACGCCATACGCGCTGCCGGACGCGGCTGTCGCGCTGCCCGCTACCCCCGCCAATCCCGCCGTGGCGCTCCCGGTAATCCCCTCTACGCCAACCCCGTTCACGTTGCTACCCAGCACGCCGGTTCCTCCCGCGCTTCCGGAAGTACCCTGCACGCCATAAGTGGTGCCGCTGGCCGCCGTCGCTTGTCCAAACACTCCCGTGCCCGAGGTGCTGGCGCTGGTCCCGTTGACGCCGAAGTTGGCGCCCGTCGCCGAAGAGGCCGATCCCATGACCGCAATGCCGGTTGCGCCGGCGCTGACCGCCTCCAGAGTAGCCGCCGGCGCGGTAGTCCCGACCCCCACGTTACCACCGGCGGTCTGGTACAGCTTGGAGTTCCCAAGAGTCGATGCGGTCTTCCAGATGGCAATATAATCGGCGGTCCCGGTACCCGAGATCTTAGCGTCCCGCGGTGCGGGTGCTCCCGGCGCACCGGCCAATTCCGCCGCGGCGCCATGGCTACCGCTTCCGGCCAGCGCGAATGCGGACGCCGGCAGCCCCCCTAACGTCTCGGCATCCACCGCCTTCAGCGAATAGGGCACGCTGGCGATCAGCACGCGCGGCCGCTCCGCTTCGCCTTGCACGCGGATGCCGAGCCATCGCTGGCCGCCGCCGAAGGCTTCCACGGGGATGCCGTCGTTCCTGGTGAAACCGAGCAGAACGGTGAATTGACCGTTGGCGTCCGCCTCCACGTTCTGGTTTTCCATCCAGATGGGCGCGCCGCCCTCCGATTCGGCATAGAGAGAGAAGGTCGCGCCGAGCGTGCCGGTAAGTGGTTTGCTGCCGGAATCCACGAGGGTTCCGCTATATTTCACCAGGCGCGGCACAGCCGTCGCGTTTCTGGCGGGCGATTGGGCAAAAACGGCGGCCGCACACCAGATAACAGTGGTGAGCGTGAGCCGCAACGATGAATGCATGCAATGAGTCGGCATAAGTCCCTCCCGGGATCGACTGAGCGTGACGGGCGAGCGACCCTGACAATTCTGCGTCGTTCGGGTGCCGGCACGTTTCAAGATTGTCGCATAGAATCCGGCGGGAGATGTCCAGACTCACCGCGCCCGCGTCACCCACCTCAAAAACATCTCGCTCTCCCTCCCGCAA
>JBEKIM010000115.1:0-16504 GCA_050011755.1 Bryobacteraceae bacterium | reverse complement strand
CGGACCCGCGTATCGGCTCACTCGAAATCGAGTGCCCCTCGGCGCAGCGGAGGCATGGGCTCCGGGCGAGCGCAAGCTGGGACTTTGCCGCATTGAACGCCGAACTGACTCGCGCGGGCGCGCGCCGCATCGAAGTCAGTATCACGCACCCCCGGTTCGGCTCCGCGATCCTGCGGCCCGCTGGATTTTCCGAAAACGGATGGGGCGTGACGGTGAGCCACCGCGGCACGCTTCGTCTCGACGATTTTCACCAAGTAACGTTTTCAACCGGCATCGATCGGGGGCAGATTTGGTTTCTGGCGGTGGCCGCTGGCGTGGTGCTGCTGATGCCGTTGCTGCTGCTCCCGGCCCGCACCGCGGGTCCGCTATATACGGTGGCGGCGTCCCACGGCCTCTTCTGTCTGGCGGCCACGGCGTGGCTTTCGGCGACGCTTCCCCTGAATATGATCGCGATAGCAGCCTTACCCTGGAACCTGGCCATGGCCGCCACACCGCTGCTGGTTGCGGTCTGGATCGCGTCGCGTATTATTGGCGGTCACCGGCAGCGGCTATTCTTCTGGCGCGGTGTCCGCGGCGTGGCCTTCGTGCTGCTGGCCTTAGGTATGTTCAGCGGAACCGATTCGATGGTTCCCTGGCTGCTTTGTTGTGTAGCGATCGTACTGGTATCGCTGTGGCGCCAACGTGGCGCTATGGGTCATCGGCTCGATGCGCTCGGCGAAGGTGACTTGCTGGGGCGCGTGCGTCAACTGGCCGACCGGGCAGCCGCGCCCGTGAAGCGCATACGGGTCCTCGAAGGCGGCGAGGATCTTCCGGCGGCATTTGCATCGCGCCGCCACGGAATCATCGTTACCACCGGCCTGCTGCGATCGGTGACCCGCCGCGAAGTGGACGCGATTGTGTGCCATGAGTTGTCGCACATCCGCCGCCCGCCCTTTGCCATCGGAAGAAAGGGCGGACCTGTACTCGTGGGGGCGATTCTGGTGGCGTGGACCGTGCCCGCCGCGTTGGTATGGATGCCGCTACTGATCCCGTTTGGGTTTCTATTCTATCGGGCCCTGCGCAGGAAAAACGAACGCACGGCCGACACCGATGCGCTCCTGTGGTCGGGCGATGCGGAGGCTTTAATCACCGGCCTGGTCAGGGTCACCCTGGCCAGCAAAATACCACTCGATTGGCCGCGGTGGCTGAAACCGCTGTTGCCGCATCCCTCGACGATGGAGCGGGTGCGCGCGGTGGCGGGGCGCGCGAAGATTCCCGCCGCGCGATTCGAGCAGTTGCTCTCGCCCGCGGAAGTTCTGCCGGGCGATTGCTATACAATTCCGCAGCGGCCTGTCGCCACCGGCTCCGTGTTTTCGGCGGAAGCGAGGAAACGCCTGAATATCAAGCTGTCCCTGGTGGCATTGGCCATTCCGGTGGTATGCGGTTTGGCGGCGCCGTTTACAGGTTACATCGCCGCCCTGGCGGCCGGCGCGCTCGGGACCGTGCTGATATCGGAGTGGGTGCTGGGGCGCACTCGCATGCGCGCACGTGCAGCGCTCGTGGGCCGCCCGGGCGTGTTCGCCGGATTTAGTCCGTCCGTCGAGCCGCGAATCTATGAGGGATCCTACGACTATGACGTGGGATTTTGCGCCTTCGAAGCCGATCGTATGGCTTTTCGCGGTGCACGCGGCAATTGGAGTTTCACCCGCGATCAAGTTGAGGGCGTGTGGGCCGCCGGCGGACCCTTCGGCTGGTTCCCGCGGCCCGTGGTCTGCTTTCGTTTGCGCAGCGGGCCGTCGTTCTGCCTGCGCCCGTTCGACCGCGCGTTCGGCTTTGCCGCGCCGCGGGCCACCTCGCGATTGTTGGATCAAGCCACCCGTTGGCGCCTGAGCGCGGATGAGGCACAGCCATCCAGCGCCGCGGCAGCCTTCCCGAATTTCGATTTCAAGGCGCCGGCCGGCGATCCGCCGCCCCGCTATAGCTGGCAGACTTTCCTGCGCTCTTTTCCACGGTACGGCTGCGTCACGTTGGCGCTCAACTGGCTCATCCTGTTGGGTTCGTCATCACCCAACTGGACGGATCCGGTGCGTTTGCTTGGGCCGGTCGCGGTGACCTTCGGCATTGCGATATTTCTCTTCTATCCGCAGGTCCGCCGCAGCCGGGATTTGAAGCCCCCGCATGCAGTTGCGGTCGAGCAGGGGCCGTGAGGAAGCCCAACCGCGCGCGGGACTTAAAAGTCCCGCCGGCACGCTGAAGCGTGCGCCACGACATCACTGCACCGCAATCCCGCGCGCCTCCAGTAAGTCGCCGGTCCGCAGCAACAGCAGCATCAGGTTCCGCCGGTAACTGACCGAATTCTGGACCACGCTCGACTCGGCCGATACCAGCGCGCCCTGCGCCTGCAGCACAAAGAAAATCGTGCTGTTGCCTAACTCGTACTTCTTCTGCTCGGCCTCCATGTACTTCCTGGAGAAATCCTGCGCTACTACCGAGAGCTTCATGGCATCCTTACTGGACTCCACCTGGCTCACCGCCGTCAGCACGTCCAGACGCACCTGCTGCCGGACGGTGCGCACGTTCAGCGAGTCGCGCTTTTTCGACACGAGCGCGTCCGCCATGTCGGCCGACGCCTGGTGGTTCTTGATGGGCAGCCGTAGCGTCAGGCCGAAGGAATACATCGGATAGCCGAAGCCGAACATCTGGCTCAACGCATCGCCGAACCCGCCTGGGATCCCAGGCTCGCCGAACGTAGGATAGTAGATCCCTCCCAGCCCCTGCGTGGTGTAGGCGCCGGTCAACTCCAGGTCGGGCATCAGCTCGTTCTTGGCCAGCCGGATCCCCAGGTCGTCGATGTCCAGGCTCTGGATAGCCGATTTCAGGTCCGGCCGCGTGGCCAGCGCCTTCTGCACCTCTTTCTCGGAATCTATGGGTGGCGCGGTGACTTCCGGGCCCACCGTTTCGGTCAGCACGATCGGAAGGGTGCGGATCTGCGGATCCAGGTCAGCCCCCATCTGCCTGCGCAACGCGTCCTCGGTTTGCTGCAGGAAATACTGGGCCTGCGAGACCCCGATCTGCGAGGTGGCGTACTGCTGTTGCGGATTGTAAATATCCAGGGGCGAGAGCGCGCCGAGCTCCAGTTCCCGCTGCGCGCGTTTGAGGGCCTGATCCGCCAGGTCGCGGGCGCTCTCGGCCACGCGCAGATTTTCCCGTGCCAGTACCGCGTCCCAGTAGGCGTTTTCGGCATTGCTGACCAATTGCAGCAGGCTCGTCTTCAGATCGTACTGGGTCTTGCGCAGGTTGCTGCTGGCCACCATGATGGGCACGCGGTTGATATACGTGCCGCGGTTCTTGAGCAAGGGTTGGGAGATGCTCAGCGCCAGGCTGGAATTGAGGCTGGGATTGTAATAGTAGTAGCCGCTGTTGGTCGAAAGCTTCTGGGCGAAGAAGTCCACCTGATAGTTGAGGCCGGTCGGCAGGGTTTGGCCATAAGTGAAGTTTGCGGGTTGCGAAAGCTGCTGCAGCGTGGTGGCGCCGGTAAGCTGGTCGCCCGAGGGCGTGCGCTGCTCGGTACTGCTGAAGCTCGCCGTGGCCAGCGGATCGAAGGGTGCGAAAGCCCGCGTGATGGCATTCTGCGCCACATCCACGGTCAGCCGCTGGATGGCGATATCCGTATTGTTGGCCATCACCAGTTCCAGGTACGAGTGCAGCGACAGTTCCAGCTTGCCGCCCTCCACATAGTCCGGCAGCCGCACCGGGGACTGCAATTCCACCTTCGTGACGGGCCGGGCGAAGGTCTCGCGGAAATAAGATGGCTTCGGAAATGAGGCGAGCTGCCCGAACGCAGCCGCCGCGTATAGAATGCCGGCAAGAAATGTACGAAAACGCATGTTCTATCTATGATTGGACGCTCCAGCCACCCGTTTCGCTCAGAGATTTTGATGTCTCGCCGAGGTTGTCCCGTTTTTTTCGGCGCCGGATGTCGATTTCGGGTGACGCCGTTCGTTAATAGGCTGCAACGAACAACACCCAGAGGAGAAACCCATGAAACGACACGTTTTTGTCATCGCAACCGTTTTGCTGGCGGCCGCCGCGGTCCAGGCCGCCGGACCCGCCACCGAAATCGCCCCAGGGCCGGCAGCCTACGCCCGGCTCAAAACCCTGGTGGGCGATTGGGAGGCGGCCACCGATATGGGCAAAGCCCATGTCAGCTACGAACTGATCGCCGGCGGCACGTCCCTTGTGGAAAAGGAGTCCGGCGACAAGATGCCGGCCATGCTCACGATCTACTACCTGGACGGCGATCGCCTCCTGTTGACCCACTACTGCATGGCGGGCAACCAGCCGCGCATGGAGGCGCGCGCCTTCAACGCCGAAACCGGAGAAGTGGATTTCCAGTTTCTGGATGCCACCAACCTGAAGCCCGGCGCCGGCCACATGCATAACGTCAAGATCCGGATAGCCGATCCGGACCATCTCAACACCGAGTGGGAGTTTTACGAAAACGGTCAACGCAAGATGGCCGAGACAGCGCAATATACTCGCGTAAAATAGGAGAAACGATGCCACATTTCATGCTATTGCTACACGACGACCCAGCAGGCTTCGAGAGCCTGAGCCCAGAGGAGATGCAGAAGGCGCTCGAGAAATACATGGCCTGGACGAAGAAGCCATTCACCCGCGACTCCCACCGGTTGACGATGGACCCGGGCCGCGTGATGCGCTCCAAAGGCGGCCAGATCCGCACCACGGACGGCCCTTATAGCGAGACCAAGGAGATCCTGGGCGGTTATTACACCATTGAAGCCGCCGACTACGATGAGGCCATTCGCCTGGCCATGGATCATCCCACCCTGGAGCACGGCGGCACCATTGAGGTGAGGCAGGTCTGGGGCACGTAGCCGCATCCCCTACGGGAGTTCTGCTGGAGCACCTCTTCCGGCGCCAGTCGGGCCGCATGGTCGCGCATCTTACGCGGCTACTCGGCCCGGCGCATTTGGAACTGGCGGAAGAGACGGTGCAGGAAGCCATGCTGCGCGCGCTGCAGACCTGGCCCTACCAGGGGGCCCCCGAAAATGCCGCCGCATGGCTCTTCCGCGTCGCCCACAATATCGCCATTGACGCCGTGCGCCGCAATCGTACTCTCGGCGAGAAAACCGGCGCGATCGTTGCCGAACTCACACTTTCCGCGGCAGCCCAGCCGGACGATCCCGACCTTGAAGAGCAGCTTCGCGACGACGAGCTGCGTATGATCTTCATGTGTTGCCATCCGGACATGGCGCGCGACGCGCGCGTGGCCCTGAGCCTGAAAACGGTGGGCGGATTCAACGTGCGCGAGATCGCCCGCGCCTTCCTGGCCGACGACGCCGCCATCGCGCAACGCCTGGTGCGCGCCAAACGCCAGATCCGGGAGGACCGCCTGACGCTCGAAATGCCGCACGGACCGGAACTGGCGGCGCGCCTCGATTCGGTGCTCGAGGTCCTCTACTTCATGTTCAACGAAGGATATACCGCGCATGCCGGCGAGGACCTGATCCGCCAGGATCTGTGCCTGGAGGCGCTGCGGCTGGGCCGCCTGGTGGCGGCGTGTTCGATCGCCGAGCCGCGCGTAGACGCACTGGTCGCGCTGATGGCTCTGGAGGCGGCCCGCCTGCCCGCGCGCGTGGACGAATCCGGCGACCTGATCCTGCTTGAAGACCAGGACCACAGCCGATGGGACCAGGGCCTGATGGCTCTCGGATTCCATCATTTCAATCTGTCGATCTCGGGCGACGAGGTTTCCGAGTACCACGTGCAGGCCGCCATTGCGGCGACGCATGCGCGCGCCGCCGGGCCGCAATCGCGGGACTGGCCTACGATCCTGGAATTGTACGACCAGTTATTGTCACTCAATCAATCTCCGGTGGTCGCGCTGAATCGCGCGGTAGCGGTGGCGAAAGTCCACGGACCGGCGGAGGCTTTAGCCGCGATCGATCCCCTGGCTAACGATCCCAAGCTGCGTGGCTACTATCTGCTTCTAGCCGTGCGCGGGCACCTGCTGCTGGAACTTGGGCGTGTCACGGAAGCCGCGGCCTGCTTTCGCGCCGCGCTCGAATGCCCGTGCTCCGAGCCCGAGCGCCGCTTTCTGCGCCGCAAGCTGGAGCTTTGTTCGTCCTGACGATAACAGTTGTTAATCTGTCCGATTGTAATTTTCTTGGCGCAAGGCGCAGCGGGATGTGCTACAAAAGATGGAACAGAGTTCCTTATTTTGCGTCGATAAGTACGGAGGGTGGTTCCTGACATGAGGGGCGACCGAGAGTACATCAACATTCCGGGAAGTAAGATGCACGAGCTTCCTCCACTGCTGGTGCGCAGGTCTTCCGATGCGCCGGAGGTGGATCTGGCTTCGGCCATCCTGGAGGCCGAGGAAATGCTGCCGGAGGTGGATGTCGAAGAAACCCTCCTGGAGCGCCGCAAAATGGACCTGGCGCTCACCTTGACGGAACAATATCGCGGCCTCATCGCGCACTGGCAATGGGGCGAATCCATTGTCGAGTGGATCCGCCAGTGTGAGATTACATTCCAGTCGGAGTCGGTGCTGCGCGAATTGCTGCACCCGGACGTATGGCCGCATGCCAACCGCAGCAGCTTTGTGATCCTGCTGGCGGATAAGAATGTGACCAGTCCCGGCGTGGCACTGGAAACCGCCGTGGGTTTGCGGCTGACTTTTCGGCAGCCGCCGCCCATCGACTGTTGCAGCAGCGAGTTTCTGTTCTGCCTGAACTCCTCGATCGCCGGCTCCGCCTATCAGGCTTGGGCCCGCATGGGCGCGGGCCTACCCGCCTTGCTGCCGCCCGACCGCTTCCACTTCGACGTGCTCGATTCGGATCGGCAGTCCAGCCTTCAATAGGGCGGGGCGCACGCTTTAGCGGGGCTGACCCCGCGTGGGGCAACGTCGAAAACTCACCGTGGGGCGGGCAATCATGCCCGCAGCCGCCTTTTCAGGCGGCTAAGCCGGCTGGAAAGCCGGCTGCGGCCAAGATTGGCCGCCCTCCAAATGCCGCCTATGCACCGTCCGCTGAAGCCGACGGCGGGTCGCTGAAGCGTGCGCCACGGCACAGGGCCCATGCTACCGTGAGGGTTGGCCGCCGGTTACTCCCACTACCTGATCGATTGCCTGTCGATCATTGCCATCGATCTGCTGCTGGCCGGCGACAATGCCCTGGTCATCGCACTGGCCGTGCGCGCGCTACCCAAGCGGCAGCGGCGTGCCGCGATGCTGGCCGGCGCCTGGCTGGCCGTGGTCATCCGCATCGGGGTCACCTTCCTCGCCGCCAAATTGCTCGAAGTCGAATACGTGCAATTCGCCGGCGGCGCGTTCGTGGTCTGGATCGCGGTGAGAGTTTTGAAAGATTCCAAGTCGCAGGAGCGCGAGGCCGCCTCTCCGCGGGAACTTTGGCGCGCGATCGGCTCGATCATGATCGCGGACCTGACCATGTCCACCGACAACATCCTGGCCGTAGCGGGCGCATCCAAGGGCAACATCTGGCTGATCGTCTTTGGCCTGGCACTGAGCATCCCGCTGGTGGTTTCGTCGAGCGCCTTCCTGGCGCTCATCATGGACAAATATCCGGTCACTATGTACGTAGGCGTGGCCATCCTTGGCCGAGTGGCCGGAGAGATGATGCTGGGCGACCCGCTGGTGCGCCGCCTGCTGCATCCGTCCGACGCCCTGCGCTATGGCGTGGAACTGGTCCTGGTGGCTGCGATCGTGGTGGCGGGGCGGCTGCTGAGCCGGCGTTGACAATGATTTACAGGCGTCCTTCCGATGGCTGCGTCTTATGCAGTGGAGGATGAAAAAGATGCTCAAGAAAATCGGACTTCCCGTAATCGCGCTGCTGGGCATGTTGGCCATGGCCCCGCATCAGGCAAATGCCGCTGTCAGGATCGGAGTGGTCGTAGGCGCTCCGGCTTACGCGTATCCAGCGTATCCCGTGTGCCCGCCGCCGGCCGTAGCCGTGGTTCCCGGTCCGGTCGTGGTGGAACGCCCGTTTGTCCGGCACGACTTCCGCTGGGATCGCCGCGCGGATTTCCGCTTCAGGCGGTAACGTGTCAAACAGTTTGGGCAGGCGCTGAGACGGCCGCTTTCGGGCGGCCGTTTCCTTTGGCGCCGGCAACGCTCGACTGCCAATCGTCCCACAGGCGCTTGATGCGCCGCGTGAAATGCCCAGGCTTGTCCGCGAACAGTTCCTCCCCGAGATCCAGCGCCTCCTCGCGCAGGTTCCGCTGAAACTTGCAGATCAGGTGGATGAAATCGCCGGTCTCCGCCTCCGTGACGTAATAGCCCGGCTCCCCCTGGATTTTCTCCTGCAGCACCACCAGGTTATGATCTTCGCCCAGCGCCGTTTCGAGATCCTTTAGCTCCTTTTCGTACGCCCGCATCTCCTGGTTCCAGAGGCCTTCCAGCAGCCGGACGTGGTACCAGTGGGCCTTCACACGTTTGCGAAACTCGTGATAGTTCTCCGGCCGGGGATGCTTGCGCGCCCGCGCCATCGCTTTTTGGCAGCCGCGGAATGTGGCCTTGAGGCCCGGCGCAATAGCTCGAAAACCGTCCCGCGAGAGCGGCCAGGTATCCACGCGCGCGGCCGATTGCCGTAACGCCTCGGCTATGTTTCCCAATACCTCGCCGATGTTGGCTAGCTTCTCGGCCAGTGCTTTGCGCGCCATCAAGCGGCGCCTGATCCCCGCCCACTTACGGCCATCCAGTTCGTCCGCATACTTCTCGCGCAGCGCGTCGAAGGTCTCGAGCATGGCTCCGGCATCGCGGAACTGGGAAAGCCGGCGGCCAATGTCCCGAAAGTGGTTGTTCTCCACCTCATAGACATCACCCAGCCCGGGACGGATCAAGCGCAGCAAGCCGCGGATCTTCTTGACGCCCTTGCGCGCTTCGTGGATGGCCTTATCGCGATCGGCTTCACCTTCGCCGCTCAATTGGCGCACCGCGGCGCCGATCTCTCCGCGTACTACCCGCCGGACTCCAGTAGGAATCGGCTCACCCAGTTTCAACAAGTAGGCCACAGTCTTGTTCAAGGTTACCAGTTTGGCGCGCGCAGCCCGAACCCGGGGATATTCCGCCGGATATACCGGTCACTTTTTCCGGCGATTTTTCCTGCAGCGCGGCACTACCTCAGTATCGGATGTATACCCTGGACGCCTGGATTGCCGCATGGCTGGTCCCGCTTGCCGTGTATGTCCTGGTGAGCGGGCTGGACGACCTGTTTCTGGATGCGGCGTTCGTCTATCGATGGGTCCTGTTCCACGTCTTCGGCAGGCCCTGGTTTCCATGGCCCACGCTGGCGCAGGTAGACGCCGCACCGCGCCGGCGCATCGCGATCTTCGTGCCTTTGTGGCACGAGCGGTCCGTCATCGGCAGCATGCTGGCGCGCAATATCCCGGCCACGGTGTATCATGCGGCGGAGTTCTTCGTGGGCGCGTACCCCAACGATTGGGAAACAGTCGCCGCCGTGCGCGATGCCGCGCAAAAGTTTCCCCGGGTACACCTGGCGCTGTGCCCCCACGACGGGCCCACATCCAAAGCCGATTGCCTCAACTGGATCTATCAGCGCATGCTGGCTCACGAGGCGCGCCACGCCGTGCGTTTCGACATGGTGGTGACGCACGATGCCGAGGACGTGATCCATCCGGAATCGATGCGCTGGATCAACTACTTCGCGGGAACATGCGATATGGTCCAGGTGCCCGTGTTACCGCTGGCTATGCCCTTGCGGCAATGGGTACATGGGTTGTATTGCGACGAATTCGCCGAGTTTCAGACCAAGGACATCCCCGTACGGCAGATGTGGGGCAGCTTTCTGCCTGGAAACGGTGTAGGCACCGGCTTCTCGCGCACGGTTCTGGAGAAGCTGGCGGCGGCCTACTCCAATCGCATGTTCGACCCCGAATGCCTTACAGAAGACTACGAAAACGGCTGGCGTATCCACGCCATGGGCTGCCCGCAAGTGTTCGTGCCGCTGCGGCGCGAAGGCGACGGCCTGCTGGCCACGCGCGAATACTTCCCGCGCACGTTTCGCATGGCGATGCGGCAGCGGGCGCGCTGGGTGATGGGGATCGTATTGCAGTCTTGGGAACGCCGCGGGTGGCACGCCCCGCCGCGCCAGATCTACTGGCTGTGGCGCGACCGCAAGGGCCTGATCGGCAATTTGCTGACACCCATCCTGAATCTGCTATTCGTATACGGAGCGGCCACCTGGGTGGATAGCCGGATCGCGGGCCACCACTGGCCGATCGGGCTCCGGCATCCGGCTCTCGGTTGGCTATTCTCGGCGACTTTTGGGCTGTCGGGCTTCCAGATGGGCGTGCGCGCCCTCTGCACGCGCCGCATCTATGGCTGGCGGTTCGCGATGGGCGTGCCGGTACGCGCGATGGTGGGAAACTGGCTGAACTGCGCGGCCACCGGATTGGCGCTTTCGCTCTATTGCCGGGCCAGGCTGCGCGGCCTTCCGCTGGTCTGGCTGAAGACCGAGCACGGCTATCCGAATCCGGCAGCCTTGGAATCGGAAATTCGTCTTCTCGGCCGCATTCTGGTGGGATCGCAGTTCGTCACCGAGGCCGATGTGGACGAAGCCCTCGCGTCGAAAGCGGCAGGTGAGCGCATCGGGGAATACCTGGTGCGGCGCGGCAGGCTGAGCGAGGCCGAACTGTATATCGGCCTGGGCCTGCAGCAAAATCTGAATGTGGGCAAACCCGGACCCGCGGAGATTTCCGAGCAGGCCACGCATGCCCTGCCGGCCGAGGTCTCGCGGCGCTGGCGCGTACTGCCGTTCCGCATCGCCGCGGGACAATTGTTCGTGGCCGGCCCCGAACTGCCATGCGCCGAAATGAAGGAGGATTTGCAGCGGTTATCGAAGATGGAAGTGCGCTTCCACCTGGTGACTCCCACCGAGTTCGAAGAACTGGCTCGCGTGTACCTGAAGGATGACGGCGGACTGAAGTCCGCCGCAGCACGCTGAAGCGTGCGCCACGGCCTGCGGCCAGTAGTCACGAGAAAGGCCAAAGTCCAGAGCCGGCTGAAAGCCGCCCCCGTAAGGGGACCCCGGGGCATGATTGCCCGCCCCACTTGCACAGTTTCCACGCAACCCCAGAGCCATCCAAGCCATCCATGTATTAAGAGTTACAATGTGTAGAGGACTCATCCGACACTATCTACCCGTCTGCGTTGCTGTAGCTACCGCCCTGGCCGCATCGCCGGCCGATCTGGACCAGGCGCGCAGGCTCTACCAGCTAACCGACTACGAGAGCTCCCTCAAGATTCTGGAGGGCATTGAGTCCAAAGACGGCCCCGTCTTGGCATTGATCGGCCGCAACCGCTACATGCAGGGCGAGTACAAGAAAGCCACCGAGATTCTGGAAAAGGCCGTGGCGGCGGAGCCGTCCAATTCCGACTACGAGTTATGGTTGGGCCGGGCCTTCGGGCGGCGCGCGGAGACCGCCAGTCCCTTTACGGCACCGGCCAATGCGAACAAAGCGCGGCAGCATTTCGAGAAGGCGGTGCAACTGAACCCGCGCAATCTGGATGCGCTCAGCGATCTGTTCGAGTATTACCTGGAAGCGCCCGGCTTCATGGGCGGCGGTCTGGACAAGGCCGCCGGCGTAGCGGATCGGATGGCGGTCATCGACCCGGTGGAAGGGCATTGGGCACAGGCCCACCTGGCGGAGCGGCGCAAGGAGTTCGATACCGCCGAGCATCATCTGGAGATGGCCGCCCGTATGGCTCCGCAGCAGGCCACCCGGTTGATCGATCTGGCCAGGTTTCTGGCCAAGCAGGGCCGCTACCAGGAAAGCGACCAGAGTTTCCGCAAGGCCGAAAAGATCGCTCCCAACAGCCCGCAGGTGATCTACGCGCGCGCGGACACCTACATCGCGCAAGGACGCAACCTGGACACCGCCCGCAAGCTGCTAAAGCGCTATCTGGAAGCCCAATTGACGCCGGACGATCCGCCCCGCGCGGATGCCGAAAAACTTCTGAAAAAGGCGTCCGGCGGATAGCCTCATGTTCCTTGGCGAAGCCTTCGATTTCAGCGTTAAGGCCCTGAAGGCGAATCCGGTGCGCTCGTTCCTCACCGGGCTCGGCATGGTCATCGGGACCGCTTCGGTCATCCTGGTGGTCACCATTTCCCTGACCAGCCGCGATTACATCCTGGAACAGATTGAAGGCGTGGGATCGAACATGATCTTCGCCTATTACGAGGCCGGGAATCAGAGCGCCACGCAGGCCGACGCCGACTTTGTGAAGATGGCCGATGTGGACGCCGTCCGGCAACGGCTGGCGGATCGCATCGTCGCCGCTACCGGTATCTCCACGAACTTCGACCGCATGTTGATCGGCGGCAAAGAGCGCGATGTGCGCGTGAACGGCTCCGATCCGGATTACCAGACCGTGCGCAACCTGGCGGTGACTTCCGGCCGCTTCCTGGACGCCGGGGATGTGGCCCTCCGCCAGAAAGTCGCGCTGCTGACCGACAAACTGGCCGAACGCCTCTACGGCACGCGCGGCGGCGCCATGGGCCAGATTATCAAGGTCCACGGATTGCAATTCACGGTGATTGGCACATTTAAGGAGCGCGTGGAAAGCTTCGGCCAATCGGAACTGGCTCAGGATACCATCCTGATCCCGTTCACGGTGCTGCGCTACTTCACGCCCGTGGAACGTATCGATCCCATGTACGTGCAGGTTCGCGCGCCGGAAGATGTGGAAGCGGTGACCGCGTCCGTCAAACAGATTCTGGAATCCCGCCACCGGCCGGGAGCCAACTATCACGTCGAGAACCTGACGGCCATTCTGAACGCGGCCAAAAGTATCGCGCTGATTTTGAGCCTGGTGCTGGTGCTGGTGTCGGCGATCGCGCTGGCGATCTCGGGAATCGGGATCATGAATATCATGCTGGTGACGGTGACCGAGCGTACCCGTGAAATCGGATTGCGCATGGCAGTGGGGGCCTCGCGGCGCGAAATCCTGATCCAATTCCTGACCGAGGCCGTGCTGGTCAGCCTGGCCGGCGGGAGTATCGGAATCCTGGTTGGGGTTTCGATTCCGCTGAGCGTACAGCTTTTCGTGGACAACGTGCAGATTCCTATTTCGAGCGCGGCCATTGCCGTGGCATTTGGCGTATCCATGATGGTGGGCCTCGTTTTTGGCATACTGCCGGCGAATCGCGCCGCGAAACTCAATCCGACCGAGGCGTTACGCTATGAATAAGTGGGACCGGGTACCCGTGCTACTATGGTCGGGAATCCGTTCGGGATGCGATCGGTTTGGGCCCGCTGCGACGAACAGATCCCTTTATCAAAGACAGGAGCAGAAGCATACATGAAGATCGGAGTGTTGGGAGGCGACGGTTATTGCGGTTGGGCCACGGCTTTGTACTTGTCCGCTAAGGGACATCAGGTTACCATTATCGACAACTTCTCGCGGCGCGCATGGGACCACGAGCTCGGGGTCGAAACCCTGACGCCCATTCGCCCGCTCGCCGAGAGGTTGAAGGTCTGGCAACAGCATACCGGACGGAACATCGATCTGTTCGTCGGCGATGTGACCGACTACGACTTTCTCTCTTCCACAATTCAGGCCATTGAACCAGAGGCCGTGATTCATTTCGCGGAACAGCGCGCCGCGCCGTATTCCATGATCGACCGCAAACACGCGGTCTTCACCCAGGTGAACAACGTGGTGGGCACGCTGAACCTGCTGTTTGCCATTCGCGAGTATCAGCCCGAGTGCCACCTGGTGAAGCTGGGCACCATGGGTGAGTACGGCACGCCCAACATCGATATCGAGGAAGGGTACATCAATATCGAGCACAATGGGCGGCGCGATGTACTGCCCTTCCCCAAGCAGCCGGGCTCGTTCTATCACCTTTCCAAGGTGCATGACAGCCACAACATCATGTTCTGCTGCCGCATCTGGGGGCTGCGCGCGACCGACCTGAACCAGGGCGTGGTCTACGGCACCATCTCCGACGAAGTGGCGCTTGATGAAGCGCTGATCAACCGCTTCGATTACGACGAAGTATTCGGGACGGTGCTGAACCGGTTCTGCGTGCAGGCCGCCGTGGGGTACCCGCTGACCGTATACGGCAAGGGCGGGCAGACGCGCGGCTACCTGGATATCAGAGACACCGTCCGCTGCGTGGAACTGGCCTGCCAGACGCCCGCCAATCCCGGCGAGTGCCGCGTGTTCAATCAATTTACGGAGCAATTCAAGGTGATGGAACTGGCGCGCATGGTCCAGGTAGCCGGTAAGAAATTAGGGTTGACCGTGGAAATCGACCACCTGCCCGCGCCGCGCGTGGAAGCCGAAGAACACTACTACAACGCCAAGCACTCGAAGCTCATCGATCTCGGTTTGCAGCCGCATCTGCTGTCGGAATCTTTGCTGGATTCGCTGATGAACATCGCGGTGAAGTATCGCGACCGGATTGACGAGTCGCTATTCCCGCCGCAGGTGAACTGGCGGAACGCGAAGAACGACCGCAAGCGCAACCTGGGCCGGGTCGCCACATTTTCATAGGGCAGTGGGATCAGGCCGACCTGGAGTGCAAGATCTCCACGGCCGTGGAAGATCTTCGCCGCCGCCGCTTTTTGGAACGGGACTGGGCAGAAGCCGGCTGAAAGGCGTCCCGAGGCGGGACCCCGGGTTGGATTACCCGCCACCCACCAACCTGGCTTTCACCACGATTGGCGGGGGTCCAGGGAATCAGCCAGGCGCGGCCGCAGGTAAGACATACGTACTGGCCTTTTCGCGGCCAGCCGATATCCCTATGAAAAGCCTGGCACCACCAACTTCCGAATTGCCGCCGTAACGTCCGCACGCAAGTTGGAACAGCAAGTTGCCTGCCATTCTTGAAAACATTGCCATTTCCACCGAACGGCAATTCCACCACGATTATTTGTTACAAATCAATGTTAGAATAAAGACATCTGTCATCTCCTGCGTCGCTTTAGCCACTGAACGGAAACTCCATTCATAATCGGAAAACCTGACGCATGAAATGTCTTGTTCTGGGCTTAGGCCTGATCGCAGTATGTTCCGGGGCTGACTTCGACCCCGAAATCAAAATAACAGAACTGGCTCCGCCGCCGGACTTGCCGGCGCAACCGCCGGTGCTGGTCCCCCTTTTCGGCGCGCCCGCCGCGCCGATCGTCGATTCCCGTGCCTTGATCCGCGCGGCATCGCGCAAACACCGCGTGCCCGTCGCATTCATCAGCAGCATCGTGGCGGCGGAGTCCAATTTCGATTCGGCCGCGATTTCCCCAAAGGGCGCCATCGGACTGATGCAACTGATGCCCGAAACCGCGCAATTGTTCGGCGCCGATCCGGCCGTTCCGGAACAGAATATCGATGCGGGCACTCACTATCTGCGTTTTCTCATGGACCGGTACCACAAGTATCGGAACTGGCTGACGCGCGTGATCGCCGCGTACAACGCAGGCCCCGGCGTGGTGGACCGCTACCATGGCGTGCCTCCCTATCGTGCGACCAGGACCTACGTGGCCCGCGTGCTCGCGTTCATGAAGAAGTTCCAGCGGCAGAACGTCTGAAACACAGATAGACTTGTGGTTGTGAAACATGAACCAGGCGGGCCGTACCGATGATTTCCGAAGAGAATATCCATCTGCGTGCCTACGTGCTGATTGCCTTGATGGTGGTCGCCGGTCCCCTCGGCAATGTGCTGCTCGGCAAGGGGATGAAGCACGTGGGGGACCTGTCTGTCTGGCCCCTCCCCGTCCTGCTTCAAACCGGCCTGAAAGTCCTTCGATCCGGATCGATTTGGTTGGGGATTGCATCCCTCATCGCATTTTTCGTGGCGTACATGGTAGTGCTTTCCTTCGCGGATTATAGTTTTGTACAACCCGTATCCTCGATCGCTTACGGCGTAGTCGCGCTGCTCGGACACCTGATGCTGGGCGAACGGGTCTCGCCCTTGCGGTGGGCAGGTGTTGCGGTGATCTGCCTGGGAGTATTTGTCGTGGGCCGCACGAATCCTCGCAGCACGGAGCAGGTGTAGATTGGCGCATTTCGTTCTGTTCGCCCTCATCGTAGTCGCGGGAACCGGCGGTGAACTGTGTGTCTCCCGCGCGATGAAGGCCGCCGGAGAAGTCGCGAGTTTTCGTCCAGCCGATCTCGTCAACGTGATCGTGCGGGCCTTGCGCGTTCCGTGGATGTGGCTGGGCATCGGCATGATGGCCGCGGCCTTTTTCGCCTTACTGGGCGCCCTATCGATTTACAACGTGAGCTTCGTGGTTCCCGTAACCGCATTGAGCTACGTTGCGGGCGCCCTGGGAGGGGTGGTCTTCCTGCGCGAGCGCGTCAGCCCCAGTCGCTGGGCCGGGGTTCTGCTGGTGGCGATCGGCGTCACCCTGGTGTTCCTGGGCAAGAACTGACGTTCGCGTGGCGCACCGTTGAAAACCCAATTGGGGGGCGGGCAATCATGCCCGCCGCCTTTCAGGCGGCTAAGCCGGCTGGAAAGCC
>JBEKIM010000114.1:0-16557 GCA_050011755.1 Bryobacteraceae bacterium | reverse complement strand
GTCCTTAAAGAGACGTTTGGCAAGGCTAACCTGCCGGCGGAAATCGAAGTGTACGCCGGCGCCGCGCATGGTTGGTGTCCCCCGGATTCGAAGGTCTACAACGAGGCACAGGCCGAGAAGGCATGGAGCCGCCTGCTCGCGCTGTACGGAAAAGCCTTGGCCTGAAATCGCTTTGGCCGGCTCCGGATTTTGGACTATTGGCCGCAGCCCGTGGCGCACGCTTCAGCGTGCCGGACGGGACTTTTAAGTCCCGCTCTTTCAGCCGGCCCATGGCGGACTGAAGAAGTCCGCCGCAGCACGCTGAAGCGTGCGCCACGGGCTGCGGCCAGCAGTCACGAGAAAGGCCAAAGTCAGCGCCCCAAAACCAAACTGACCCATTTGGCTCAGTGCCGCGCGTACTTATCAAACGTCGTGATCACCGGAAGAGCGTTGCCGGCTTCGTCGAAGAATCCGCGCGAACCCAGAGGGCCGCTCACAGCCGGCTCCCACCAGAACACGCCCTTTCCCAGGCCGTTGGGCGTCTCTTCGACCACGCGGTTCAGTTCTTCGAGAAACTGCTTTTGTCCGTCCGGCGTTTCAGGAAATGGCCCGGGACGCTTCGTGTACTCTGCCGGCATCCAGTTGTAGGCGGCCTCCACCACGATGATTTCCTTCTTGTATTCCAGCGCCATGAAAACCATGTTTTCGCGCAGATCGTTCAAGCTGCCTTGCCACCAGGGATAGTAAGACTGGCCGATAACGTCATACTCGACCTGGTAAGAATTCAGCTTGTCGAAGAAGTACCGCGTCCGGCTCTTGTCGCCGCCGCGATCGATGTGAATCATGATCCGTGGCCGGGGCGCATCTCCCGTACCCGCGTAGACGCCCGCGATACCGGCCTTCACCAGATCGGCGAAGTTGTCCCAATTATCGGGGATGCGGCCGTCCGGCCAAAGCATGCCGTTGATCACTTCATTGCCGATTTGCACCATGTCCGGAGACACGCCCGCCTCGTGGAAGGCGGCCATGGTCTGCTTTGTGTATTCGAAAACCGCCTTCACCAGTTGCGGATGCGACAATCCTTCCCAGGCTTTGGGAAGAAACTGTTTGCCCGGATCGGCCCAGGTATCGGAATAGTGATAATCCAGCAGAAACCGGTAACCCAGTTTCTTAGCCGATTTGGCGAGCGCGATGGTGTACTCGAGATTGTTGGGCAGATCGGTAGGCGTATGAAAGAGGCGCAGCCGAATCCAGTTGTAGCCGTGATCCTTGAATAGCTCCAACCCGGGCTTGACGGCGCCCGCATCTTTAAAAGCCTTGCCGTGATCTTCAGCCGACTTTAGAAACGATAGATCGGCGCCAATGGCATAGTCGGCCGCGCCAAGCGGCATTCCGATGGCCAACGGCAGCCACGCGGATAGAATGATGCGCTGAATGCTTTTCATAGATTTTTCACCGCCTCCTCGTGCGGCGCACTAATGGACCGGAACGATTTGCCATTGTTGCGTGGCGCTGCTGCTGTCTTGCGGCTCCACGACGGCGAAGCCGGCCGCAGATCCAGAGCCGCCAGCCATGTCCAATACGAGGCCGCTCGCCCGGTTGACGAATTGAAAGAAACCGTTGCCGGCGGAAACGATGTTCCATTCCAGTTCCTGCCCGCTGCCGGGCGCGGATTGCACAACGGCATTTCCGCTCACGGTGGATCCGCCGGGGTCGTCCAGAACATGGATCGTATCGCCCGCGCCCGGCTTGAGGCTGGCAATTTGGAAATATCCGTCGTTGTTGCTGGTGATGCGCCACTGCTGGCTCAATGTTGGATTGCCGTCCGCCTCGGCGTCCAGCATGGCGCCGGCAGCGGTAGAAGCCTGGAAAACGGAAAGGATCAGTCCGCTCCCGGCATTGACAAATTTGTAATTCAACGTGGGATCGAGCTTGCCGCCCAGCGCGTCAATACCCGGTAGCACCATCGAGTAATTAGACGCGGTAACATCCGTGGATCCGGAAATATCCGCGTTATCGAAGAGGGTCAGGCCGTTCCAAATGTAGATGGCATCCGGCAGATTGTCGCCGTTAAGAAATCCGCCGCTCGCATGCGGTATATTCACGCCGGCCGGATCCCAGTATTCCAATCCCATGCCCAGGCTATTGGGCAACCCTTTTTCTACGCTCTGCAGGTCCAGCAGGAATTGACGCTGGAGCGCCTGGGTTGGCGGCGCGTACCAGGGATCGTTCGCGTCAAAGCCGTTTTCGTAGTGTTCCCCCGTCTCGATGATGAAAATGGGCTTCCCGATGTTGTTGGCCGCGTTTATCAGCACGTCTTGCTCTACCGGCTTGCCCTTGGGATTGGAAGCGGCTGCCTGTGCCTCGGTCAACGGACCGTGGTACAGGGGATAGTAACTCTGGCAGATGAGGTCATACGGGATGTTGAATTGATTCGCGAGCGTGAAGAACTGGGTAAGATCCCAGGCCGGAGTGATGTGAATACAGGTGAGCGGGGGCGGAATCGCGGGACCGGCCGAGGTATCCGCCGCCGCGTCCTTGACCGCCTGCACGCCTTCGATCTGCAGCGCGGCAAAACCGGCAAAGTCGGCGCCCGTGGGGCTCCCCAGCGCGCCCAGAAAACCGGTATCGACTTCATTGCCGATGGAGACCAGATCGGGCATGGTTCCCTGCTGCCTGTATGCCAGGACTTCGGCCTTCACATAGCTGTACAAGTCAGCCTGTAACTGGGTCAGTTCGGTGTCGCCGGCCCAAGCCGGTGGGACGCTGGAAGAACCGCCGCCATCGAACAGAAGGGTCAGTTCCAGGCTCATACCGAGATTCTTAGCGCGTTTCGCGAGATCCAGATCCTGTGCGTCGGTTTCCCCATAACAGGCATTGCCGCTGCACTGCGCCTGCGATACGTTCGCATAAGGCGGCACGGAACTGGGCCGCAAGCGCACCATATTGACGCCATGGTTCTTGAGAATCTGGAGCACGTCCTGTTGCTCGCCGGCATCCTGCCACCAGGACAATCGGGTGGCGGCGCGAGCCGCCTCCTGCTTCTCGAGCAACGCATTATCTACTCCGCGAAAGAAAGCCGGACGCAGCAGCCACTGCTGGCTCCCGGTCGCGGCTCCGGATAGCGCCGTCAGAACCAGCGGCGTCCCAGCCGTTTGAGACACATCGATCGAGAGCCCGGTTGCAGGGTTAGAGATAGTGTAGTAGCCGTTGGTTGTTGGGTTGAGAGCCCACGCTTGGGTCGAAATCGCCGCACACGGACTTTGCGCCAGGTAATGCGCCGTCATGAAATGCGGCCCCGCTTCCGCCTCCCGGCCTCGCCGCGGCAGGCGGCCGCAAGGTTGCGGACAAACCGGGGAAGCCACACCGGCCACGGCCTCACTGTCGTAACACAATCCATTTAGAATATTGCTTATCCGCCACAGCCCGCCGGAAATCCTGGTAAAGGCCCAGCGCTGCCCGAGGTTCGTGAAACCCGGCTGTTGTTGAACGACGGGCGCACCGGCGGCTGTGGAATTACGCAGGCCGGCCTGCAGACCGCTGAGCTGATTCAAAACGTAGTAGGTTTCCCCGTTGAGTGGAGTGATATCGACCGGTTCCGTGGGTTGCTGAGCCACGCACGAAATACCGCCCAGCGTGACGAGCCAGCGGACCAACAGACGTCCTGCAAAAGCCAATTGGTTCTCAGGGTTCGGCATCGGAGATTTGTTCCTCTTGCTCCGGAGGCTTCTTGTTCATTTGGCGGTACAGTTCCCGCAGGTTGTTCTTGGTCTGCTTGATTTCCTGAAACAGCCGGAATTCCCTGGCGGCTTCGTCTTTCAGTTCGAGCCTCCTGCAAACCGACGCCAGCCGATAATGCGCCTCGCCGTTCAAGGGATCCTCCTGGACAGCTATGCGGAGATACTTCGCCGCTTCCCGCGGTTTGTCGCTGCTCGCCAGCAGGCGCCCCAAGCCGACCTGCGCTTCCACTTCCCCGGGATTTAGGGCAAGCGCGCGCGTGTAGTGAACGTGGGCTCCCTCCAGATCGGCGCGCCTGGTGGCGATCCTCGCAAACATGCATTCGGCCCGGGCGCTATCGCCATCGAGTTTCACGGCGGTTTCCAGCTCCTTCTCCGCCTGAGACTGCACTTGTGGGTCGGTGGGCGACGATTCGAGGATCGCTTCGGCCAATTCAAAGTGCACGCCCGGCAGCCGCGGGTCGATCTCCAGTGCCTTTCCGTAGTGCGCGGTGGCGCCCTTCAGGTCGCCCTCGTTGATCAAGCGTTCCGCAATCACCTGCTGCATGCGCGCCGAACCCGGCGCCAGTATGGCCAGTTTGTTCAGGGTGTCGTCGGCCAGATCCGAATAGACGCGCTGCGCCATGTATAGGATCTCGACATTGTCCGAATCGAGATCGACCAGCGCTCGCATGATCGAGGCGCTGCGGTCCAGGCTACCCTGCTGGTAGTAGAGATTTGCCAATTCCATGCCCGCCTGGATTTGGAGGCTCTTGTCCTTCAGTCTGGGAAAGGACTTCTCCAACAGGGTTTGCGCCGAAGGCTGTCCCAATCTTCGTTCACAGATGCCCAGGAGAGCCTGTGTTTTGGCGATGGATGGATCGATTGCGAGCGCGCTGCGCAGATATTGGGAAGCCTTCTTATAGTCATGCTGGACGAAAGCGATGACGCCTAAGTTGGCATAAGCCTCGGCATTCTTGGGATCGAGCGCGAGAACCGCTTCAAACTCCTTTACGGCCGAGTTTGAATCGTTAACCTTGAGGTATTCGACCGCCTTGCGCAAGTGGTCATGAATGGAGGCGCCGCGGGGTACCACGGTTTGTGCGTCCATAACCGCGACCGCGCCAGTGAGAAACGGGAGGACCATGACCAGTAGGGGAACTTTCATAGAGGAACGAGGCCTGCTTTGCTGTGCGAAAGGTACCACGAAATCCGCCGTTCCGACAAACCGCAAAAACGGTGCGGGGTGCGAAATGCTGCTTTCGCACCCCGCGTGGAGGGGTCAGTCCAGTCGCCGCGGTGGGTTAGAAGGTAAAGTGAGCGCCGAGTTGTATGATCCGGCGGTTGTCGTTATATCCCGCGGGACCGGTGATGGTGCCGGCGGTGGTATCGGCCAATACGCCGTTGACGTAGCCAACATTCGCGTCCGGATTCCCGAAGTCAATGTGATTGAACACATCGTACATGTCCGCTCTGATTTCGAGCTGCATGCCTTCGCGGGGCAGGCGAAAACTCTTGCCGACGCTGAAATCCGCATTAAAGAAGCTCGGCCCGACCAGGGCATTGCGTCCCGAGTTGCCAAAGGTGCCAGGCGCCGGATTGGCAAAGGCCGCCGGATTGAACCACTCCGTCAGCGTAGGATTCGATACTTTGGGATTGCCAACCAGATTGGGATAAAGCGCGGCGCCAGCCCCGGCGCCGAAGAAGGAATCGAGGCCGGGGTCAACCCCTTCAGCCACGGAGTTCTGGATTACCGGGGTGAACGGATTCCCCGAATGCCACTGAAACACACTCGAAACGCGCCATCCACCGACGATCTGGTCGAGCACTCCGTGGACGACAAACTGGCGGTTGCTGCCGAAGGGCAACTCGTAGACAACCTGGCCTGCGAGAGTGCTGGCCGCGTTGAAGTCGGACAAGCCGTAATTCGCGCCCGGACTGTAGGCGTTCTGGTAGATATCGATGGAGGACCCGTGCCCGTTCCCGGTCCCGGTATCGAGCGATTTCGACCAGGCGTAATTCACCTGGAGGTTCACGCCATGCGACATCCTCTTCTGCAGGCGAATCTGCAGCGCGTTGTAATTCGACCAGCCATCGTAGATCTGGGCTTGAATGGAGTTGAATACGGGGTTGGGATTTCCGCAATTGTATCCGGTACACCCCAACAGGTTCGCCGGCGCCTGATCGATATCCGTTGCAAAGTTGAGGTTCCGGCCGCGCGTGTTGACGTAGCTGGTGTCCAGCAGGATGCCGCCCGCGAACTCATGCTGTACGCTGACCAGTAACTGCTGCACGTAGTCGGTGGGCATGTTCCACGGGTAATACTCCACGCCGCTATAGTTGTCGATGGTCGACGAAAGAGTTTGCAGGGTTGGAAAAACGACGGTCCCCGCAGGAGGTCCTGCGGCAAGTTTGAATGCGTAGCTCCCGTTGACGTATCCCCCATTGCCGACGTTGTGCGGATTGAAGCCCAAGCCTAACGCGCCATCGGTGTAGTTCTCGGCATCGCGTGGCGCGTCAAAGATGCCGTAACTGGCACGCACCGACCATTTATCGTGCGGCGCCCAAGCCACGCCGACACGCGGCGCGAATTGTTTATAATCGCCGTTTTGAATGGTGGTCATATTGGAGATCGTCCCTCCGTATTGTGTGTCGCTCTGCCCGCCAAACAGGATGGCCCCTTTATAGAGCCCGCCATCCGCGGAATTGGGCAGATTCGGGTCATAATTGCCGAAAAGATTGTGATTTACGCCCCAGCCGGACTGCATTTGCCAGCGAAGGCCCAGGTTCAGCGTGAGGTGCGGTGTAATCTTGATGTCGTCGCTGGCGAACAACGCCGAATTCCACATGTGCGCGCTGGTGGCGTCGGATTCGTAGACGTACCACCCATAAACATCGCCCGCCAAAAAGTCGGCGTACGGGATTCCGGTGACGCCTCCATTGAATTCGAAATTTCCCGACGTGATATCGCCCCAGCTCGTGTAGTTCTGATAATCCCTGTCGTATTCGCCGCCAACCTTGATAGTGTGCCTGCCGCGAATCAGAGTCAGCACGTCGGAGACGTTATATACGCCCTCGCCCAGAACGGCATCGATGTTGCCATTCTGCCCGTTACCGGCGCCCAGACCCATGCCCCCGACTCCCGCGCCGCTGTCGATGGTGACGTTCGGGAACACGTTCGCCGGAGCGTTGGTGCCGTACTCCGGTTCCAGGCCCAGCGACGCCGGAGCGTTCTTATCGAGTGACGGCGGCTTGTATTTGTCCAATTCGCGGCTGCCGCCCAAACGAAATTCGTTCAGTACGGTCGGGCTGATTGTGTAGACATAGGTGAGCTGGCTGGTGAGGTCGTCGGTATGGCCCTGATCGAACGCCGTAGCGTCGTTGGGGTAGAGCGGATCCGGGGGGACATACGACGCCAGCGCCGGAAGATAGTTGAAACTATACGAGAGCTTCTGCTTCGAGGAAATGTTGTAATCGGCTCTTCCGGTGTACCAGGAGTTCAAGTTCGGGCTGGTTCCGTTGAACACGTAATTGTTCGTAGTCGGGCAGGTCTGGGGAGTGCTCGCCGATACATTCACCGGGCCAGGGCATCCCGCGACCCATCCCTTGGCGCTGGCCGCCGGAAAATAGCTTTCGAGCTTCAAGGCTACCGGATCGTAGGTTCCCTGCAGAATGCCGGTCGGGCCGAAAGCCTTCCCGGTGGCCCCTGCGATGCCGTAAAAATCGCCCGCTTCCATAGCCGCGGTCGGATAGCTGTAGAGTCCGGAAGTCGGCGTCGAGGAAGGGTTGCGCTGGTATGCAAAAAAGAAGAACAGCTTGTTCTTAATCACTGGACCACCCACGGTGCCGCCGTATTCATTCCAGTGTTCCACGGACTTTTGCCCGGTCGTATTGTAGAAACCTCGGGCGTTGAGCGCCGTGTTTTGATCGTACTCATAAGCGCTGCCGTGGAATTGGTTGGTCCCGCTCTTCGTGATCAAGTTGATGGAAGTGAGTCCGTTGCCATACTGCGCCGGAGCATTACCCGAATTGATGCTCACTTCGGAAATGGTGTCGACCGGCGGGTAGTAGTTGCTGCTATTGAAATCCCTCGGCGCCGTGGCAGCCGACCCGTCGGAAAGGAAGTTGATGTTGTATCCCTGGGTGCCGTTGACGCCGGCCGACTGGCCTCCTCCTGCCGTACCCGTTCCCCCGCCGGTATTCGCGCCGGGAATCAACTGCATCATCTCGCCGCGCCAGTCGGTGCCCACAATAGGCGCCGTGGCAATTGCCTGCGCGCTCAAATCCACGTGCTGCTCGGTGGTTTCCGTCTCTACGAGCGGTCCCCCGGCACTCACCACGACTTCCTGGGCAGAGGTGCCGATTTGCAGCGTCCCGCTAATCTCCAGCGTTTCAATCTGGAGAACAATGCCTTCGCGGACGATATTGCGGAATCCGTCCCTCGAGAATGTGACGGTATAGTTACCCGGGGCGAGGAACGGGACATCGTACAAGCCGGATTGATTCGTGGTCGTGGCTGTTACGACACCGGTCTGCACGTTCTTGATCGATACGGCCGCTCCAGGCACAACGGCTCCTGAAGGGTCGGTCACCGAACCCTTAATCTCGCCCGTATTTGAGTTCTGGGCGCTGCCGGGGATGGCACAGAGGATCGCGCCGATTACAAGGAACAACGCTGTTCGTTTCAACATGCTCCACCCTTTCGTGGACGGCGTTCGAAAAAGGCCGACGTGCCGTTCAGCACACAATGCGCGTACCGGCAGTAAGCGATCCTGCGCCGCCATCTATAGCGAGAACGATTCAATCGTATGTTGGGTACGGCGCGCAGTAATCCAACCAAAGTTGGATTTGGGGATTAAAAAAGATTAATTCACGTCAGATGCGGGCTCATCTCCGGAATCAGACTTTGGTCGGATACGTTTGCCGGCGGCGCGCGCTACGTTCGTAGGCGATGAAAACAGGTTGCCGGGCAGCCGCGCTCGCTCTCATAATCGGCACAATTGGGTTCGCCGGCTCAAAATCCACGCTGGCCGATGTATCGGGCAAGATCGCAATCGACGCCAGAGAGCGCGTCGAACCCGTGCATGATCTGCCGTTTGCGGTGGGTGGCCGCTCACCGGCCGGTCATGTGCTGGCGATCAACAATCGCTATCTTTCCCTGGATGGCAAACCGTGGCTACCCGTAATGGGAGAGTTCCACTATGCGCGATATCCCGACGCCGAGTGGGAACGGGAAATCCTGAAGATGAAGGCGGGCGGCGTCGAAATTGTGGCCACCTACGTTTTTTGGATCCATCATGAAGAGGTCGAAGGACAGTTCGACTGGTCGGGACAGCGCGACTTGCGCCGCTTCGTTGAGTTGTGCGGCCGTCACGGCATGTATGCGTTGGTCCGGGTGGGGCCTTGGGTCCACGGCGAGTCTCGCAATGGAGGTCTTCCCGATTGGGTCTTGCGCAGCGGACCCACGCGCGAAAACGACCCCGCGTACCTGGCGCACGTGGACCGTTACTTTCGCGAAATCTCCAGGCAGCTCAACGGTCTGCTGTGGCGGGATGGCGGGCCCGTGATTGGCCTGCAAGTGGAAAACGAATACAGCGCGCGGGGTCCCGGAAAAGGTGAGGAGCACATCCTCACGTTGCGAAGGATGATGCGGGAAGCCGGACTGGAAGCACCGTTCTACTCGGTCACGGCCTGGGACAACGCCGCCGTGCCCAGTCGGGACACCATCCCGGTGTTCGGCGGCTACGCGGACGGATTCTGGTGGCGCACCCCGGGTCCGCTCCCGCCCAACCCAAACTACTTCTTCACCGCCATCCGCTGCGAGGAGAACGTGGGAGACGATCTGCGCTCGAAGCGTCCCGATCTGGACGCGCGATACAAGGATTACCCTTTTATCACCGCCGAGATGGGCGGAGGCATGGTGCAGTCCTATCACCGCAGGCCGGTATTGAGCCCGGATGATACCGCCGCCATGGCGCTAACTAAACTGGGCGCCGGGGCCGTGGGATATGGCTACTATATGTTCCACGGAGGGACGAATCCGGACGGAAAGCTGACCACCCTGCAGGAGTCGCAGGCCAGCGGCTCGCTCAACGATCTGCCGGTGAAGGGATACGATTATCAAGCGCCGATCGGCGAGTTCGGGCAGTTGCATCCCGTATTTTCCTACCTGAAGATCATGCATCTGTTTCTGCACGATTTCGGCGCCGCGCTGGCGCCTATGACCGTGCGCTTCCCCGCCCGCATGCCGGAAGGAAAATCGGACACCGCCACGCCGCGGGTGACGGCGCGCATCAATGGCCGGAGCGGATTCATCTTTATCAACAATTATCAACGTAACTATCCGCTTCCGAATCGCCAAAGTTTCCAGGTGGAATTGCAGTTGCCGTCCGGATCCGTCGACGTTCCGCGCCGGCCGGCGACGGTCCCCAGCGGCGCGTATACGGTCTGGCCTGTGAACCTCGATATCGGCGGGGCTACGCTCCGTTACGCCACCGCCCAGTTAGTGGCCAAACTCGATGATCCGGCGACGCTGGTTTTCTTTGCCTGGCCGGGGATTGCTCCAGAATTCGCTTTCGATGGGATTGCCGTGGATGCTGTTGAGGCGCCACACGCCCACGTGAGCGGCGCCGCGGGCCGCGTGTTCGTGGATGGGGTTCAAACCGGCGCCGGCGCCGCCATGAAAGTCCGCGGCCGGGACGGCAAGACAACGGGCATCATCCTGCTTTCCCGCGAGCAGGCGCGCCAGTTGTGGAAGGCGAACCTGGGCGGAAAAGAACGCCTGCTGTTATCGCCGGCTGAACTGTGGTTCGAAGCCGACCAGATCCATTTGCGCTCGCGCGATGCCGCCGGCCTGCGGGTAGGGATCTTTCCGGCGCCGGATCGCGCAGCGCAGGGACTGGTGGCTGCCGGAGAGGATGGAGTTTTCCACCAATATGTCGCCCGGGTGCAGCCGGTTTCGGTGGCCGCGGAAGTCCGCCAGGTGCGGGAGGGAAAAGCCGACCCGGTAAAGATGGGGACGGAAACCGCCATCTTGCCGGCTGATTCAGCTTTCGCGCATGCCGCGGCGTGGAAGATCCATGTACCGCAAACCGACCATACGCTGATCAGCCTCGACTACGTGGGTGACATCGCCCGCGTCTACGTGGGAGACCACCTTCTCACGGACGATTTCTATCACGGCGCTCCCCTGGAGATCGGCCTCTGGCGCAGCGGGCCCGATCTCGAGTTGCAGGTACTGCCCCTACGGGGCGACGCGCCGATCTACCTCGCACCCGGGGCCCGCATTCGAGCGGAAGCCGAAATGGCGGAGTTGAAGGGTATTCATGTGGTTCCGGAATATGAAGCCACGCTTCGCATGCGCTGATGCCGCTGAAATCGTGCGATCACCGCCGACTTTTGTTACGCTGCGGATGGAATGATCCTCCGCCTCGCCTGCGCGTTCTGGCTCTGCTTTGCGCCAGGCCGGTCCGCAACCCTTCCCCAGAGGGGGCTCCAAGGCTATTCCCGCCGCATCTGGCAGACTCAGGACGGGCTGCCTGAGGAGCCGGTTCAAGCCCTTGCGCAAACACCGGACGGTTACCTTTGGATCGGCACCAGCGGCGGCCTGGTGCGCTTCGACGGCGCCGAAATGGTGGTGTTCAACCGTGAAAACACCCCGGCCCTTCGCTCGAACAGTATATTCTGCCTACTGGTTTCACGAGCCGGCGATCTCTGGATCGGAACCGAAGGCGGCGGCGTGGTGCGCTATCATCGCGGCGAGTTTCGCCGGTTCTCCGGCGAGGAAGGCCTGTCCAATGGCTTCGTTCGCAGCATTTTGGAGGATCGCCGGGGACAGTTCTGGGTAGGCACCGACGACGGGCTGTTTCGTTTGCACGGCGATCGCCTGGCGCGGGTGGATGGCTTGGGTGGCGTGCCCGCCGTCGCCGTGCATGACATTCGCGAGGATAGCCACGGCAGGCTGTGGGTCGGCGGATCGTCGCTGCTCATGTTGGACGATGGCCGCACCGTAGAATACCGCCTGGAGGGCGGATCGAGCGAGCACCGCGTCAAATCCATTCTGGAGACGCGCGACGGCGTGATATGGGTGGGGACGGTTTCGGGCCTCGAACAGCTGCGTCCCGAAGAAACCGGCCGCTTCGTCCATGTGCCGGAAATATCCGGCACGGTGCGTGTGCTGCGCGAAGACCACGATGGCGCGTTGTGGATCGGCACCATCGGCGAAGGGATTTTCCTCTATCGGGCGGGCCGGTTTACGCGGCTCAGGGCCCCGGATTATCTACCGAGCGACACAGTACTCTCTTTGCTTGAAGATCACGAAGGCAATCTCTGGGTGGGCACACAGACCGGGCTGCTGCGGCTGAGCGCGACGCCGGTTAGCACGTTCCCCCTGCCCGGCGCCGCCGGATCCGACTTCAGCACCATTTATCAGGACGTGGACAAGAGCCTTTGGATCGCCAGCACGCAGCTCTATCGCTATGCCGGACAAACTGCCCGGCCGTATCGATTCGGGGGACCGCTCGATGAGATCCGCATCCGCAACCTGTTCCGCGACCGTGCCGGCACCTTGTGGGCGGGAACCGACGGGCACGGCTTGTGGCGTATCGAGGGCTCGCGAAGCGTGCAGTACACCAAGCGTGACGGCCTGATCAACGATTTTGTTCGCGCAATCTATCAGGGACGCGACGGTAGCTTGTGGATCGGCACCGACGAAGGCGTGAGCCGGTGGCGGCAAGGGCGCTTCACCAACTACGGCGTGGCGCAGGGTCTGTGTTATTTCAGCATTCGGTCGCTGGCGGAGGATCGGAACGGCGATCTGTGGATCGGTACGGACCATGGCGTAAGCCGCTTGCATAATGACAAGTTCGTGCATGATGCCGTGGTCGAGAGCCTGCGAGAGGAGAGAGTCTGGGCCATCCACGAAGATCCCTCCGGGGGGCTGTGGCTGGGGACCCTGGGCGCCGGTCTCTTTCGCTGGAAAGCAGGCGTCCTCACCGCTTACACCAGCGCGCAAGGGCTGGCCAATAACAGCATCTATCACATCCTGGAAGATCCCGCCGGTATGTTCTGGATGAGCGGTCCAAATGGAGTATCTTCGGTGCTGCGCCGGGATCTCGAACGGGTGGCCGAAAGTCCAGGCACTCGTCCGGCCGTCACCCTGTACGGTATTTCCGACGGCTTGGAAACCACGCAGATGCACGGTGGAACCCAGCCGGCCGGATGCCTGGCCGCTAATGGCGAGATTTGGTTTCCCAGCAACAAAGGACCGGTCCGCATCACACCCGGCTACGGGGCGTTCGGCAACCCGCCCGCGGCAGTGATCGAACGCATCGTGGCGGATGGCCGCAGTCTGCCCACTAGTGGAAAGCTGGAATTGCCGCCAGGCGGCGGAAAACTCGAGATCCAGTACAGCGCTATCCGTCTGCGATCGCAAGAGCGCATACGCTTCCGGTACAAACTGGAAGGTTTCGACAATGAATGGACCGAGGCCTTTGGCCGGCGCCTGGCCTTTTACACCAACCTGCCGGCCGGTCCCTACCGGTTCCGCGTGGCGGCGTACGAGATGAACGCTCCCGCCAGCGTTTCCGAGGCGGCAGTCGAGATGTATTGGAAGCCGCATTTCTACGCCACGCCCTGGTTCCTCACTCTATGCGTAGCCGCGGCGGCTGCGGCGGCGCTGGGCATACACCGGTTCCGGCTGCGCCAGATTCACGCCCGCTTCGAAGGCATACTGGAAGAGCGCAACCGCGTGGCCCGCGAACTGCACGATACCATCATCCAGGGATGCGGCGGCGTCTCGGCGCTACTGGAAGCCTCCGCCACTGTGGGCGACGCGGATCCGGCCATGAAGCAAGGACTGCTGGAGGGCGCGCGAACGCAGATACGCAGCACGATTGACGAGGCCCGGCGCGTGGTCTGGGATCTCCGCCAGTCGCCGGATGCCGGAGGCGAACTGACCGCCACCGTCTCGAAGCTGGCGGAGCAGCTTAGCCAGGAGTCGCACATACCGATCGAATTCGGCACCGACGGCAAGCCGCGCGCGCTCGAACACGCCATCGAGCACGATCTGGTGATGGTGGCGCGCGAGGCGCTGTCGAACGCCGTCCGGCACGCGGCGCCTACCAGTGTGCGCTTGCGGCTGTCGTTTGGAGCCCGGGAGTTAAGAATGCAAGTAGAAGACGACGGCCGGGGCTTCGATCCTTCCTCGCCCGCCAACGGGCACTACGGTATTATCGGCATGCGGGAACGTATCGAGCATCTGGGAGGGAAGTTTATTCTGCGCAGCGGTCCAGGAACGGGAACCCATCTTTCAGTAGCCGTTCCGCTGACCAGGACTGCCAGCGGAGGCACCGCATGAGCGCCGAAGAGAAGATCCGGGTGATGGTTGTCGACGATCATCCTGTCACGCGTTTGGGTGTCACGGCGATGATCAACGCCCAATTGGACATGTCCGTGGTGGCACAGGCCGGCACCGGCCAGGAGGCTACCAAGTTGTTCTGGCGACATAAACCGGACGTGACGCTAATGGATCTGAGGCTGCCCGGAATGAGCGGCGTGGAGGCGATTCGCACGATTCGTAGCCAGGATTCGCATGCCCGGTTCGTCGTCCTCACCACCTACGAAGGCGACGAGGATATTCACCAGGCATTAGCCGCCGGTGCGCAAGGGTACCTGTTGAAAGGCATGTCGCACGGGGATCTGATCGACGCGGTGCGCAAGGTGCACGCCGGCATGCGGTTCCTGCCGCCTCCGATCGCGCAAAGCCTGGCAGCGCGCACGCCAAATTCCGATTTGAGCGGCAGGGAACGTGAGGTCCTCACTCTGTTGGTGCGTGGACGAAGCAACAGGGAGATCGCCGGGCTCCTCGGAATAACGGAGTCGACCGTGAAGTGTCACGTCAGCGTGATTCTGAGCCGGCTCGGCGTTGAAGATCGAACCCAGGCAGTAGTGACCGCTTTGCAGCGCGGCATCGTACATATGGATTGATGGTTCTCTGTTCGCGCCAGTTCCGGGCGAGGACTCTTCGTGAGGTACAATTGTGCTTCTCAAGAAAAGGGAGATCTGCCATGTACAGCATGAGTAATCTGGGAAAACTGAAGACTATCGAAGCGAACGCGCCCGCCGCGATGCAAGCTTTCTGGGCTTTTGACAAAGCCGCCATGGCAGACGGAGCGATCCCTGTCAAGTACAAAGAGCTGATGGCGCTGGCCGTTGCCTTCACCACGCAATGCCCCTACTGCATCGAGATCCACTCGGGCAAGGCCCGGAAGGCCGGCGCGACCGATCCGGAGATCGCCGAAGTGGTGACCATCGCCGCGGCGCTACGAGCGGGCGCCGCCATCACGCACGGCACCCACGCGTTCCTGGGAGCGTAAGACACCACTCCATGGCCGATCTTCAAGAACAGTTCGGCCAAATAGATATCTACCTCTTCGATCAGCTTCTCCGCGGCCGCATCCGAGCCGGAATGCGGATCCTGGACGCGGGCTGCGGGTCCGGGCGCAACCTCGTTTACTTTCTGACGCAGGGGTACGAAGTATTCGGCGTGGATAGCGATTCAAACGCCGTCGAGCAGACGCGCCGGCTCGCTGAGGTTCTCGCGCCTGGACTTTCCGGCCAGGTTAATTTTCGGCTGGAGGCGATCGAAGAGATGTCCTTCCCGGACGGATTCGCCGACTTCGCGATCAGCAGCGCCGTGCTGCACTTCGCCTCCGGAGACGATCATTTTGAAGCGATGCTGCGCGCCACCTGGCGCACATTGAAACCGGGGGGAATGCTCTTCTGCCGGCTTGCATCTTCGATTGGAATGGAGAATCAAGTCCAGCAAATGGCAGGACGCCGCTACCGGTTGCCCGACGGTTCGGAGCGCTATCTCGTGGACGAGGCGCTCTTGCTACGGTTCACCGCGGAGCTGGGCGGGGAATTAGCCGACCCTTTGAAGACTACCGTCGTACAAAATCAACGATCGATGACTACATGGATTATGCGGAAGAACGTCGCCGGCTGAGGCACAATGAGAATTGCGACATGGAATATCAACTCGGTGCGCCGGCGGCTGCCGCTCGTCGTAGACTGGCTGGCGGCGAATCGACCCGATGTGCTCTGCCTGCAGGAAACGAAGGTACCCGACGGCGAGTTTCCAGCCGCCGCTTTCCGCGATGCGGGATACCACGTTGCGTTCCGCGGCATGAAGGGGTACAACGGGGTCGCCACTCTGTCCCGCCGCGAGCCCGATTCCGTGTTCCATGGCCTCTGCACCGGACCTGACAGCGAAGATGTCCGTATCCTCGAAACTGTAATCGACGGTTTGCCGATCGTGAACACCTATGTTCCGCAAGGATACAAGATCGGCACCGACAAATACGTCTACAAGCTGGAGTGGTTTCACCGCGTCCGCCGGTATTTTAGCGAGCGGCTGGATCCGGCGATGCCGGCCATCTGGCTCGGCGATCTGAACGTCGCACCCGAACCGATCGATGTGTACCATCCCGATCATCGTGTCAAGGATCCGGACTTCCATATCGACGCGCGCGACGCGTATCGCTTCGCCGCCGGATGGGGATTCATCGATGTATTCCGCCGACTCTATCCCGACCGCGTCCAGTATACCTACTGGGATTACTTCCGCAACGCCTTCGCGCATAACTGGGGGTGGCGGATCGACCATATTCTGGCGACAGATCCGCTGGCGGCGGTTTGCCGCGCCAACGACGTCGATCTGGAAACACGCCGGGCCACCGGCGCATCCGATCACGCCGCGGTCTGGGCGGATTTCGATTATCACAGTTGACGGCGACGGAAGCCCAATGCTCAGGTTATTGCATTCCGGATTTCGGCTGCGATCGCATAAGACCGCAGGCGC
>JBEKIM010000113.1:0-16612 GCA_050011755.1 Bryobacteraceae bacterium | reverse complement strand
GCCCAAATCGCCGCGGCGCGTTTAAAAGGCATTCAATCCGAGTTTCCCGACGCGGCGGCCGGCGATCGGCTCGTCCTGGTAGGAATGCATGTCACCACGCGCGAACTCGAAAACTGGTTCTGGATGACATTCTGGTGGCACGACCGTCCCGACGAAGGGCCCTTCGCCGCCGACAGGCCCTCGGAATTGAAAGGCGTCTGGCGCAACTATCTGATGAACATTTCGTATGATATGGACAACCCGCGAGAACCCGACGGGACTCCCCACATCGCGTACAACCCTTATCTCGAGGGAGCCATGCTCGACGGCGTCGTCACGAATTGCATGACCTGCCACCGGCGAGCCAGTTGGCCTCCTCAGCCTCCGGTCGATGTCCTGCTCTCCGACGATTTGCAATACTCGAGGCTTCTCGGCTTGACCGTCGTGCGCGGCCAGGCTGCCGCCCAGGCAACATACATGAATGTTCCATTCGATCGCTTGTTGAAGACCAGTTTTCTCTGGTCGATCCCACTTTGCGCCCCTCAACAGCCCTGCGACATCCGGTAAACCGTAATCCCTACGATGCATGTCTTCTCGCAAACAACCCCACCGTGTGAAATGGGACACTGCGGCGTTTAAGCCGGTACCCAGGCGCCAGCTCGCGGGGTACACCCCGCCACACTACCGAACGTCGAACTGGAAAGAGAGGATTCTATGCGAAAAACACTATTGGCAGGTATCGCATTTGTAACGGGGATGGCGTTCGCGCAGGCGCCCGGATCGATGGGCCAGCCCAGCCGCCCCATGCCGGGCACGAACCCCATCAATCAGCCGGGCATGCCCAATGACACGAGCCAAATCAAGATGAAGGCGGACGATAAGGAGTTCGTGCAAGACGCCGCCATGGGCGGGA
The DNA here is from genome assembly GCA_050011755.1 of Bryobacteraceae bacterium. Taxonomy (GTDB): domain Bacteria; phylum Acidobacteriota; class Terriglobia; order Bryobacterales; family Bryobacteraceae; genus Bog-159. The sequence goes on along the minus strand of JBEKIM010000113.1, from coordinate 15,720 downwards.
TGGCCGAAGTGGCCATGGGGAAACTGGCCGCCGAAAAAGGATCGTCGGATGCCGTAAAACAATATGGCCAGAAAATGGTGGACGATCATACCAAGGCGAACGACGAGTTGAAGCAGGTGGCCAGCGCGCAATCCATGACCATTCCCGACGCGCTCGACTCCCGGCATCAGTCGCGCATCGACAAGTTGTCGAAGCTGTCCGGCGCGGCATTCGACAAAGCCTACGCCAAAGCTCAAGTGAAAGACCATGAGGAAGACGTCCGCGCATTTCAGGACGAAGCGCAGAACGGCAACAACGCGGCCGTGAAGGATTTCGCCAACAAGGCTCTGCCCACGCTGCGGGAGCATTTGACCATGGCGAAAGACCTGAGCAAAGGCAAGATGGCATCGAACTCAGCCGACCGGTCGCAGTAGATCTCCTTTTTACGGCCGGTTCAGTTGATCGAGGGCATCCTGCACGAAAGTAGGAGAACCGTTGACCTCGTTGGAGTTGATTTTTTCCAGATGGATGGCGCCCGTCTTATCCGCGATCCAGGTCCGGGGCACACTTAATTCCGGCTGGATCCCGGCGAAGTATCCCGCGGCCACCAGCACCGGGAATGTATAGTGCTGCTGCTTCACGAACAGATCCGCGATGCCGGGATTCTCGTCCACATCGAGAGTAATCAGTTGCACATCCGTGCGCGCCTTGATCTTGTCGTAGAGTTCCTGGATATGCGGTAGCTCCGCCGTGCACGGGCCGCACCAACTGGCCCACACGTCGATCAGCGTGGTTTTGCCGTGCAGGTCGGCGACGGTCCAGACCCTACCGGCGAGATCGGATAGGTTCAATCCGGCGAAGGTGCGATCCACTTTCACCCAGCCCGGCGTGCTTTCGGCGCCAGCGGAGGGCGCCGCCGCAACGCGAACCGGCGGCTTGGCATCGGGCCTGGGTTCAACCGGTCTGGACCATGCCAGCCATCCTTCGTCGGTTCCGCCGAGGTCTTTCCATAGCGCCTGGGCGCGCGCGAGGAGGGTCTTTCCGCGATACTGCTTAGGCCATCCCAGAATCACGCGCTGGTAGTAAGCGAGGGCGTCGGCCTTATGACCCTGGGCTTCGGCCACTCTCCCCAGGGCATTGTCGATTTCGCCTTGCCAGCCGGGATAGAAAGTGACCACGTTCGGTGGCGTATCGGGTGTGATCGGGTGGGCCGCCAGCCAGGCTTGCATGTCCTTGGGGACACGCGCGGCCTGATCCAGGTCGCCCAACCGCAGTTCGGCCTCCAGCAGGACACGCCAGCTGTCAAAGCGTTCAAGGGCAGCGAAGAGCTCGATCTGGAACCCCCGGGCACTTTTGATGACCACGGGCCCCTCGGCGGACTCGGCGCGATCCAGGTCGCGAAGCGCCTGGGCGGCCAGTGCGGGCACATCCTTTAAGCGGACGCCGTGGTGAAACCAGACCTGGGCTACCTTGCCATACGAACCTCCACGCTCTTCCGGGCCGGCTTGGGCGGCCAGTTGAATTACTTTCTCTCCCGCCTGGCCGGCTTGTTCGGCGCTGGACGATGTTTGCAGCATCTGCATCCAGCTCGCCAGGCTGTCGGGCCATTTGGCGACCAGTTCCTCGGCCTCTTTGCGCTGGGCTTCGCGGTACACGCGCAACGCCTCGGGAGAGTTGCCTATAGCCGACGAATAGGGATGTTCCTGGGTCCACGCGCGATAGGCCGCCAGCGCCGGATCGGACGCGCGCTGGGCGTCATGCGCGGCCTGTTTGGCCGCTTCCGTCTGGCCAGTCAGCCTGTAGCCGGTTTCGAGCGCCTCCAGCAAGGCGGGATCTTTTTGGGCGAGAGGCTCGAGACGTTTTAGATCTCCGCGTACGCGGGCGCGCAGGGCGTCGAAATCCGCGGGCGGAGCGGAACGGAATTCGGCGGCCCAAAGATCCGCGTAACGCACCAGGTCGGGTGCGGCGTGGGTGGCTTCGAGCAGCGTGCGCAGTTGGCCGGCGAAGGCCCGGGTTTCCGCGCGATCCGACAGGCGCGCGAGAAAGCGGAAGGCGTCGCCATTGGCCGGGCACAGGTCCCGATAGGCGCGCATGTTCACGGCCAGTTTGGAGGGGTCCGGCTGCAGGTTGGCGTAAACTTCCATCAGCTCGAAGTACGGCCAGGGATAGCGGGCGTCTTTGGCAATGGCGCGATCGAAATCGCGCACGGCTTCGGGGATGTCTTTGGGGAGCAGCGAGACGCCTACCAGAAAAAGAGTGGGTGCATCGTCTGGGGAACTCTGGAGTTTGGCGCGATAGCCGGCGGCGAGATTACCGGTCCAATCGGTGACCAGGGCGCGGGCTTCTTCCGGGTAGCGGCAGGCTGGTTCCGATGCGTAGCCGAGGGGTACGACGGCGAAGAGCAGGATGGCTATACGTAGGTGGGACATACACAGAGCCTCCAGATAGATAGTGTAACCGTTTCGGTTTCTCGCAAAGTCGCAAAGGGGACCGCGAAGGGCGCAAAGAAATCTTTTGACCTAATTCGTCCTCTCTTGGCGGGCTTGGCGGTCACTTGGCGCCTTGGCGAGAAACCGGCGCGGGTCCGCGATTGCACACCCACGTTAACGATGCGGCGCTCCCGGCGTCTAGGGTTTGTGATCTACGCATTCAGACGGCTCTCCACAGCACCCGGCTTCGCGGCCGCCGCGGTGGTCTCGATCGGCCTGGGTATCGCCGCGAACTCCACCATCTTCTCGATGGTCAGCCGGTTCGTTCTGCGTCCCGCGCCCGTCGGCAACCCCAGCACGCTGATGACGCTGCACACAACCGAGCATGGCGACTGCTGCAATGCTTTTTCGTGGCCGCTCTTCGCGGACCTGCGCGCGCAAACCAAAGCGTTCTCCGGGGTCACCGGCTTCTACGAACTGTTGCCCGCTTCGATCGGCGGCCAAGGCGAGCCGGAGCGCGTGTGGGGCCAGGCGGCCACATCCAACTTCTTCGATGTGGCGCAACTGGGCATGACGTTGGGCCGCGGCTTCCGCAGCGGGGAAGAGCGCCTACCGGTGATTGTCATTGGGCACGGCCTCTGGCAGCGTCGCTTCGGCGCGGATCCAGCTATTTCCGGTAAGCCGATCATGCTGTCCGGCCACCCTTTCACTGTGGTGGGAGTGGCGCCGCTCGGATTCCGTGGGCTTGACCTGGTCCTCGATTGCCAATTCTGGGTGCCGCTCGGCAACCTGGATGTGCTGCTGCCGAACACGGCCAATTACCAATCGCGCGACTACCACTGGATCACGGTGGCGGGGCGCCTCGGGGCCGGCGTGACGCGCGCGCAGGCAGCCGCTGAACTCAACGTAGTCGCCCGCAATTTGGGACGGGCATTTCCGCAATCGGAGAAGGACGGCGGCTTCCGGTTCGAGCCCGCCGGGTCACTGCCGCCGCGCGACCGGGGCGCAGTCATCGCGTTTCTGGCGGCGCTAACGGTAGTGGTGCTGCTGGTGCTGGCAATTGCCTGCGCCAACGTCGCCAACCTGCTGCTGGCACAGGCATCCGGCCGCCAACGCGAATTGGCGGTAAGGCTTGCCCTGGGCGCCACGCGCGGCCACCTGATGCGCCAGATGCTTTCCGAGAGCTTATTGCTAGCGCTGGGCGGCGGTCTGCTCGGCGTGGTTCTGTCGTTGTGGGCGACGCAGGCCTTGTCGGCATTCCACTTCCCGGCGCCGGTGCCGCTCGATCTGAACATCGCGATCGATTGGCGGGTCCTGCTGTACACGTTCGCGCTGAGCGGCGGAACGGGGCTGATCTTCGGGCTGGTGCCGGCGTGGGTAGCCGTTCGTCCCATGCTGGCCGGCGCGCTGAAAGGCGAAGACGCGCTGGCGCGTCCGGGCAGGCGCTGGACGCTACGCAACGTGCTGGTGATATCGCAAGTGGGCATGTCGCTGGTGCTGCTCTGCGCGACAGGACTGTTCCTGCGCAGCCTGGCGAGCGCCTCGCGCATGGATGCGGGATTCCGCTCGCACGGCATCCTGAGCATGTCCATCGATCCACGCGTGCACGGATATACGGCCGAGCGGACCACGCAGTTGCTCGCCGAATTGCGGCGCCGCGTGTCCGCTTTGCCGGGCGTGGTCTCGGCGGCGTGTACCGACGTGGTGCCGCTCTCGGAGGGCGGACGGCGCGACGAGTTTCATCGAGAGGGGAAGGCCCAGGCGGAGGGCCCCGATCCTGGCGTAGACATGTACATGGTCAGTCCCGGCTACTTCAAGACGCTGGGCATTCCGCGCGTGGCGGGACGCGATTTCGGCGGCGAAACCGCCGCCGGGCCGAAGGTCGCCGTGGTAAACGAGGAGTTCGTGGCGCGGGTATTCAATGGCGAGAACCCTATCGGACGGCGCGTGACGGGCGGCGGCGCGACTTACGAAGTCGTGGGCGTGGTGCGGAACATCAAGTCGCGAACCGTGGGCGAGGAACTTCGGCCGGTTCTCTTCCGGTCGCTCGATCAGAGCATCGGGGGCGATCCATCGTTCCTGGGATACGCGGTGCTGGTGCGTGCGGACGCCGGCTCGGCGGCGGTGGCGGCCGCGGTGCGCCGCGAGATTCATGCGCTCGATCCCGCACTGGCCATTTTCAGCGCCGAAACCATGGAAGAGCATCTGCGCAACGCGCTGTTCCTGCCGCGGCTGGCCGGCACATTATTCGGCGTTTTCGGGGTGACGGGCCTATTGCTGGCCGCGGTCGGGCTGTATGGAGTGATGAGCTACGCGGTTAGCCGGCGGACGCGTGAGATCGGCATCCGGCTGGCTCTGGGCGCGCAGGCCGGAGCTGTGCGGCGGCTGGTCATGCGGCAGGGCATGTCTCTGACGCTGATCGCCATGGGGCTGGGCCTGGCTGCCGCATGGGCTATGGCTAAGTTCTCAGCCGGATTCTTATATGGAATCCGGCCGCACGATATCGTCACGTTCACGGTAGTGCCGATGTTTTTGGCTGCCGTTGCGCTTCTGGCGTGCTGGATACCGGCGCGGCGCGCAGCGATGGTGGATCCGCTGAGCGCGTTGCGGCACGAGTAAGCCGGCCATGCAAGCCCGTGGCGCACGCATTAGCGTGCCGGCGGGACTCTTAAGTCCCGCCGCAAACGGCGGACTGAAGAAGTCCGCCGCGGCACGCTGAAGCGTGCGCCACGGGCGACGGCCAGCCATTACAATTGGTGGCACACCAAATGTCCAAACTCGAGCGGCGGACTCCAGTCCGCTGGACTTGTCTCCCTGGCGCTTAGATCACAACGGCCGCACCAGCAGGCTGACCCGTCCTTGAATCGCATCGAGAGGGTCGCGGCCAGCCCGGGAAAGGGGCTGCCACTCGCCTCCCGGATGCGCCCACAAGTACGAACCCGGAGCAACGCAACGAACGCATCCGATCGTGCCGCTGCCTCCCATATCCAGAGCAAAATAGCCCTCTTCGCCGGGATGCCGCCGGATTCGTTCCGAGCCCTCCAGCAGCACCACGCCACGGCTGCCGAAAATGGGGCCGCGCAGCGGATCCGGCGCCAGCCGCGCGGCCACGGGCGCGTCCAGGGCTGCCACATCGGACGCCGCGAATGGATATCGCCCCGAACCTGAAAGCCGGGGATAGGGATGTGCCGGTCCGATCCAGCCTTCCAGCAGCGGCACCGTGCCGCACTCGCACGCATCGGCCTGTTCACGGCATGTTGCGTCGCCGCGCACGTTTTCGACCTCGGCGCCGCTCAAGAGTTCCATCAGGTCGATTTGCAGACGCTCTATAATTTGATCGGCCATTTCCAGCGAGAGGACACGCGTCCCTTTTAGCACATGATGGATATGCGGCTGCGAAACTCCCGTAACGTGGGCCAATCGGCGTTCGCTGATTTCGCCGTTGCGGACGCGGTCCCGAATTCCGGATATCAGCCGCAGCCGCAGAAGCCCGAAGCTGGCCCGGCAAAGTTCCACACCCTATTCCTAGCAGGAATAGGTACGGCCTAAATTTAAGATATTCCTGAATAGCACTCATAGTACTACGATTATTTCTGATATATTACTAATCCATTAACCTACTGCTGAAGAATAACATGCGCTCCCTGTTGACCCAATAATAAAACGACGTTTGCGTGAAATATATCACAATATCTTGACGATTCCGTGTCGGGCGATAGATTTGAAGCAAGTTATCATACTGGCCGCCCGGCACATAGGGGCTGCCGGGAGGATTTTCAAACGATGAATTGGGATCGATCACAAACAATCGCGCTGGCAAAAACCACCTGTGCGCATTGCCATGGTTATGGAATGCGCATCGGCCGCAACGACCGGGAGGTCCCCTGCAATTGCGTCTTTCGCGCCGTTTTTCGCGCCTGCTATGCGCGCTTTCGGCATTGTGTGACCCAGGACCGGCACTTGAGCCGCGCGCGACTCGAGTTCTGCCACGGCAAGGATAACCGCCTGAGCTATGGCCGGAAAGTGGAGGAATATATAGCGGATTTCTGCTTGGTGAGCCGTAACGCGCTGAGTCCCATGGAGTACGACCTTTTCCGTTTTCATTATCTCTTGGGAGCAGACTGGAAACTTTGTTGTTGGCGCCTGCAAATCGACCGTGGCACATTTTTTCATATTCTTTATAAGGTCGAGCAGAAGCTGGGGCGGGTTTTCCGGGAACTGGAGCCTTACAGTCTCTTTCCCCTGGACGAATACTTCGGCGGCACCATGCGCAACGATCGTTCGGAGAAGGCTATGGCGATCGTGCCTAAGCGCGCGCCCGCCCCGGTATTGCGCCCACCTATCGGGCTCTCCGCGGCTTGAGCGGCAGCCCGTCTTGCGGTCCCCAAATGCGTCCGGGGACCGCCTTCTTTCACCCCCATGATACAATCCGGCCTGCGGCCCCCATGGATCCCCTTACCCATTCCGCTACCGGCCTGTTCCTCTCCCGCGCGGGCTTAAACCGCTTCTCCGCGCAGGCTCCCTGGATTCTGGTGCTGGCAGCCAACGCCCCCGATATCGATATCGTGACGCTGGCCGGCGGCCAGCTCAGCTACCTGAATTACCACCGGCACTTAGCGCATTCGCTGGCCGCCTGGCCGGTGATGGCGCTTTTGCCCATTTTGGTGGTGCGGCTATTCACCCGCCAACCGTTCCGTTGGCTGCCTGCCTATGCCATCTCGCTGGTGGCGGTGGCGTCCCATCTGCTACTCGATTACACCAATGCTTATGGAATTCGTTTTCTGCTGCCCTTCTCCGGACGCTGGTTCCATCTGGACACCACCGCGGTAGTCGATCTGTGGATTTGGGCAGTGTTGCTGGTGAGTCTGGCCGGGCCGGTGATTGCGCGCCTGGTAAACACGGAAATCGGCGCCCGCACGAAAAACGCGGGTCGCGGACTTGCGATTTTCGCGCTGCTCTTTTTGGTGTTTTACAATCTCGGACGCGGTGTGCTGCACGCCCGCGCGGCGGCCACACTCGACTCCCGTATTTATGCCGGCGCGGCGCCCCTGCGGGTGGCGGCGCTGCCCGGCCCGGTGAATCCCATGGCCTGGCGTGGGCTGGTGGAAACGCGGGATTTTTACAGGGTGCTGGATTTCAGCCTGCTAGAGGAATTCGATCCGGCGCGCGGCTCCATTTTCTACAAAGCGGAACCCAGCTTAGCGATTCAGGCAGCCAACAATTCGCCCGATTTTCGCGCTTTTTTCAAATTCTCGCAATACCCGCTGGAACTGAGCATGCCGCTTGCGGGCGTGGAGGGCGGCACGCGCGTGCAAGCCCTAGATCTGCGTTTTGGCACGCCCGCGGAACCCGGCTTCGTAGCCACCGCCGACTTGAACAACCGGATGCAAGTGGTCCGGTCCTGGTTCACCTTCGGCGCCGCGCGGCCGCGCTGACGCTTATCCGCCGAGTGTATCGTGTGTGCCCGTGCCGGCTTCGTCCTCGATTTTTGTGCCGCGGTAGTCGATCCGCTGGGGCAAAGTGGCCTGCATATTCACCTGGTCCTCGGTGGCGCCCCATCGCGACGTCTCCACTCCAGGACGGCTCCGCGCGGCGGAGGTGAGTGGCTGCGCGGCCGTTTCCAGAATTCCACGCAACACGGCATCTAGCGGCAAGGCCATCGTTTCCAGGTCCGCGCGGCCCAGCACACCGCAGAATTCCGAGGGCAATAAAGCTTGCAGTATAATTCCATCCCCTTCGGCCCACGCGGCTACGCGGCAGGGCAGAAACCCCGCAAACCGGATATCGGCGGCCAGCAGCGTCGTGTGCAGTTTGGGATGATAAAAGGTAAAGACCAGAGCCTCCCGCGGGCCATCCACCACCCCTGCGCGAGGCGGCTGCCCCAAGTGGCTGACCACCGTCACATTGGCGTTGTGGCGATGCGCGACCGCTTTCAAAACAGCTTCGATATCATCCAGCTTGACGGTGGAGCGGATCTGCAGCATAGCGTCCTCCCGGGACTATCATACTAGAAGATCCGCAAATATGCCATAATTGCGTTACAGCAACCCGGATCGCGTGCCGATCGGCACCGGGACCTGCTCGACGATCTCGATGCCGAACCCTTCCAGCGCCACGATCTTGCGCGGGTGATTGGTCAGCAGCCGGATGGTGTGCAATCCCAGATCCGAAAGAATCTGCGCGCCGATGCCGCTCTCGTATTGCAACTGCGTCTGCCCGGCGGCGCCGGCATAGTGCATGAAATCGCGCCCGTGCGACACCATCTGGTCCAGGCCGCCCGCGGTCTTTTGTACCCGGAACCCCGGCCCGGTCTGGTGCAGATAGACCAGCACGCCCAATTCCTCCCCGGCGATGCGCTCCAGCGAGCCGCGGATGAGTTTTTGGCAATCGCAATGCGTGGAACCGAACACATCCCCGAAGACGCAGTGCGAGTGCATCCTTACCAGCACGCGCTCTTTGCCGGCCACGTCGCCGCGGATCAGCGCCATGTGCATCTCCGGCGAAATGTCGCTGGTGTAGGCGTAAGTCTTGAATGGGCCGAATTCGGTCTCCATGCAGCCTTCCACCACCCGCCGGATATAGCGTTCGTGCCGCAGCCGGTAGCGGATCAGATCGGCCACCGAGATCATCTTCAGGCCGTGCCGCTGGCAGAATTCCACGAGTTGCGGCACGCGCGCCATGCTGCCGTCGTCATTCATGATCTCGCAGATGACGCCCGCCGGCGTCAGACCGGCCAACCGCGCCAGATCCACCGAAGCTTCGGTCTGGCCGGCCCGCACCAGCACCCCGCCTTCGCGCGCGCGCAAAGGAAACACGTGGCCCGGCCGCGCCAGATCGCCCGGGTGGCAATCGGGCCGGATAGACGTCAGGATCGTGCAGGTGCGGTCGGCCGCCGAGATGCCCGTGGTGGTGCCGTCGCGCGCGTCGATCGATTCGCAGAATGCGGTGCCGAAGTTCGAAGTGTTCACCGGCGACATCAACGGCAGGCGTAGCGCGTCGCATCTTTCGGGCGTCAGAGCCAGGCAGACCAGGCCGCGCCCATGCGTGGCCATAAAGTTGACGATCTCCGGGGTGACCTTTTCCGCCGCGATGGTCAGGTCGCCTTCGTTTTCACGATCTTCATCGTCCACCACAACCAGAATGCGGCCGGAGCGGATTTCGTCGATAGCCTGGGGAATGGACACGAAGGGCATATTCATATTATCAACCGGTTTGCCGGATAGATTGCCTTCAGCTAAGCTGATTAGCCGTGCGGACTTTTTGTATCCTTCCGCTCGCCGCTTGCGGAGCGGTGACGCGCGTCGCCGGCGTGGCCACCCTGGTGGCGCATGGTGGCGGGATCGTCGAATTCCAGGCGCAGGGCATGGCCGACATCGAAGCCGGGCGGGCCATGCAAAAGGACAGCATCTTCCAGATCATGTCCATGACCAAGCCGGTCCGTTTGGCTTTTGGAGGGCGGCCAATCTTGGCCGCAGCCGCATTTTAGGCGGCAAGAGCCGGCTGCGGGCAGAATTGCCCGCCCTCCAGCGTGCCAAACGCGCCGCTATGGCCCTAGTGGGATCAGTCACCACTTCCCACGATCTGATCTCGATCCTGTTTGCTGGCGCCTTTGCGGGAAACCACGGTTAGTGCTGCTCCTTCGGCTTCCGGCGGAGTTCCGCATTGATTTTAACCTCGGCGTCGCCGCGCTTGACCGTGACCACTACGGAATCGCCCCAGTTCCTGGCGGCCATCAGGCGGTTCCAGGTTTCGCGGTCCGGCGCCGCGATGGCGTCGAGCGCAAGTACCAGGTCATTCACCTGGAATCCGCTCCGGGCGGCAATAGAATCCTTCTCAATGTCGATGATCTTGCGCGCCCCGCCGGCTTCGGTTGTAGAGAAGCCAAGCGACGGGTAGAGCGAGTCGCGCTCATACGGAATTCCCCAGACGAAATCCGCGTAGGAGGCTTTGACGCTCGCGACCGGCTTTTCGTCGGAGTCCTCGACAGCGACGGGAATCAGCGTGGTGATCTTGCCGTCAAACCACTGCCTGGCCTGATGCTCGATGCCCACGCCATAAGCCACGTGCCCGCTGCCCACCAGCACGACCAGCATCGAATCGGGAGGGGCGCCTTTCAGAACCTTTACGCTGTTGTAGCCCATGCTGGCGTCCCAAGTGGCTTGCGCGGCCTGCATGCTTTTCAGCATGGATGCGGGCATATGGCCGTGCATCGAGTCATCGTCGTCGAAGGACGCCTGGAAAAACACCAGGTGATCCCATTGTCGACATCGATCTGGGGCGGCACGTGCTGCCGTTCGCTGTCCGAGAGGTGGTCGATTCCTTTTTGACGGACAGCCGTCACCACGTTGCGCGGCGTATTCACGGCGTACATGGGAATTCGATGGTCGCGAGCGTAGAGAAAAATGTCGCGATAGTAGTCCCATGAGTAACCCCAGAATTCGTACCAGCGCGCCAACGTAACGAAGCCCGTTTCGGTCAGCAGCCCGTCTCCCCAGTTATCGAGCGACTTCTGTTCGGTATACGGAAACATTTCGAGACCGATCGTCACCTTCCGCCCGGCGTCCTGAAGAGCCCGGATCACGCGTAGCTCGACGCGATGAAAGCCGGCCGTGGTGTGCTCTTCGCCGATCAGCAGCAACCGCGTATCGTGCAGGCGGGCGGCAAGCTGGTTGACGGAGAACACGTCACCCTTGTCCGAGTCCGTGATGGCGTCCAGCAGCACGCGGGCATCGCGCGTGCGCCGTTCGGGATCTCCGATCGCCAGGTGGAAGATCTTCTGTTTGGATTGGCCGAATGAGGAAAGCGAAACCATCAGTGCGGCGGCCAATACCGGGAAACATCGCTTCATAAGGTAGTGACTCCGAAGGTGCAGGCTATCACGGGGCGCGGAATCGGCAAAATTGCATTTTGCGACCAACGAACCCAATAAGTAATTTAGAATCAATTCGTGCAATAAATGCCGAACCCAATCTGGACGTCCGAACGATTGGGGATTTTTGGGGCGGCGAGGGTTCGGAACGGGTGGGTGCGCGAGTGGGCATACGTCTCCTGATGTATTGTCGGACCTTCCTGATCCAGACATACCACGGGCGCGTTGGGCCGGCGGCTTACGCGTTGCACTTGAACATTTGTTTTCAGTGGGCTAAAACACCGGCGAGATGTGTCATCGTGGTTTCCCCCGGAGGTTGTGCGCTTGGCGTTACGCGAAGAATGAGATGTCCGCCATGGGGTAATGCTTGCGATTTCGTGTCCACAACTCCGCGTGGTTCGCTACCGCACTCGCGGCGATTAAGGCGTCGGCGACTTCGACGCTATGGCTCCGCCGGTATCGCTGGAGATAGGCTCCGGCCTGACGGCCCACCTCCTCATCGATGGGAGCGCAGGTCAGCGACCTGAAAAGGCCGCGGAGAGCGTCAGACTCGCCGGGCCGCGCGCCGGCCCAGAGTTCCGCCACAGTAACCGGTGAGTACAGAACGGCGGCGTCTGAAGTGCTCAATTCTATCCATCTTGAAACAAGGGCTCTATTTCTGCCGCGAGAGACCTCAATCAAGATATCTGAATCGATGAGGACGGTCATTTGCTGTTAAGGCGTCCCAAACGATTGCTGCGGCGCAGGCTGCGAATGTACTTCACCGCGTCGACGGGTTCCGCGCTGTCCTTGCGAATTCCGACGAATTCCTGCATGGCCTTCGCCTGCTCCTCTCGCTTACCCAAATACCGCTCGCGCATGGCTTCCCGCACGAGCTCCGAGACGCTGGTCTTCCGGCTCCTGGCCTGCGTGTGAAGAGCGCTCCAGAGATGATCGTCGAGGTAGAGTTGCGTACGCCGCATGATGTACATTATACATCATGTCCCGGTCAGTATCGTTTCTTTCGGAAGCTCTTCTCCATGGCCGGCGGTCGTTTACTGGCCGTTCGGCGGTGCACGAAACATCCAGCGGACTCCGAATTTGTCGTTCAGTGCCCCGTAAATGCCGAAGAACATCTCTTTCAAGGGGTCGGTGACCTCCGCTTCATCGGAGAGCTTTTCGAAGAGAACCTTCAACTCCTGAAACGTTTCTCCGCTCAGGAAAAGGCAGACCGTGTTGCCGCGAACTGGGGTCTCGTCGAGCCGGAGCCAGTCCGACGCCGAAATCTCCAGATTCCCGCTCTTGAGGTGTGCATTGAGGGTCTTGTCCAGTTGGACCGGCGGCATCTGGTCCTTAACCGGTGAGTCCTTCACTTTCGTCAAAGACAGTTCTCCGCCGAAGCAGGTTTTGTAAAACTCCATGGCCTGATGGCAAGTGCCGTCGAACAAGAGGTAAGGCGTCAAGGTTGTCATGTCATTCGCTCTTCGCAGAGAGGCGCAACGCTAGGGCACGCGCAGGAAGCCGAGTTCCCCGCCGTCGTTGCAAATGCCCGTAATGGCCCCCTGGCTGTTGATGCTCAAGCCTTCGGTGGCATACTCTGCCGCGCAATCGAACGAAACAAACGCGCCACTCGGACTGCGCACAAAACCATGCTGTCCTAATCCTATTGAGTCGTCGTAATATCCGGCGATGTCTCCGGCGTTGTTAATGCTCGCGGCATAGGTGATCGTCACCGTTCCCCCTGGCGCGGCAAATGTGGCGATGGCGCCCTGCGCGCTGCGCACAAACCCGTGCAGCGGACTGTTCTCCTGGTAAATGCCCGCGATCTCCCCCGCTTTGTTAATGCCGGTGACTTGCGTTGAGGTGGCGCCGGGCACGTCGAATACGGTAATTGCGCCCTGCACGTGGCGCACGAAACCATGGTTGGTTCCGGTCGCATCCACGTAGGTTCCCGTTACAGTGCCGGCTTCGTTGATGCCGGCCGGATATGTATTCCCGTCTCCATTTCCCGGCGCATCGAAGGAAATGAAGTTGCCACCGGGGCCCCGTATGTAGCCATGTGTATAGCCATTCGAAGAGTAACTGCCGGTAATGTCTCCCGCGTCGTTGATGCCCGATGCCGCTGTCGCCAGACTGCCAGGCGGGTCGAATGAGGTAACCGCGCCCGTGGAGTTACGCAGATAACCGTGTTGGTGGCCGGTTGCATTCACGTACGTTCCCGCAATGGTCCCTGCGGTATTGATGCTGTTGGCTTCGGTGGATATGCTTCCCGGGGGATCGAAAGCAGTCACCGCGTCCGGGCTATCGCGCACAAATCCATGCAAAGATCCCGCCAGGTACCTGCCCGCTATCACGCCGGCGGTATTGACGCTCGCGGGCTGCGTCGTCTGGCTCATTTCCGCCGAAAACAGAGTGATAGTGGGCTTGGCTTCCTGCGCGTGTCCCGCGATCGTGTAACCCAGCAGAAACAACACGCATCCTGCGCTCTGGCTTCGTAGCATTCCGGCATAATATCACGGCGGCTCACCCCGCCGAAGCCGACGATGCGAGCACTTCGCGCACCTTCCGCGCCAGCGCCTCCGGCAGGAACGGCTTTTGCAAAAAAGGCGCGCCCGAATCCAGAATCCCGTGGTGCACCATGGCCTCGTCCGTATAGCCCGACATGAACAACACCTTCATGTGCGGATGCCGCGCCCGGATTTGCTCGAGCGCCTGCGGGCCGCTCATTTCCGGCATCACGACGTCCGTCAGCAGCAGGTGGATGCGGCCGCGATACTCGTTGGCCATCCGGATGGCCTCTTCGCCGCGCACCGCCTCCAACACGTGGTATCCGCGCCCCGCCAACACTTCGCAAACCAGCTTACGCACGCGCGCCTCGTCTTCCAGCACCAGGATCGTCTCGCTGCCCCGCAGCGCTTCCACCGGCGCATCCGCCGGCGCGTCCACTGCCGCGTTCTCCTCCGCAGATGGCAGATAGATCTTCACCGTGGTGCCCCGCCCCGGCTCGCTGTAAACCGAGATCGCGCCGCCGCTCTGCTTCACGATGCCATATGCCGTGGCCAGTCCCAGCCCCGTGCCTTTGCCGGGCGCCTTTGTGGTGAAGAACGGTTCGAACAAATGCGTGACGGTTTCCGGATCCATGCCCATGCCCGTATCGCTGACGGCCAGCACCACATACGAGCCGGGCTTCAGGTCAACGCTCGATCCGGCATACGTCTGATCGATGCGCGCATTGTCCGTCTCAATGATCAGCTTGCCGCCTCCAGGCATGGCATCGCGCGCGTTCACCGCCACGTTCATCACCACCTGCTCGAGCTGCCCCGGATCCGTATGGATCGTAGCCGGATCGGCCGCCGCCACCGTGATCAGCTCGATGTCTTCGCCGATCAGCCGCGAGAGCATCTTCTCCATTTGCACCAGCAGCTTGTTCAAGTGCACCGTGCGCGCGGCGAACGGCTGGCCCCGGCTGAACGCGAGCAGTTGATGCGTCAACGCGCCGCCCCGCTCCGCGGCCCGCTGGACTTCCTCGAGTGCCGTGCGTTGCGACGCCTCCAGTCCGCCGCCCGCCAGCAGCAACTCGGCATACCCGGTGATCACGGTCAGCAGATTATTGAAGTCGTGCGCCACACCGCCCGCCAGGCGCCCTACCGCTTCCATTTTCTGGGCCTGCCGGAATTGCTGTTCCAAGCGGCTGCGCTCGCGCCGTCCCTCCGCCTGGCTCATCTCGCGGCTCACCGTCACGCCCAGCCGCGAGAGATGATTCCGCGTGATATAGTCCGCGGCGCCAGCCTTCAGCACCTTCAGCACCGACTCCTCCGGGGCCCTTTCCGAGATTGCCACCAAAGGAATATCCGCGCCGCTTTCGTGCAGGGTCTCCAATGCGGCCAGCGTGCCTAAGCGCGCGCTCTGGTCCGTTGCCAGGATCAGGTCCCATCGATTCGCCAACGCCTCGCGCAATTCGCTTGCGGTCGCCACGCGCGCGGTAGAGGGTACGTAGTCGCTCTGGCGCAACGCGTCGATCAGTTGTAACGCGTCCCCCTCCCTATCCGAAACTATGAGCACCCGCAGCGGTGTCGGCATGGCTGATCTCACTAGACTAATGCTATTTCGGTGCGGCTGGCCGTACCAGCGTCAAATGCGGTGTGCGTTTCGGCACAAGGCACCCTCTCACGCCCATCTAGCGTGTATCATAACTGAAGATGCAGGCATCGACCTCCGCGGAAATTGAATTGGGCACGAAGCGTCTGCCTTGGGCGGCCTGGGCCTGGTTCGGCGCGCTCCTGCTGGTGTCCTATGCGCCGGTGCTTTGGCGCCTGGTCCAGCAATGGGATTCCGACCCGGACATGGGTCACGGCTTTTTCGTTCCGCTGGTGGCGGGCTTTATCGTGTGGCAGAAACGCGCTGAGCTGCTGGCGTTGCCGCCGGCGCCCAACTGGTGGGGCCTCGCCGTCGTGCTTTACGGCG
>JBEKIM010000112.1:0-16681 GCA_050011755.1 Bryobacteraceae bacterium | reverse complement strand
AGAATGCCGGCTATGCATTATGCTTGTGGCATCGTGGCCTCCATCAACGAAGATTTCCTGCTCAACAATCGGACGGCGAAACGGCTCTATCGCACTTTTGCCGCGGGCGAGCCGATCCTCGATTACCATTGCCACCTTCCGCCAAACGACATCGCCCGGAACCGGCAATTCCGGGATTTGTCCGAAATCTGGCTGGAAGGCGATCATTACAAATGGCGCGCCATGCGCGCCAACGGCATCGACGAAGCCTACTGCACCGGTGACGCCAGCCCCTACGAGAAATTCCTGGCGTGGGCCGGGACCGTGCCGCACACCCTGCGCAATCCGCTTTATCACTGGACCCACCTGGAACTGCAGCGCTACTTCGGCATCGATGAATTGCTCGACGAGCGCAGTGCGCCGCGCGTTTGGGAGCGCGCCAACGCGCTGCTGGCGACGCCGGAACTGCGCGCGCACGGCATCTTGCAGCGGTTTCATGTGACGCACCTGTGCACTACCGACGATCCGGCCGACGATCTCGGCCGGCATCGCGCGATTCGGGCGTCGGACCTTGCCACCAAAGTATTTCCGGCATTTCGTCCGGACAAGGCTCTGACCGTTCATCTGCCGGACTTATTTAACGCCTGGGTGGAGCGGCTGGCGGCCGCCAGCAATATCGCTATTGCCCGCTTCCAGGACTTCACCGATGCCCTGCGGCGCCGGCACGACGATTTTCACGCCTTGGGCGCGCGGCTCTCGGACCACGGGCTGAATCGATGCTACGCCGATTTCTGTGCGGAGACGGCGGCGGCCGCGATCTTTGAGAAGGCCCGCGCGGGGCAGGCCGCGGGTGCGGACGAGCATGCCCAGTTCGCATCTTATATGATGTTTTTCTTCGGCCGCCTGGACGCGGAGAAAGGCTGGACCAAGCAGCTACACCTGGGCGCGTATCGCAGCGCGAACACGCGGCGATTGCGGGAGATCGGGCCCGATACCGGTTTCGATTCCATCGGCGATTGGCCCCAGGTAGCGGCGCTGGGCGCGTATCTCGATCGCCTGGAGTGCGAGGGCGCACTGCCAAAGATGGTGATCTATAACGTGAATCCGGTGGACGATTATGCCTTCGCCAGCATGATCGGCAACTTCCAGGATGGCCGGATTGCGGGCAAGATACAGTTCGGCAGCGGCTGGTGGTTCCTCGACCAGAAAGAAGGCATGGAGTGGCACCTGAACGCTTTGTCGAATACGGGCCTGCTCTCCCGGTTCATCGGCATGCTCACCGATTCGCGCTCTTTCATGTCTTACCCCAGGCATGAGTATTTCCGCCGCGTGCTTTGTAACTTGATCGGCGGAGATATGGAGAGTGGCCTGCTTCCGGATAGTGACGAGTTAGTGGGTCCTATGATCCGGAATATATGTTACCGGAACGCGCGGGAGTATCTGGGGTTGGGCGATTAGTCGCGTACCAGCCAGTGAATCACGGCAAACGCCACCAGGTAGATCGACCCGGCGATCACGAATAGAGGCGCGTAGGCGCCGTGCGACCAATCCAGCCAGTATCCGACCAGCGGCGCGACCAGCATGCCGCCTACGGCGCCGCCCAAGCCTCCCAGGCCCACTACCGATCCCACGGCGCTGCGCGGGAAAAGGTCGGACGCCAGGGTATACAGATTCGCGGACCATCCCTGGTGCGCGGCGGTCGCCACGCCGAGTAGCGCCACGGCCAGCCACATGTTGCCGCGCGCGGTACCCACGAAGATCACGGAGGTGACGGCCACGGCGCAGATCAGCATAGCGGCTTCGCGCGCTCGGTTGGGCGTCCAGCCGCGCTTCAGGAGGGCCGCGGAAATCCAGCCGCCGCCGATGGAGCCCACCGTGGAAGCCTGGTAGACGACGATGATCGGCAATCCCAAATGTGCGAGGTCGAGTCCGTAAACGCGGTTCAGAAATCCGGGCAGCCAGAACAGGTAGAACCACCAGGCGGGATCGGTAAGGAACTTGCCGAGGATGAATGCCCAGGCCGGACGGCTGGTGAGCAGCGTGCCGAGCGGCGGGCGCGCCAGATCCTCGCCGGGCGTAACTGCGTCCGGTTGCGCGCGCGATCCACGCAGGAAACCCAACCAGAACAGCACCCACGCCATGCCCGCGGCGCCGGTCACGATGAACGCCGACCGCCATCCATAATGCAACGCGAGAAAAGGAACCGCCAGAGGCGCGAGAATCGCGCCGATATTCGCGCCGCTATTGAAGATTCCGGTGGCCAGCGCGCGTTCGCGCTGCGGGAACCAGTCGGCGACCGTGCGGATGGCTGCCGGAAAGTTCGCCGACTCGCTCAGTCCCAGGGCAAAGCGCGCCACGCCGAATCCCATGGCGCTGCCGGCGAGGGCGTGCGCCATGGCGGCCAGGCTCCACGACGCGACGGCTGCGGCATAGCCCAGGCGGGTGCCCGCCCAATCGATCAGGCGGCCGGCGAAAGGCATGGTCAGCGCATAGGCCAACTGAAACGCGAAGACGATCCAGCCGTAATCCGCTTCGCGCCAATGCAGCTCTTTTTCGAGGACGGGCTTCAGCAGCCCGAGCACCTGGCGATCGACGTAATTGATGGTGGTGGCGAAGAACAGCAGCCCACAAACGTACCAGCGGAGCCGCGAAGCGGATGGGCGCGCGAGGCCGGCCGCCAATCCTGCCGTCCTAGTGCGCATAGACGCGCACGTAATCCACCAGCATGGTTTGTGGAAACACACTGGTATCATCCGGATTGTGGGGCCAATCGCCGCCGACCGCCACGTTGAGGATCAGGAAGAAGGCATGGTCATAGACCCATTTCGTTCCGGCAGGCAGCGCGGCGGGTGTGACCGTGTGGTAGGTGTGGCCATCCGTTTGGAATTCGATGCGATCCGGGGTCCACTCGACGGCGTAGATATGATAGTCGTCCGCAAAGCGCCCCGCCGCAAGCTGGAACGGTTTGCCGATCGCCTTATCTCCCGCATAGCCCGGCCCGTGGAGGGTCCCGTGTACGGTATCCGGCTCGCGGCCGATGTTTTCCATGATATCGATCTCGCCGCAGCCGGGCCATCCTTTGTTCTGGATGTCCGCGCCCAACATCCAGAAGGCCGGCCAGATCCCCTGTCCATAGGGGATCTTGATGCGCGCCTCCACGCGCCCATACTTGAAGTCGAACTTGCCTTGCGTTTTGAGGCGGGCGGAGGTGAACTTGCCGGGCGAGGGCGGCAGCGCCTGGATCACCAGGTGCCCCTGTCCATCCAGATGAGAATTCGCGCGGCTATCGGTGTAGACCTCCAACTCGTGGTTGCCCCATCCGCCGCCGCCCAGGTCGTAGACCCACTTCGCGGGATCGGGCGGCGAACCCGGCGCCCCATCGAATTCGTCACTCCAGACCGGAGCGCGCTCCTGGCCCGTAGCGGAAGGCAACCAGGCGATACAGCAGACGATGACACCGAGAAAGCCGATCCGGCAGCGATTCATCGCTCATCCTCCTGCAGGGTCATCAAGCGCTGGCCCGACGTCCGCCAGAAGGCCCAGATCACGATGGCTAGAATCATCCCGGGGTAGAGCACTACCGCCCATTCGTATGGTTTCGTCAATCCCTGAGCGCCAGGGGTTCGCAGTAGCGAGTTCACCGAAAACAGTGCGACCATGGTCGCCACCAGCCCCAGGCGCATCAGGACAAAGGTCAGCAGCGCGAAGATCACGAAGAAAAATGGAAAGTTGACCCAGTTGCCCTGCCACGTATCGTTTTCCGCGAGCGTGAAGAGCACGGCGGCCGCGATCGAAGCGATCCAGTCTTTACGAAAGACCGCGCGGAAGCAGAAGATCGCGAACACCACGACCAACCCAAACTCTATGGCATTGTTCGCGCGGGACAGCACATCGGCAATCCAGGTCCGCGTGCTGGTGCCCACGTAGGCGTCTGCCGCCGCGACTAGCGATCCCTGGGAAGCCTGGAAAAACTGGGCGGCGAGGAAGAACGCGGCGATGATCAGACCCACCAACACGCCGTAAAGGACATGCGCCGCCACCTGGGCATCCTGCCAGCGGCCGGTCAGCACCCGGCTCCATGTCTGGATGGCGTGTGGCCAGCGCGCACGCACGGCGGGCTCCAGCGCAATGTAGAGCAGCCAGATGATTCCAGCCGACATGGACCATTCGGCGGCATTCGTGGTGACGATCGAGAGCATGGAAATATCCATCACCCAATGCGCCTCGAAGACCCAGCCTGCGGCCTCCAGGATCAACATGGCCATGGCCAGCCGGAACGCGCCACGGCGGTCGCCGCGGCCGGCCCGCAGGTTGCGCGCCGCCATGAACACGGAGAAAAGGAATATCAGCGCATAGCTAAGTTTCTCGATGAGGGTACGTGCGGAATTCTTCCAATTGCCCGGCGGGGCCGGTTGCCGCCAGGCTCTCGACCACGGCGCCAGCACCTGCAGATCGACCAGCTTTCCGTGCCAGGCCGCAGCCTGCACCGTGACATCCGCGGGCAGCCCGGGATATTGCCCATGCCATGCCTTTTGCCAATCGAACGCGTAGAGCGGGGTGAATCGGGGCGCGGCTTCCGGCCACTGGGAGATGTCGAAACCGATGGCATGGGAGATGATCTTCGGGTCGACCGGTTGCGCCGGAGCGGGCCGGTCCACCTGCGGCGGGACCGCATGGAAGTACTGCAGATCGCCTTTGCTGTTCACCCAGGCCTCGATCATTCCCGAAATAGTTGGCGCGGGCCGGACCGCGTTAACTTCGCCATCGGGCAGCGAGACCAGCGGCATCTGACTCTCGCGATAGCCCAGGCGTAGCGGGGAATCCGCTTGAAACCAGCGGCGGGCCTCTTCGTCGGTCTTGACGTGCTTGCCGGCATAGGCGAGCGCGTCCCAATCCCAATTCAAGTCGTATTTCTTGTCGGCGGGCACGGCTGTGTAGCCAAATGCCGCGGCATACTCGCGGATCTTAGCCGCCAGGGCGTCCGGCGAAAGCTCGTACGGCACCAGGCTATGCAACTCGACGTTGTTGCGCGCGAAGGGCACGGCGATAATGAGGGCGGCGAGTCCCAGGGCCAAGGGGATGGACTTCCGCAGCGGCAAGCCCTCGGTCTTACCGGATGCGGCCACCAGTTCCGGCGACGGTGTCTCGCCCGCCGCCAAGGCAGCCGCGAGGGGATCTCCCCCGGGGAGTGCCCCTGCGACGCTCAGCGCACCGGCGGGACGCTTGGCGGGATCGGGATCGAGACAACGCCGAATCGCCTTCTCTACGGCCGGGTCGATCTCCGCCGCAATCGACGACATGCTGGTGATCTGGCCGCTCTCCTGCATCCGGATCAACTCGGCCATGCTGGCCGCATCGTAGGCGCGTTTGCCGGTAAAAATCTCGTAGAGCACCATGCCCAGCGCGTAAATGTCGCTCTTCGCGGAAACCTGCTCGCCGCGCAACTGTTCCGGCGCCATGTAGGCGGGCGTACCGCTGCGCGCTTCCGCGCCGCGCAGTTGGTCGGCCACGGCGGCCAGGCCGAAGTCCATCACCACCACGTTGCCGCGCCGGTCGAGCATGATGTTGGCGGGCTTCAAGTCGCGGTGGATCACGCCCTTGTCGTGGGCCGCCGCCACGCCCGCGCAGATTTTGCGGGCGATCTCGAGGGCCTTATCGGCCGGCAGACGGCCGATGCGCTGCAGCAGCGAAGCCAGGTCCTCGCCGTCCACATACTCCATGGAAATGTACGGCATGCCGTCGGCTTCGCCGACGTCGTAAACGCGGCAGACGTTGGGATGCGAAACCTGGCGGGCGATGCGCACTTCACTGTGAAAACGTTCGAGGGCGCGCTGGTGGTCTGGACCGGAGTCGGGGAGGAACTTTAGAGCTACGGGTTGCGAAAGCGTGAGATCCGTGGCGCGATAGACTTCGCCCATGCCGCCGCGGCCCAGCAGCGAGATGATGCGATAGCGTCCGGCAACCAGCGTGCCGGGAACGAAGCGGCCTTCATCGGGGGTGGACGAGGCCGGTAACGAAGGGCCCGCGGGGATCATCACCGTGGCCGTTTGGGACTTTGCGGGAGCTTCCATGGCGATTTTTAAGGATAGCAAGGACGCAGACGGCGGAAGCGGGCGGGGGCACGTTCGCGTGCGCAGGCGAGGCTGGGTGGTAGTGGGTCGGTTTAGTTTTGGACGGCGGCCAATCTTGGCCGCAGCCGCCTTTTAGGCGGCCAGAGCCGGCTGAAAGCCGGCTGCGGGCAGAATTGCCCGCCCCACAAAACAGACTGACCCACCACCGGTTGGGTCGGTGAGAACGTTCAATACTACGACCCCTAGTTTATGAATTTACGCTCTAAAGTTACAAAGCGTCCGGTGTTTTCCCGGTGTGCAGTTAGAGTCAAAGTAAAATAATTCGCACAAGCCTTCGAAACACTTCCTCTGGCGCGAAGCGGGCGTATACTAGGGAAAGTCTGCCGACAGGAAAGTGGCACGCTCGCCCCCCGATAAGGCCTGTTTTCCGGTATCAGACAAATGGAGAACTCATGATTGAGAATATACGCCGATCTTTGCTGACAATTGCGATGCTTGCGCCTGTGGCGAGCATCGTTGGCTACGCGCAGACCTTGCCGCCGACGCGGCACGTGCGCGACGTCATCCTGAACGGGCAGGCCAAGTCCGTGGGGCGGCTTCCCGCCACGCAGCCTATGCGACTGGTGCTGGTGCTACCGCACCGCAACGAGCTTGCGCTGCTCAGTGCTCTGAAAGCAGTTTACGACCCGACCAGCCCTTCATACCATCAATTTCTTACTGTGGATGAGTTCACCAGGTCGTATGGTCCCAGCCAGGAAGACTACGACGCGGTAAAGAGTTTTGCCCAATCGCACGGTTTCACGGTACAGGGAGAATCCCGGAATCGCATGAACGTGAATGTCACGGGAGCGGTGGCCAATGTCGAGGAAGCCTTCCACGTAACCATGAATGTCTACCAGCACCCGACCGAGAATCGCACCTTTTATTCGGCGGATCGCGAACCCACCCTGGACCTGTCCGTGGCGCTGTGGCACATCTCGGGCTTGGATAACTATTCGATCCCGCAGCCCGCGCTGCTGCGCCGGGGCGCGGGTGTGCTACCGGCCGCGACCACCGGCTCCTGCCCGAAGGCCTCGTTCTGCGGTAGCGACATGCGCGCCGCCTATTACGGCGGAACCCTTACTGGAACCGGCCAGTCGGTTGGCCTGCTGGAATATGAGGGCACCGACCTGGCCGACCTGAATACTTACTTCACCAACGCGGGGCAGATGAACAATGTCCCGATTACCCTGGTATCCACCGACGGGACCAGCACGAGCTGCGTGTCCCCGGGCTGCGACGATACCGAACAGACCCTGGACATGACGCAGGCGATCGGCATGGCGCCTGGCCTGGCGAGCCTGGTGATGTACGTGGGATCGCAAGATACCGCCATTTTGAATGCCATGGCGACGGCCAACCCGCTGAACGCGCAATTGAGCGCGTCGTGGACCTGGAGACCCGCCGACCCGTCAACGCTGAACCCGATCTTCGAAGAGTTCGCGATGCAAGGCCAGAATTACTTTCAGGCGGCCGGCGATAGTGCAAAGTGGGGTAAGAGATCTGAAATCTGGCCGGCGGATGCGGCGTACGTCACGACCGTGGGTGGGACAGACCTGACCACGTCGGGTCCAGGCGGACCCTGGGCCACGGAGACCGCGTGGGCGGATGGCGGCGGCGGCATCTCGCCGAACCAGATCCCGATTCCCTCCTGGCAGACTGCCACGGCCGCGGGTTGCACCTCCTGCTCCACGACCTACCGCAACGGGCCGGACGTTTCGGCCAACTCGAACTACACTTTCTACGTCTGCGCCGACCAAACCACTTGCAGCGCTAATGAATACGGTGGGACCAGCTTTGCTACGCCCATGTGGGCCGGATACATGGCGCTGGTCAATCAGCAGTCGGTTACCAACGGCGGCACGCCTCTGGGCTTCATCAATCCCAGCCTCTATACCATCGGCTTGGGCTCCACCTATGCGGCAAACTTCCACGACATCACCACCGGCAGCAACGGCTACGCGGCGACCACCGGTTTCGATCTGGCGACCGGCTGGGGCAGCCCGAACGGGAGCGGATTGATTGACTCGCTGGCGGGAAGCTCGCTGACGCCCAGCTTCAGCCTTTCGGCGTCGCCCAATTCGATCACGGTGGCGCAGGGCGCTTCGGGAACCTCCACGATCACCGTAACAATATCGGGCGGCTTCGATGCCGGCATTGCGTTGTCGGCCACGGGACAGGGACCTGCCCAAACCGTGAAGTTCTCGCCCGCCGGCGTCAAGAAGCCGGGAGCGGGCACGTCGACGATGACCGTTACAGTGGGCGCCACGGCCGCGGTCGGTACGCACACCATCACGGTAACCGGTAAGGGCGGCGGGTTGACCAACACGACCACCGTCACGCTGAAAATCGTGAAGTAAGATTGGGAGCGGCACAAGGGGCCGGATCTTCGGATCTGGCCTCACGGCGGACTGAAGTCCGCCGCAGCACGCTGAAGCGTGCGCCACGGGCAAGCGGCGGTCTCCACGGGAAATAAGTCCAAACTCCAGAGGCCCGATCTTCGGATCCGGCCTCGTAGCATTGGCCGAGTTGTCATTCATCGCCCGAAAGGCTTCCGTCAAGTCGTGCCCACTCTCATTTGAATAACCGCACGTTGGCCACAGGCGTGCACTGCCATTCGTTCCGTGAAGGCCTGAACATGAACAAATCATTTTTAATTGCGTTGATCGTCGCGGCCGGCGTCAGCCTCGGCCAGACAAAGCACGAAACAACTGTGGCATCCGATACAGTTCGGGGATCGGAAGCAGCCGCGCGCGGCAAGTACATTGTCGAGGACGTCGCCATGTGCGAACAGTGTCACACGCGCCGCACTGCCAATGGCGAAGCGGACAGGGGGAACTGGCTCATGGGCGGACCTCTGCAAATTCGCCCAACCTATCCGGCGCCCGATTGGGCGCTCAAGGTGCCGCGCATCGCCGGTGAGCCCCCGGGAACCAGAGACGATTTCATCCGGCTACTCACCACCGGGATAGCCCGGACCGGTAAGCCGCCGCTGCCGCCCATGCATCAATACCACATGACTCGCGAAGATGCGGAAGCCGTCTACGCCTACCTGAAAACACTGCAACCATAAAACGCGGCCGGCCCCGGATGCAGTTTTACTCGGCCCTCAACGCCCGAGCGTCATAGAGCTGCGACGTGACGAAGCGCACACAGAGCAACGCCGCGGGAACGCCGAGAAGCAGACCGAGTGCGATCTGGAGCACGCCGCCACGCATCACCATCGCGACTACGCCGCCGCGGCTGGCGCCGAGGGCCATGTGAATGCCGATCTCGCAGAGGCCGGCCGGACGCCGACAGCGGACCGGGAGGTCCGCCCCACTCTGTATAAAGCTGTTTGTGGGAAGCCTTCACCTGGCGAACGGCACCGGGTCCACCTGAGAGCCTTCCCGCACAACGTCGCCGGGGTTGGCGATGATGATCTGGCCGGCACTCAGGCCGGAGAGCACTTCCAGGCGGTCGCCGTAGTCGCGGCCCACCTCGATCTTCCGCAGATGGACGGTGTGGCCGTCCGACACCACGGCCACCTCCGTGCCTGCCCCGCGCACGATCAGGGCATCGCCGGGGATCTGCAAGGGAGCGTTGGAGCGGGCGCCTATCAGGTCGACGCGCGCGTACATGCCCGGCAGCAACGCGCCATCGGGATTTTGCACGCGTACTTCCACCAGCAGGGTGCGGGTGGCCGGATCGAGCGCGCCGGAGGTACGCGCGACCGTGCCGGTAAACTGGCGTCCGGGCAGATTGGAGACCCGCAACCGGGCCGGCTGGCCGTCATGTACATTGCCGGCACTCACCTGGGGTACGTTCAGGTAGGTGCGCAGGACATTGATCTGGGCAATGCGGAAGAGCAGGGTATTGCCGGAGTTCACCAGGGCCCCGACATCCACATCGCGCAGGGTGATGAAGCCGTCGAAGGGCGCTTTCACCTGCCGGTAACCCTGCAGAGTATCGAGCCGCGCGAGGCTCGCCTCCGCCGCACTGACGTTGCTGCGCTGCACCGAGAGAGCCTTCTCGAGAGCCTTGGTGGCGGCCGTCAAGGAGCGATATTCGGACTGATAGCGGTCATTCTCCTGCCGCGAAACCACACCCTTCGAGACCAGGGACGACCATCGCTGCGCTGTGATTTTGGCAAGTTCTTCGTCCGCCTGCCCGCGCTCGTAGTTGGCCTCCGCCTGGTCCACGGCCGCGCGCGCCTGCTGCAAACTAGCCTTGGCCTGGCGGATCTGGTCGTCCATCTCGGGGGCGTCGATCTCCGCGAGCAACTGGCCGGCCCGCACGCGATCGCCAATGTCGACCATGCGCCGCTTCAAATAGCCATCGGTGCGCGCCAGGATGGGGGCCTCCGTGATCGCCTGGATGCTGCCGGGCAGCGTGATGGCTGTCTGATCCGCCGCGCGGCCCACTTCGATCACTTCCACTTTCCGCACCGCGTGCTCCTGATCGTGCGCTTCACCGGCGATGACGGCCTGGCGCGTCCGCAGCGGAAGGTATCCGGCGAAGAATGCCACCACTACCAGCGCCACCGCGATCAGGAAAATCGCCAGGACGGTAGTGGCCGACGGGTGCCACACTTGGGGCGGTCCCGCCGGCGCGCCGCCGTGGCCATCCGCCCCCAACTCGCGGAGCTGGCGCTTGAGGTCTTCGTTCTCCCGGAGCAAGTCCGACAGGCCGGGCTGATCGGGCTCAGTATGCTTCATCTGACGTTCCGCTCCTTCAGTCTACGCTCATGGTCGACCGGCGGCTGGGTGCGCAGGTAAGAATAAACGATGGGGACCACGAACAGGGTGGTTACGGTGGCAAAGCAAAGGCCGCCGATGACGGCGCGCCCGAGGGGCGCATTCTGCTCGCCGCCGTCGCCCAGGCCCAAAGCCATGGGGACCATCCCCAGTATCATCGCCGTCGCGGTCATCAGCACAGGCCGGACGCGGGCATAGCCGGCGGCAAACATCGCGTCGCGGGCGGAGGGCATCCGTTCGCGTTCGTCGTTGGCGAAGGTCACAATCAGGATGCTGTTGGCGGTGGCCACGCCGATGCACATCATGGCGCCCATCAGCGACGGCACGCTCAGCGATGTGCCGGTGAGAAACAGCATCCAAAGAATGCCGGCGGTGGCGCCCGGCAGGGCCATCAGGATGATGAAGGGGTCCAGCCATGACTGAAAGTTGACGGTCATGAGCAGGTAAACCAGGACTACCGCGAAGATCAGTCCCAGTGCCAGGCGAAAGAAGGAAGATTGCATGGTGGCCACCTGCCCGCGCAGCGAGAACGAGGTGCCGCGCGGCAGATGCGGCTCTTCGTCATGCATGATTTTCATCACCTCCGCGCCCACGCCGCCCAGATCGCGGCGGTCCACGTTGGCGAAGACATCGAAGACCGGCCAGACATTGTAGTGGTTCACGATGACGGGCATGTAGGACCGTTCGACGGAGGCGAGGTTCGACAGCAACTGGGTGTTGCCGGACTGCGCGCCGGGGTTGCCATAGGCTTGCGAATTCCCGCTGGGCGACCCGGCGACCGAAGCCGGTCCGGCCATGGAGGCGCCGGCCATGGAGCCGGGCGTGGTCGAGTTGACGGCGGAAGTTCCGGGCGAAATCGGCGTGCTTAAAAGCGCATCCATCGAGTTGATGCGGTATTGCGGCGTCTGCACGCCCACACTGTAATTGACGCCGTTCGACCAGTTCATCCAAAAATTGGGCGCGACCGTGCCGCTGCCGCTGAGCGAAATCAGCATGCTGTTGGTGACGTCGCGCTGCGTGAGACCCATTTCGGCCGCTTTGGCGCGATCCACATTCACGCGGAGTACGGGCTGATCGGCCACCTGGTGCACGTGCACGTCCGCCGCGCCTGGGATACGCGCGATGCGTCCCGCCAGGTTCTGCGCGATGGCGTAATTGGCGGCGGCATTGCGTCCGACGATTTGCAGATCGATGGGCGCGGGCAGGCCGAAGTTGAGAATCTGGCTGGTGATATTCGCCGGCTGGAAGAAAAAAGTCATGTCCGGGAAGCGCTCGTGCAAGCGCTTGCGCAGCCGGACCTCGTAGTCGCGCGTGGGAGCGTGCTTCTCCTTGGTGAGCGAAATCAGGATTTCGCCGTCGGCGCTGGAGATGGTGGGAATATCGCCCTGGGCGATGGCGGGCCAACTGTTCGGGATGCCGATGTTGTCGATCACCATCTCGATCTCGCCGGGCGGGATGACGGAGCGAATTTCGCGCTCGAGGTCGGAAAAGCGCACCTCGGTTTCTTCGATGCGGGTGCCCGCGGGACAGCGCGCATGCAACCGCATCTGCCCCGAATCGACGGCGGGGAAGAAATCCTCGCCGACCAGGAATCCCAGGCCCAGCGAGGCCACGTAGAAAGATCCGAATGCCAACAGGGTGACGCCGCGATGATTCAAGGACCAATCCAGCAGGCCTACGTAGCGATAGCGCAGCGCCTCGAAGAAATGGTTGAAAAGGCGATGGCCGCGGTGAAACAGGCTGGTACCACCGACACCGCCGACCTCCGATTCCAGCAGGTACGCCATCATGGTGGGCACCAGCGTGCGCGATAGCAGGTACGACGCCAGCATGGCAAAAACCACCGCCATGGCGAGAGGAGTAAACAGGTAGCGCGCGGTCCCGGTGAGCAGCAGCACCGGTACGAATACGATACAAATGGAAATCGTCGCCACGAAAGTGGGCACGGCAATTTGCGAGGCGCCATCCAGGACGGCCGTGATGATCGGCTTGTTCATGGCAAAGTTGCGATGCGTGTTTTCGATTTCGACCGTGGCATCGTCCACCAGGATGCCCACCGCCAAAGCCAGGCCGCCCAAGGTCATCACGTTGATGGTTTGGCCCAGCAGACTGAGCAGGCACAGCGACGTCAGGATGGAGAGCGGGATGGAAATGCAGACAATCAGCGTGCTGCGCCAACTGCCCAGAAAAAGCAAAATCATGAGGCCGGTCAACCCGGCGGCCATCAACGCTTCGCGCAACACGCCCTGAATGGAAGCCCGCACGAAGACGGACTGGTCCGCCAGCGCGGTCACTTTCAACTCGGGCGGCACATTGGCCAGAATGCGCGGCAGTTCGGCCTTCACCGCATTGACGATGGCAAGGGTGGAGGCTTTTCCGTTGCGCGTGACGGTGATCAAGACGCCGCGCGATCCGTTGGTGCGAACGATGTTGGTCTGGACCGAAAAGCCGTCATGGACCTGCGCCACGTCTTTCATGTAGACGGTGGCGCCGTTGACGGTCTTAATGGGGAGGTCGTTCAAGTCGTTCAGGTTGACCGGACTGCTGTTGACCAGCACCTGATATTCGGTCGTGCCGAGTTTGGCGGTCCCGGCCGGCAAGATCAGGTTCTGGAGACCCAGGGCGTTGGAGATATCGATGGGCGCGAGTTGCTTGGAGTAGAGATCTTCCAGGTTGAGATCGACCATGACCGCCCGCTGCTTTCCGCCGAAAGGATAGGAGACGGAAGCGCCCTGCACGGTGCCGAGGGGCGTGCGGATGAAATTGTTGCCGATGTCGAAGATCTCCTGCTCGCGCAGGGTCTTACTCGAAAGACCCAACTGCAGGATGGGGACGCTGGACGCGTCGTACTTCAATATGTTGGCGGGAAACATCCCGGGCGGCATCTGGCGCAGCGCGGTTTGCATGGTGGCCGAGGTTTGGGCGACGGCCATGTCGATCTTCACGTTGGGATGGAAATAAATCTTCACCACCGCGTAGCCGGAATAGGATTGCGATTCGATGTGCTCGATGTCGTTGACGTTGGAGGTGAGGCTGCGCTCGAAGCCGGTTACGACGCGTTTCTCCATCTCCTCGGGGGAGAGGCCCGAATAGACCCAGAGGACGCTGACGACGGGAATGTCGATGTAGGGAAAGATATCCACCGGCATGGAAACGATGGCGGCGCCGCCCAGGATGGCGATCAGGATAGCCATCACCACGAAGGTGTACGGGCGGCCGAGTGCTAAGCGGACAATCCACATATGACTGGCAGGTGCGAAGGCGCGGGAGCGTCGCGCCTACGGGCACGAACAGAAAATATAGCACCCCGCCCAGGCGCGCTCGTGATTTGCGTGCCGGCTTTGACCTGGGAACGGCGCCGCTTTAAGCTGGAGCAAGCATGACAGAATCTTCCCGACGGCGATTTTTGACGGCAACGCTTTCCTGCGCAACTTTGTCCTCTCCGATCGCTGCGCGCGCGAGCGCATCCCCGGATGACCGGAGCGGATTTCGTTACTGCCTGAACACCGCGACAGTTAGCGGCTATCACCTCAATCTGGCAAACCAGATCGAGGTTACGGCAAGAGCCGGTTACCAAGCCATTGAACCTTGGGTCAGTTCCATTTATGAGGATGGGGCCGGGAAGACCGCAATGATGGACTTGCGGAACCGAATCGCCGATCGTGGTCTGACCGTGGAAAGTGCGATTGCGTTTCCGGAATGGATTGTGGAGGACCCCGGCCGGAGAGCCAAGGGACTGGAACAGGTCCGGCGGGATATGGAAGCCGTCGCCCAGATTGGCGGCAAGCGTATAGCCATGCCTCCGGCGGGCGTGCAGCACGAACCTGGAATCGCCTTGTCGAGCATTTCAGAACGGTATCGCGCGGTGCTCGAATTGGGCGATCGGATGGGCGTAGTGCCCGAGCTGGAATTCTGGGGGACCTCGCCATATCTGAATCGGTTGTCTCAGGCCGCTTTCGTCGCCCTGGAGGTCTCTCATAGCAAGGCGTGTGTGCTGGCCGACGTGTTCCATTTGTACAAGGGCGGCTCTGGCTTCGAAGGCCTGCGATTACTCAGCGGCCAGGCAATTCAGGTCATCCATCTAAACGACTATCCTGGAAACCCACCGCGAGCCGGCATCACGGATCGGGATCGAGTCTACCCAGGTGACGGTGTCGCTCCGCTCAACCGGATCCTCTCGGATTTGCAGCGTGTGGCACCCGGCGCGGTTCTGTCGCTCGAACTTTTCAATCCGGCTTATTGGAAAGGCGATCCATTGGAGACCGCTAAAGCCGGATTAGCAAAAATGAAGGCGGCGACGCGCGGGGCCGCCAGTGCGGAACATGCGGGGGCAAAGTCCAGATAGTTCACCTCCCGCTGGTTACGCAGCCTGAGGCATAGCTCATGCACCAGGGCAGTGGCTTCGAGGGCGTGGCCGGGCCGCTGACGGATCGGATATCCGCAGGCAATGCGCTTGAGATCCGGATACACCAGCGGAAGCAACTGTTCGAATGCTCCAGGCTGCCCTCTTTCGATTCCGGTATGCAAGGGCATTATAAAACGCCGGTGCCGTGCGTAGCACGCCGCGGATGCGCCGATGCGCCAGCCAACGATTCTTCGCGTCCGGGTTGTCCTTGGACAATAGCTATGTCGAGAGTGTGTTACAAGCGCGGCATTGTTCTATGATCTCGGATATGGCATTGGGAGATTCGCAACGGTGAGCGCGGCGGACAAGGCCCCCGGCCGGCCTGCCGGATGGGGAGTAGTAGTTGTGGCTCTGGCATATCTGTTTGCGTTATTCACAGCCTTCGCTGCCGTAGTCTCGGCCGCCGAAGTCTGGGGCGAATTCCGGCATGGGCAGTGGCCCGCCGCTTCGGCACGGGTCGAGCGCTGTGACGTGAAACCCTATCGGAGCAGTACGGGACGCCGCCTGGAGCACTCCGCCTACTACATAGCTTGTGCCATCAGCTATGAGACGGCCCGAGCGCAACTGGTGACGGCGACACTCAAGTCGCGCAGGATTCAGTCACCCGAACTCACGTGGCCGGACACAGGACCAAAGATCAGGGAGATGCAGTCGTGGGTTGACCGGCACCCGGCCGGCGCCATCCTCAAGGTGCATTACGATCCCGCGAACCAACGAGACGCGGTGCTGACCAGTACAGACATGCCGTTTGCCGGTCCGCAGACAACCAATAATCTCAAGTTGGTCTTAGTGTGCGCGGGCGCTTGGGCGGTGTTGTCGCGAATCGGCAAGGCTGTGCGACGACAGGCGCGCTAGAATTCCAAGCCAAAGACTGTGCCGCAGCCGTAAGCGCCGCCGATATAGGTCGTGCCGAAAAGCAGGTGCTCGCCTGCGCGAACGAGGGAACCGTTGGGACTGCCGCCATCGGTACCGCTGAATAAATGCAGCACTTGATATGTCCACGCTCCGCCGGAGGAAGCCGGCGGCTTGAGGGAAAACAATGTACCGCAACCCTCGTCGCAAGCTTGCTTGCCGCCGAATTGGGCGGCGCCGTACAGCACGCCTTCGCCGCCGATGGTGACAGCGCCGGCCGGGTCCCATCCGCCGGACTTGTGGGAAAAGCTGTAGAGGATCTGCTCGGTCCAAACACCGCTTTGAGGAGTTAGGGAGAAAACGATGCCGCACCCATCGACGGCTGGACAACCGCCGTTTCCACCGAGCATAGTGGTTCCGTAGAGGACGCCCTCAGAACTCCGCGTGACCGGACCAGGCAAACTTCCATTTGGGCTGCCGGTAAAGTCATAAACGGCGTTTTCGCCTCCGCCCGCTTCAGGTACGCTGAAAACCAAACCGTTTTTGGGGCTGGTGCCGCCGGCTCGGCTCGTGCCGTAGAGCCGGCCATCGCCGCCGAT
>JBEKIM010000111.1:0-16777 GCA_050011755.1 Bryobacteraceae bacterium | reverse complement strand
GGACTTCAACTGTGCATCGCCACACTGGGCGCGGAGTTGTTCCTGGCGCGCACGGCTTTCGTCATTTCGGTCATCGGTGTCGTTTTGCTGTTGGGCGGAACGGCCTGGGTGCGCGCGCTGGCGTTCCCCCTCTTCCTGCTGTTCTTCATGATCCCGATCCCCACCGTGGTATACAACAGCATCACCTTTCCCCTGCAGCTTCTGGCCAGCCGGGTTTCCACGCAGGCGCTCGACTGGATGCAGATTCCGGTGCTGCGCGAAGGCAACGTGCTGGAACTGGCCGAGCAAAAGCTTTCGGTCGTGGAGGCCTGCAGTGGTATCCGCTCGCTGCTCTCACTCACCTTTCTGGCGCTGGTGTACGGCTATTTCTTCGAACGCAAGATGTGGATGCGCGTGGTTCTGTTCCTTGCCACCATTCCCATCGCCATCGTGGCCAACGCCAGCCGTGTCACGCTCACCGGCGTTCTTACCGAATACAAGCCTGAACTGGCGGAAGGTTTCTTTCATACCGCGTCCGGTTGGGTGATTTTCATGGTTGCACTGGCCATCCTGATAGCGCTGCACCAGATTCTGAACTGGGGGTACCGGCTGGCCCGCCGCCGGAGACAATCGATATGAGCTGGATAAACAATAAGTACGTGCGCATTCTGACCCTGGCGCTGCTGGTTCAGGCGACTTTGTTCTACGCCGCATCGCGCGGCGAGAAAGTCCCCTCAGGCCAGCCGCTGGATCTGTTTCCGTCGCAACTCGGGATCTGGCACGAGGCTCAGAATTATCCGGTGGAGCAGGAGATTCGAGACCAGCTTAAAGCCGACGACATGCTCAACCGGTTGTACACGGATTCGGCATCGCGCGCAGGCGCCGGTCTTTTCGTAGCCTATTTCAAGACACAACGCACGGGCCAATCGCCGCACTCGCCCAAGAACTGTCTGCCGGGGTCGGGGTGGGAGCCGGAGGCGACCGGCTTCCTGGAGGTCCCCGTAGTGGGCCAGCCGTCGCCCATCCACATCAATCGTTTTGTGGTCTCCCACGGCGACGAAAAGAGCGTGGTGCTCTACTGGTATCAAAGCCAGCGCCGCGTGATCGCCAGCGAATTCTCGGCGAAATTCTGGCTGGTGATGGATTCCATCCGCTATCACCGCAGCGATACCGCGCTGGTGCGGGTAACGGTTCGGGTCGGAGACGGCGGCGAGGATGCCGCCACGCGGGTCGGCGAGTCCTTCGTCCAGACGCTGTTCCCCGTGCTTAGAGGCTTTCTGCCCGCCTAAGTGCGCACACTGGGGCGGAACTTGCCACGCCCTGGAGTTTGGACTTTCTCGTGATGACTGGCCGCAGCCCGTGGCGCACGCTTTTAGCGTGCCGGCGGGCCTCTTAAGTCCCGCTCCGGCGGACTGAAGTCCGCCGCTGGTCGCTGAAGGCGTGCGCCACGAGTCTTGCTGGAAGTGTGCGGGCATCCGGGACCTCGCATTGATATTCTGGTAACTGTGAAGGCCAAGTGGGGTTTCAAAGCGGCGGGCGCGGACAGCCCTCCCCGGGCGGGCAGCGAGCGCCTGAAGAGGCTCGCCAAGAGCCTGGATGGACTAGCCCGCCAGGACGAGGCCCGTATCAGCCGGGCGCACGAGATTGGCTCCTTGCGGCGCGAGGCGGCCACCGAGTTGCACGGTATTTGCAGCGAGTTTGTGCAGGGGCTGAATCACTTGCTTTCGGAAATCGAGCTGGACTTCCAGCCGGAGGATTATGGGCCGGAGAGTTTCCAGGATGCAGGCCTCAATCTGTTCCAGATCAATGCCCGCGGCCGCATCTTGCAAATCACATTCGAAGCGACGCCCGAACTGATTTCCACGGAGGATTTCCGCGTGCCGTACATATTGGCGGGCGCGGTGCGCTGCTTCAACCAGCAATTGCTGGAGAAGGATTTGATCGAAGAGCAATTGCTGTTCTATACCATCGAAAAGTCGCGGCATTTCTGGCGGTTCTTCGACGGGCGCACGTATCGCTCCGGAGCCTTCGATGGCGCCTATCTGACCGGACTGATGGAACAACTGGTTTAATCCGAATTCGACAGGACCGGCGTAAATTCTTCCATTCGGAGGTTGGACGGCAGCCGGGCAAGCCCATAAAAGGAACAATTAACGAGCTCTTCAGCGGTCCTGGCGTGGCATCAGCCTTGCTCAGTAAACCGGACGGACCCGTTTAGTCTTCTGCTCCCGGTCCCGATGTTCCACCCTTGGAGGGAAGAAATGCACCTTAGCCGCCGCTTGATGCTCTCCTTGCTTGGCGCCGTGGCTGTAGTTTCCATGGTTTTCGCTCTTTACCAGGGCGCCGCGGAGATGCACGCGATGCGCGGAGAGGTCCAACGGCAGGCGGTGGTGTTGGCTGAAAGCCAAGAGCGCGCGGCCGAACAAGTGCTGCAAGACGGCTCCCCCGGAGAGATGCAGTCGTTGGTCGGCCAGTTTCAGAACCATGAGCAAATGGCGGGCGTGGCGCTCTACGACCCGAAAGGACGGCCGCTGGCTCTGACGCCGGGACTGGAGTCTCATTTTGCCGCCGGTGCACCGGAAACGCCGCCGGCAGTGGCGCGGGCGATACGGGACGGGCGCGCCCGCGGGGACTTCTTCCGTTCGGGCGGCGAACCCATGCACATCCTGGCCCTGCCGCTCACCGCCGATGGGCGATCGCTGGGAGCCATTGCAGTCTTTCACAACGTAGCCTTCGTTACGGCTCCCATCTTGCGGCATGCTTTGACCAGCGTGGCGCAGACGCTGCTGATCGTGGGCCTGACGCTGGTGATTGTGCGTTGGAGCCTGGGCAAACCGCTGCAACACATGGCGCAATGGCTGCGCGATCTGCGTACAGGCGATGGCTCGTCTTCCGGTCAACCGCCGAAGGAGGAAATGTTCCGCCCGCTCACCAGCGAAATGACACATCTGGCGACCAGCCTGCATGTCGCGCGCGCCGCGGCGGAAGAGGAGGCGCGTCTGCGAAACGCGGGTTCGTCGCAATGGACGGCCGAAAGGCTGCGGATCGCGATGCAGGCCAAACTGAAGGGCAGCCGCCTGTTTGCGGTTTCCAATCGCGAGCCTTACGAGCACTCGCGGCAAGGCAATTCGATCTCGTGGTCCGTACCGCCCAGCGGCCTGGTGACGGCGCTCGAGCCGGTGCTGCGGGTCAGCGACGGGACCTGGATCGCGCAGGCTACGGGGGGCGCCGACAAAGAAACCGCGGACGAATTGGGACGGCTGCGGGTGCCCCCGGACCATCCGCAATACACGCTGCGCCGCGTCTGGCTCAGCAAAGAGGAGGAAGCCGGTTTCTATTTTGGCTTCGCCAACGAGGGGATCTGGCCGCTTTGCCATATCGCGCACACCCGCCCTATCTTCCGCAGCGAGGACTGGGAGCAGTATCACGCGGTGAACCGCAAATTCGCCGAGGTGCTGCTGGACGAGATGAAGGATGAAAACGAGCCCGTCGTGCTGGTGCAGGACTATCACTTCGCTTTGCTGCCGCGCATGATCAAGGAACGCCGGCCGGACGCGCGCGTCGCCATCTTCTGGCATATTCCGTGGCCCAATCCGGAAGCCTTCGGTATTTGCCCCTGGCAGCGCGAACTCCTGGACGGCATGTTGGGCGCGGACCTGATCGGATTCCATATCCAGGCCCACTGTAATAACTTTCTCGAAACGGTGGACCGGGCTTTGGAATCGCGCATCGACTGGGAACATTTCGCCGCCAACCGGAACGCGCATCTGACGTCGGTACGGCCGTTTCCGATCAGCGTCGCCTGCAACGGTAATGGCGAATCGCACCCGGACGCTTCCGCCGCGGAGCGCGCCGCGCTTTACCGCGAACTGGGCGGCAAGCCGGATTTCATCGGATTGGGAGTGGATCGCGTGGATTACACCAAGGGCATTCCGGAACGGCTGCGCGGAGTGGAGCGGCTTTTCGACCGGTATCCGGCGTACCGCGAAAAATTCACGTTTATCCAGATTGGCGCGCCGAGCCGGACGCACATCAAACGGTATCAGGACCTGACGGCGGAGGTCCACGAGGAAGCCGAGCGCATCAACCGCCGATTCCGCACGGGATCCTGGCGACCGATCGTCTTTTTGAACCGGCACCATAGCCACGACGAAATCCGGCCCTATTATTGTGAGGCGGACGTTTGCCTGGTGACGTCATTGCACGACGGTATGAACCTGGTCGCCAAGGAGTATATCGCGGCGCGGGCGGATGCCCAAGGGGCGCTGATTCTGAGCCGGTTTACGGGGGCCAGCCACGAGTTGGCCGACGCCATCGTGGTGAATCCTTACGACACCGACGAACTTGCGCAAGCCATCCACACCGCGCTCACCATGGCGCCCGAGGAACGCAACGCCCGCATGCAGCGCATGCGCGCCGTGGTTCAGGAGAACAATGTGTACCGCTGGGCGGGCGACCTGATCGGCGAATTAGCCGGCATCCGGCTGGCTCCCGCAGGCGCGAACGGAAGGGGCCCGCACGAGATGCGCGGGCGCCGCCAGCCCCTGGCGCCGGCGGGAAGAGGCGCCGCGTGAGGCTCTACCGTATCGCAGCCGTTTGTCTGTGCTGGGGACTCTGCGGCGGTTTATCGGCCGGACAGGATCCCCTGAACCGCGACTCGCCGCAAAGCTCCGCCACAGCGTTTCTGGCCGCGTGCAAGGCACGAGACTGGGAGCGGGCATGGAGGTACATCGACCTGCGAAAACTTCCCGCCGGCCGGCGGCTCCGGGACGGCACCGAGCTTGCCAAGCAGTTGCAGCAGATTCTCGAACGTGACGTCCAGTTCGACCTGGCGGCGCTCAGCCCGAATCCGGAGGGAAGCCCTGCGGGAACGAATGAGGAACGCGTCGATACATTCAACGTAGATGGCAAGAAGCTCGATTTGCAGATGGAGCGCGTGACTCTGCGCACCGGGGCGAAGATCTGGGTGTTTTCCGCGGCAAGCGCAGACCTGATTCCGCAGATCGCCAGGCTGGCCAGCGATTCCCCAATTGAGAAGTATCTCCCGCAACCGCTGGTGAGCTGGAAGTTGATGGAGACCGCGCTGTGGCGTTGGATCGCGCTGATATTGCTCGCGGCGGTGCTGGCATTGCTGTCCATGCTGCTTTCATGGCTGGCGATCGTGTGGATGGGACCCGTCCTGAAGCGCGTGGCGCCGGAAACGAGCACGGGCCTGCTCGACCTTCTGGTGGGGCCGCTACGGCTGCTGCTGGCGGTCGCCGGTTTCCGCGCGGGACTGGAATGGATCGATCCTTCGCCGGAACTCCGGCTCTACCTGGGGCGCGCGGCCGGATTCCTGTTCTTCTGCGCGCTGGCCTGGCTGGGAATGAGAATCACGGACCTGCTGATGGTGCGGCTGCGCGCGATTCTATCCGGGAAGCACCAGACCTTCAGCTACTCGGTATTGCCGCTCGCCTCGCGCGTAACGAAGATCGTGATCTTT
Source organism: Bryobacteraceae bacterium (assembly GCA_050011755.1). GTDB lineage: Bacteria > Acidobacteriota > Terriglobia > Bryobacterales > Bryobacteraceae > Bog-159. The sequence goes on along the minus strand of JBEKIM010000111.1, from coordinate 11,316 downwards.
GCGGTGGCCACCGCGGCCCTGCTGAGTAGCTGGGGATACAACACGGGTGCGATCCTGGCCGGCTTGGGCGTCGGTGGGGTGGCATTGGCCCTGGCCGCTCAGAAAACCATCGAGAACCTTTTCGGAGGCGTGGCGGTGATCACCGACCGGCCCGTGGCGATCGGCGATTTCTGCAAGTTCGGCAACCAGGTGGGTACCGTGGAAGACATCGGGTTACGCTCCACGCGGATTCGCACGTTGGATCGCACGCTGCTGACGGTGCCGAATGGGCAATTCTCGACCATGACGCTGGAGAACTTCTCCAAACGCGACAAGATGTGGTTTCACCTCACGCTCAACTTGCGGCGGGACACCACTTCCGCCCAGATGCGGGCGCTGCTGGACACTTTGACCAAGGCTCTGAAGGAGAATCCCAAGGTGGAAGCCGGTCCGATTCCGGTGCGATTTGTGGGAGTCGGCACATATTCCCTCGACGTGGAAATCTTTGTATATGTACTAACGCTCGATGGGGACGAATTTACCCAAATCCAGCAGGATCTGTTTCTTTGGATTCTGGATGCCGTGGAGGCGGCCGGAACCGGGCTGGCCGTTCCCACCCAGGCCTATTACTCCATGCCGCGCGGGCCGCAGCAGAATGGCACGCCAGTGCCGCAAGAGACGCACCGCGGATAGAGGATGGCAACCCACATGCAGTGTGCAGGATCGCCGGGCTGTTTCGGAGGTTGACCGTTTCTGCTGCTTCCGGAGACCCTGGTCCTGGCCGTAGAACAGCAGCGTCAGGCAGGACACGGAACAGCCCAGTACGTTTCCCCCGCATCTATCGAGATCCCGATGAGTGAACTGGTTTCGCCCACCAAAAGACCGCGCCGGCCCATTGATCCGCTGGTCAGGCTGGACACGCTGGAGCCGGACAACGAACTGAATCTGAGTGAACCCGAATTGCAGGAGGCGCAGGAGCGCAGTTCAGCCACGGTGCGCGTAGTCTACGAGGCGGTGCGGCGGGAAGGCGAAGACGAGTTGAAACGAAGTCCGTCGGCGCTGGCCTGGTCGGGCTTGGCCGCCGGATTATCGATGGGATTCTCTCTGATGCTGGAAGGCGTCCTGCGCTCCAGTCTGCCCGACGCCCCGTGGAGCAAACTCATTTCGAAATTCGGCTACAGCGCGGGATTCGTGATTGTCATCCTGGGCCGCCAGCAATTGTTTACGGAGAACACCTTAACCCCGATTCTGCCGCTGCTGCGCAAATGCGACACGGGGACCGCGGCCAAGGTGGCACGGCTGTGGGCGGTGGTTCTGCTGGCCAACCTGACGGGAGCGTTAGCGATCGCCACTGTATTGGCGCGCACCGGCGTGTTTTCTCCCGCGGTACGCGAGGCCTTCGCGGCGATAGGCCGCGAGTCCATCACGGTTGGCTTCGGATTGGCGCTGTTGCGCGGAGTCTTCGCCGGCTGGCTTCTGGCGCTGCTGGTGTGGGTTCTGCCCTTCGCGGAGCATGCCCGCTTCTTTGTGATTATCGCGTTCACCTGGACGATCAGCGTCAGCGGTTTTACGCATATCGTTGCCGGATCGGTAGAAGCGTTCTTTCTCGCGGCCAGCGGCCTGGCGCCATGGTCGCAGGCGATCGGCGGATATATCGTTCCCGTGCTCATCGGGAACATCGCCGGGGGTGTTTCGCTGGTGGCGGCGCTGAACCATGCGCAAGTCGTTTCTTAGCTCTTTCGGACGGAAGAGGCGCGACGCTACCGCACGTGCCAATGGCTGAGGATCACAGTCAGGATTCCGAATGCGCCGATGGCCAGTCCGCCGATGCGGTTCATCCAGAGCATGGCGCGATCGTCGAACCGGTCGCGGAAATGCCCGGTGGTGGAGGCCAGCGCGAGCCACCAGAGCATGGCGCCGCTAAAGATCCCGGCGATCAAAAGCACAGTCAGCCAGCGGGCCCGGTGATGTCCCATACCCAGCGCCGCGAGGAGTGCGAGAAAAGAAAGCACAGTCGTAGGGTTGGTGAGGTTCAGGAGAAACGCGGAGACGAAATCGGAATGCGCAGAACTTTCGCCTGGTTCGTGCAAAGATTGCGGCTTCTTGAAGTAATACAGGATTCCGATGGCGATGAGGAGGGTGCCACCGCAGAGCCGTATCCAGAATTCCTCGCGCACCAGAAACTCGATGACGAAGCTGATGCTGAAGCCCGCCACTGCGCCGTAGACGGTGTCGGCCGCCGCGGCTCCCAAGCCGGATATCAGGCCTGCTGAGCGGCCTTTCGACAGAGTGCGGGAAATGCACAGGACGTTGACCGGTCCTACCGGCGCTGAAATGGCCAATCCAGCCAGCACTCCCTTCGTCAACAGTTCGAGGTCGTGCATGGCACAGTAGTTTCCGAGCGATCTTCGATTATAACGGCATAGAACGTGCATTCGAATAGCCGATGGCCGATGAAATCAAGCCGCTGAATTGGGATAACATCGCGCCCGGCGATGAAGGTAATCCGCCGTACGATGTCGTAGACGAAGCCTCGGCGGAATCCTTTCCCGCCAGCGACGCACCAGCCTGGACGAACGGGCACGTGGCATGAACCGGATCGAGGCGGACACCTCAGGTGAAGTGGCGGTTCCGCTGGATCGGCTGTGGGGAGCGCAAACCCAACGCTGCCTGCTGAATTTCCCGATCGGGAGCAGACGCTTCCGGTGGGACCGTCCGGTCATCCGGGCGCTAGGGATCGTGAAGAAATGCGCCGCTCTAGCGAATTGCGAACTGGGCGAACTCCGGCGGGAGAAGGCGGAAGCCATCGTGCGCGCGGCGCAAGAAGTGATCGACGGCCGGTGGGACGAGGAGTTCCCCCTGGTGGTGTTTCAAACAGGCTCGGGCACGCAATCCAACATGAATGCGAACGAGGTGATCGCCAACCGCGCCATTCAAATACTGGGCGGAGTTGTCGGATCGAAGACGCCGATTCATCCAAATGACGACGTAAACCGCAGCCAGTCGTCCAACGACGTATTTCCAACCGTAATGCACGTGGCCACGGTGGAGCAGATCGAGGGCGCCCTGCTTCCGGCGGTCGGCACGCTGCGCCGTACGCTGGCCGCGAAGTCCGATGCCTACCGGGACATCGTAATGGTGGGCCGCACGCACTTGCAGGATGCGGCTCCGGTTACGCTGGGGCAGGCCCTTTCCGGCTGGGTGGCGCAACTGGACGCCGCGGGCGGGGGGATCCGCCAAACCTTGGCCGGCTTATACGAAGTGGCCATCGGGGGCACCGCGGTCGGCACCGGAGTGAACGCGCCGCCGGGGTTTGGCGAGGCTGCGGCGAGAAGAATCGCCGGGGAAACCGGGAAGCCGTTCGTCACCGCGCCGAACAAATTCGCGGCGCTTTCCGCGCACGATGCCATGGTGGCGGCGAGCGGCTCGTTGCGGACGCTGGCGGGCGCGCTGATGAAGATCGCCAACGATGTGCGGTGGTACGCGAGCGGACCGCGCGCGGGGATCGGCGAACTGACCCTGCCGGCTAACGAGCCCGGTTCGTCGATCATGCCCGGGAAGGTGAATCCCACGCAGTGCGAGGCTCTGACCCAGGTAGCCGTGCAGGTCTTCGGAAACGATCACACGGTGGCGTTCGCGGGCTCGCAGGGCAATTTCCAGCTCAATACGTTCAAGCCGGTCATTTTGCACAATGTGCTTGAATCCATCGCGCTGCTGTCGGATGGCTGCCGCTCCTTTGAAGAGCGCTGCGCGCGAGGCTTGCGGCCGAATGTCGCGCGCATTGAGGAGCACTTGCGGAATTCGCTGATGTTGGCGACGGCGCTCAATCCGCACATCGGCTATGAGAAGGCCGCTGCCATTGCATTGGCCGCGGAGCGCGAGGGCACCAGTTTACGGGATGCGGCCGTGCGCTCGGGGTATGTGACCGAGGAGGAGTTTGACGATTGGGTGAAGCCCGAAGCCATGACCGGCGCGCGATCCGGGACGAACGATCAACCCGCTGGCGCGGCTTCGTCCCTGGGCAAGGTGAAATAGAATGTGGCGCCTTTGCCCAGTTCCGATTCGACCCAAATACGGCCTTCATGGCGGCTCACAATCTTCCGGCAAATCGCCAGGCCCATGCCGTTTCCGGAGCTTCGGTCGCGGGGCTGCAGGCACTTGAATATACCGAAGACTTTCTCCGCATACTGCGGCTCGATGCCGATTCCGTTGTCTCTTACCGAGAAGCGCCACTCACCGCTCCCGGCTTCGGCCGCGATATGAATGTGCGGCGCTTCCTCGGCCCGGTACTTGATGGAGTTGACCAGCAGGTTCTGGAACAACCGCGTCAACTGGACCGCGTCACCCGTGACGAGGGGCAAAGGATCCCGTGTGACCACCGCGCGGCTTTCCTCGATCAACGACCTCAGATTGCGGATCGCGTCGTCCAAGACGGTGTCGCAGCCTAGTTTGGTAAAGAAATCGGCCCCGCGCGCCTCCACCTGCGAAAAGTCCAACAAGTCGTGGATCAGGCGCTCCATCCGTTCCGCGCTTTCCACGATAAAGGTGATGAACTGATCGGCGTCCCCCTGAAGCTGGCCGCGATAGCGTTTGGCCAGCAGTTGGGCGTAGATGGAGACGGTGCGCAGCGGTTCCTGCAGATCGTGGCTGGCCACGTAGGCGAACTGCTGCAGCTCCTCATTGGAACGTAACAGCGCTTCGGTACGCTCGAGGACGCGCTCTTCAAGATTGGCATTGAGCTGGCGAATTTGCTCGTCCGTCCTCTTGCGCTCGCTGATGTCGCGTATGGCGCTGGTAATCACCATGCCTTCGTCGGTTTGCAACGGGCTGAAAGTGATCTCGACTGGAAACGGCGACCGGCTGTCGGGGAAAGCCAGTAACTCGACGCCGCGCTCGACGGAACCGAATATGGCCTGGCCGAAGTCTTCATCCCAAGCCGCCTGCAGCCGGAAACCCCAGCCCGGCACTAACGTCCGGATGTCCTTCGAAACCAGCTTGTCGCGGCCGCAGTTAAACAAGACCTCGGTCCGCGAATTGACCATCACGATGGTTCCGTCTTCACGGCACATCACCATCGCGTCGGGCGCCGCCTCCAGCAGCGAGCGGAAGCGCTGCTCGGCCTTCTGCAAAACTGCGGCTTGTTTGCGCAGCTCGTCGGCCTGTTCCTTGAGCTTGGCGTTGCTGCGGCTGAGTTCCACGAATACAGCTACTTTGGAGCGCAGCACTTCGGGCACGATGGGCTTGAACAGAAAATCCACGGCGCCCAGGTCGTAACCCCGAAACAAGTGTTCTTCGTTGCGGTATCCGGTCAAGAAGAGAATCGGGATTTCGCGCGACCGCGGGCGGCTGCGGATCAATTCAGCGGTTTCGAAACCATCCATGTCGGGCATGCGTACGTCCAGCAGGATGGCTGCGAAATCGTCGTTGAGGACGTGGCGCAGGGCTTCCCTGCCGGAATTCGCGAACACCAGCTCTTCACCCAATCCGCTGAGGGTGGCCTCCAGGGAGACAAGGTTCTCCGGCGTATCGTCCACCAGGAGGATCTTCATCCTCCGATCTGGAGCGGGTTCCCGAGCCACTTGTACTCCATTGCCAGTGGACGACATATCCTCTTACCCGCCGACCCCCACGGCCGTTGGCAGCTGGTCGTGCGCCCGCACCAGCCACACGCGCAGCACCGAGAAAAGCTGCTCCAGATCGACGGGCTTGGTGATGTAGTCGGATGCGCCCGCATCGATGCACTTGGCGCGATCCCCTTTCATGGCCTTGGCCGTCACGGCGATGATCGGGATGGAACGGAACTCCGGAATATGGCGGATGGCCTGCATCGTTTCGTAGCCATCCATTTCGGGCATCATGATGTCCATGAGGACGCCGTCGATGCCCGGCGTTTTGAGCAGCATTTCGATCCCCGTGCGTCCGTTCTCCGCGTGTACCACCTGCAAACCGTGCTGCTCGAGGACCGTCGAAAGGGCAAAGATGTTGCGCACATCGTCGTCCACCACCAGGACCTTCTTGCCGGATAGCACGGAGCCGCTCTGGCGCAGCGCTTTCAAAGTATCGCGCTGCGTTTCGGAGAGATCCGTTTCGGCCCGGTGCAACAACAATACAGTTTCCTCCAGCAATCGCTCCGGCGATTCCGCATATCGCACCACGCTCTGGCGCGCGAGGCGTTGGATGGCTTCTTCGGCGTCGGCGCCGAGCTTCTTGGGACCACAAACCACCACTGCCGGCGTGGGGTTGATCTCGGCCTGGATCTCTTCGACCAGTTGGACCGCCGGGATATCGGCTACCCGTAAATCGAGGACGATGGCATCCAGGTATTGCTGCTTCACCACGGCCAGCGCCTCTCCTCCAGAGCTGACCGCGATGGTTTCGACATCGCCTCCGCCCAAGGCATCCCGCCAAGCGATGCGCCGCTGTTCCTCGGGCGCGACGATTAGCAACTTCCGGACGCGCCGTTCGAGGGAATGATGAATGGTATCGAAGGCCACATTCAGGTTATCCGTGGTCACCGATTTTTCGAGATATGTGAGAGCGCCCAGCGCGAGGCCACGGCGCCGGTTTTCGTCGCCGGTAATTACGTGCACCGGGATATGGCGGGTAGCCGGCTCGTATTTCAGCCGGTCGAGAATCGTCCAGCCGGCCATGTCGGGCAAAGTGATGTCGAGCGTAATGGCGCCGGGGGTGAACTCGCGAGCCAGCGTCAGCGCAGTGCCGCCCCGCAGCGCGACCAGCACCTTGATGCCGCGCTCATGCGCCATATCCACCAGAATGCGGGCAAAGGTGACGTCGTCCTCCACGATCAAGAGCACGCGGTCGCCGGGGTGAATCAGGTTACGGTCGTCATCGATTTCCATGTCGTGTACCACCGCGACCGGGGCCGCGGAAGACGCCGGCAAGATGATGCCCAGCGATTCCTTATCGGCCGCGTTGGCGCCGTCCAGGGCACCCGCGCGGTTGTCCAGGCTCGGCATGGTGCGCATCTCCACCTTCACCGGGGCCACCTGAGCTACATAGGTCTGCGGAAGATACAAGGTAAACGTGCTACCTACTCCGGGGGCGCTTTGCAGCCGGATTTCGCCGCCCAGCAGGCGGGTCAGTTCGCGGCTGATGGACAATCCCAGGCCGGTGCCGCCGTATTTGCGGCTGGTGGTTCCATCCGCCTGCTGGAAAGCCTCGAAGATGATCCGCTGTTTTTCAAGCGGGATGCCGATGCCGGTGTCGGTCACGGAGAACGAGACAACCGACTTGACGCGGTTCAGCACCGGGTGATTGGGGCTCCATCCGGAACTGGCCCGTTCCACCCGCAAACGTACGGTCCCATGCTCCGTGAATTTCAGCGCGTTGGATAACAGGTTCTTCAAGACCTGCTGCAGACGCTTGGCGTCGGTGATGATGGTATCGGCGGGCAGGCTCTCTTCCAGTTCGATGGAGAAATCCAGCCCCTTGCCATCGGCGACGTGCCGGAACGTGCGCAGGCAGAAATCGCGTACTTCGCTGTAGCGCACGCTGCCCACTTCCACATCCATCTTTCCCGATTCGATCTTGCTGAGGTCCAGAATGTCGTTGATCAAAGCTAACAGGTCGGTGCCGGAGGAGTGGATTGTTTCCGCATACTTGACCTGCTTAGAGGTCAAAGTGCTTTCGGTATTCTCCGCCAGCATTTGAGCCAGGATCAACAGGTTATTCAGCGGTGTGCGCAATTCGTGGCTCATGTTAGCCAGGAATTCGCTCTTGTATTTGGAAGTCAGGGACAACTGCTCGGCCTTTTCTTCGAGCGCGGCCTTGGCCTGCTCTACTTCGCGGTTCTTGGTTTCCACCTCGTTCTTCTGCTCGGCGAGCAGGCTGGCCTTTTCCTCCAGTTCGGCGTTGGTCTTCTGCAGTTGCTCTGCAAGAGCCTGGCTCTTGTTGAGGAGCTGCTCGGTCCGCATGGTGGCCGCGATGGTATTCAGCACGATGCCGATCGACTGCGTGAGCTGATCGAGGAAGGCCAGGTTCACATCCGTGAAATGGCGGAACGAAGCCAATTCGATAACCGCCCGCGTATCGCCTTCGAACAATACCGGCAGCACCACGATGCTCAGCGGTGTGGCTTCTCCCAGGCTGGAGCTGATTCGGATGTAGTCCTTGGGGACGTCTGTGACCAGAATGCGGCGCTTCTCCAAGGCGCATTGGCCGGCCAAACCCTGCCCCATGCGGAACTGCTTCGGCACATCGTCGTGATCGTTGGAAGCATACGCGGCCAACAGCTTCAGCGACTCCTGCTCTTCGTCGGTGATGTAGAACGTGCCGTGTTGGGCGCCCACCAGGGGAGTCAGCTCCGACAACAGCAGGCGGGAAACCGTAACCAGATCGCGCTGGCCTTGCATCATGCCGGTAAACTTCGCGATATTCGTCTTCAGCCAGTCCTGATCGGTGTTCTTTCGCGTGGTCTCCGCGAGGTTGACGATCATCTCGTTGATATTGTCTTTCAGAGCCGCCATTTCGCCCAACGCTTCCACCGCGATCGAGCGCGTCAAATCGCCCTTGGTGACAGCCGTGGCGACGTCCGCGATGGCGCGCACCTGGGTGGTCAGATTGGCGGCTAACTGGTTGACGTTATCTGTAAGATCCCGCCACAGTCCGGCCGCCCCAGGCACCAGCGCCTGACCGCCGAGCTTTCCCTCGATGCCGACTTCGCGCGCTACGTTGCTCACCTGGTCGGCGAAGACCGCCAGGGTATCGATCATTTCGTTAATGGTGTCGGCCAGCGATGCGATCTCGCCTTTGGTCTCCAGCACCAGCTTGCGTTTCAGGTTTCCGTTGGCGACGTCGGTAACTACCTTGGCGATACCGCGTACCTGGGTGGTGAGGTTAGCGGCCATGGAGTTGACATTGTCGGTCAAATCTTTCCAGGTTCCCGCTACCCCACGCACCTCGGCTTGCCCTCCGAGTTTGCCCTCGGTACCCACCTCGCGCGCCACGCGGGTGACCTCCGAGGCAAAGCTGTTGAGTTGATCCACCATGGTGTTGATGGTGCTTTTCAGCTCGAAGATTTCGCCTTGCACATCCACGGTGATCTTGCGGCTTAAGTCGCCGTTGGCGACCGCGGTAGTCACCTGCGCGATGTTACGGACCTGCGCGGTCAAGTTACCCGCCATGGAATTCACGCTGTCCGTTAGATCTTTCCAGGTTCCGGCCACGCCTCGTACCACAGCCTGGCCGCCCAGTTTGCCTTCGGTGCCCACCTCGCGCGCCACGCGGGTGACTTCGGCGGCGAAGGAGCTGAGCTGATCCACCATGGTGTTCACGGTGTTCTTCACTTCCAGGATCTCGCCGCGCACGTCCACGGTGATCTTGCGGGAAAGGTCTCCCTTGGCCACGGCCGTGGTGACTTCCGCGATGTTACGGACCTGGGTGGTCAGGTTCGCCGCCATCGAGTTTACGGAATCGGTCAGATCTTTCCAGGTTCCGGCTACACCGCGCACATCGGCCTGGCCTCCCAATTTGCCTTCGGTACCCACTTCGCGCGCCACGCGCGTGACTTCGGAGGCGAACGAGCTGAGCTGATCGACCATGGTGTTGATGGTGTTCTTCAACTCCAGAATCTCGCCGCGCGCATCCACCGTGATCTTAGTCGTCAGGTTTCCCTTGGCGACCGCGGTGGTCACACCGGCGATGTTACGCACCTGATTGGTCAGGTTGCTGGCCATGGAGTTGACCGAATCGGTCAGGTCTTTCCAGGTTCCGGCCACACCGCGTACGTCCGCCTGGCCGCCGAGTTTGCCTTCGGTGCCCGCCTCGCGGGCCACGCGTGTGACTTCGCCGGCGAATGCGTTAAGCTGATCCACCATGGTGTTGATGGTGTTCTTCAACTCCAGGATTTCGCCGCGCACATCCACGGTGATCTTGCGGCTGAGGTCTCCTTTGGCCACGGCCGTGGTGACTTCGGCGATGTTACGCACCTGGTTAGTCAGATTGCTGGCCATGGAATTGACCGAGTCGGTCAGGTCTTTCCAGGTTCCGGCTACGCCCCTGACGTCGGCCTGGCCGCCAAGTTTACCTTCCGTGCCGACCTCGCGCGCCACGCGCGTGACTTCGCCGGCGAAGGCATTCAACTGATCCACCATGGTGTTGATGGTGTTCTTGAGTTCCAGGATTTCGCCGCGCACATCCACCGTAATCTTGCGGCTGAGGTCGCCTTTGGCTACGGCCGTGGTGACTTCGGCGATGTTGCGCACCTGGGCCGTCAGGTTGCCCGCCATGGAATTGACCGAGTCCGTCAAATCCTTCCACGTCCCGCCGACGCCCTTCACATCCGCCTGGCCGCCGAGTTTGCCTTCCGTGCCGACCTCGCGCGCCACGCGCGTGACTTCACCGGCGAAGGCGTTCAACTGATCCACCATGGTGTTGATGGTGTTCTTCAACTCCAGAATTTCGCCGCGCACGTCCACCGTGATCTTGCGGCTCAAGTCGCCGCGGGCCACAGCGGTGGCGACTTCGGCGATGTTGCGGACCTGGCCGGTAAGGTTGGAGGCCATGGAGTTGACCGAGTCGGTCAAATCCTTCCAGGTGCCGGCGACGCCGCGCACCAGCGCCTGACCGCCGAGCTTGCCTTCGGTGCCGACCTCGCGCGCCACGCGCGTCACTTCGCCGGCAAAGGCGTTGAGCTGATCCACCATGGTATTGATGGTGTCTTTCAGCTCGGCAATTTCGCCGCGCACGTCGACCGTGATCTTCTTCGACAGGTCGCCGTTGGCGATGGCCGTGGACACTTCCGCGATGTTGCGCACCTGCGCGGTGAGGTTCGAGGCCATGGAGTTGACCGAATCGGTCAAGTCCTTCCAAGTGCCGGCAACGCCGAGCACGTTGGCCTGGCCACCGAGGCGGCCGTCGGTGCCGACCTCGCGCGCGACGCGGGTCACTTCGCCCGCGAAGGCATTGAGCTGGTCCACCATCGTGTTGATAGTTTCCTTGAGCTGCAAAATCTCGCCGGAAACGTTGACCGTAATTTTCTTCGACAGGTCGCCGCCGGCTATTGCCGTGGCGACGTCGGCGATGTTGCGCACCTGCGCCGTCAAATTGCCGGCCATGAAGTTGACGCTGTCGGTCAAGTCCTTCCAGGTGCCGGCGACACCCGGCACTTGCGCCTGGCCGCCGAGCTTGCCTTCGGTGCCGACCTCGCGGGCGACGCGGGTGACTTCCGAGGCGAACGAGTTGAGCTGGTCCACCATGGTGTTGATGGTGTCTTTCAGCTCCAGAATTTCGCCGCGCACGTCCACCGTAATCTTGCGCGAAAGGTCGCCGCGGGCGACCGCGGTGGTCACGTGGGCGATGTTGCGCACCTGGTCGGTG
>JBEKIM010000110.1:0-16950 GCA_050011755.1 Bryobacteraceae bacterium | reverse complement strand
CATCAGGATCCAGCCCGCGTGTGCCCACCAGCCGCCATCGTGGGGCGAGTGCGGATCGCCAGGCATATCCGATTTCTGGTGGTGAATCCGGTGCGTAGCCACCCAGAATATAGGGCCGCCTTCGAAGGTCAACGCGCCGCAGACCGCGAACAGGTATTCGAGCGCCAAAGGCACCTGATAGGACCGGTGCGTGTGCAAACGGTGGTAGCCCATGCTGATCCCCAGACCGGTGGCGAACCACAGGAGGAAGAGCGTCACCGCCAGGTTGATCCAACTGAACATGAACAGGGCGGCGATAGCGCCGATGTGCAAAAGCACCAGCACAAGCGTCGTCGGCCAGTTCAGTTTTTGCTTTTCAGGGAACTCGAGGAGTTCGATATTGGCGGATTTCTGAGTAGTTGCGGTCAGCACTGTACTTTCAAACTAGCAAGGAATCTGACTGTTGTTTGTAAGATTTGTGTAATTTCAGACCTTGCCATTGGATAGCGGGGTGCGCGCAGTCTGCTTCTACCCCATCATCCCCGCCAACACCCCGCGCATATAACTGAATGATTTCTGCATCCCCGGCAGCGGATTGTCTCCGTTAATCTCATATTCCAGGTTCACATTGCCCTGATAGCCGATTTTCTGCAACTGCTTGAAAATCCCCACAATCGGCATGATGCCCTCGCCCACGTCGCACTGCACAGCGCGCGGCTCGAAGGTCTTCAGATCCTTGATGTGCATATCGAACAGGCGGCTGCCGGCTTCCGCGATGGATTCCACGACGTTCGCGCCCGCGCGCGCGGAATGCCCCACGTCCATGCAAAGCCCGCAGCGCGGATCCATGTCGCGCACCACTGCCAGCACCGATTGGGGCGTCGGGTACTTATTGTCCTCGGGACCGTGATTGTGGATCGCGATGCGAATGTTGTACTCCTTGACGAAGCGCTCGATCATGCCGAGGTTGCTGTGTGTAGGCGCGCAGACCATCATGGGCATGCCGCACATTTTCGCGTATTCGAAGTAGCGGCGGATGTCTTCCGGATCGTCTTTGGCCAGTGTGATGTTCCCGCCGCTCACAATGGTAAGGCCCGCGCGCTCGAACTCCTTCCGCCCGTTTTCAAGTTCCTCGGGACTGCTGCGATAGGGCAGGTGGAATTCCTTGACGCTGACCCACGGCGTGCGCAGTTCTTTAATGCACTTGATGGCCAATTCGCGGTTGAACTCGCGAAACGAGTAGCTGGCCACGCCTAACCGGATCGCGCCTGCCTTTTCTTCGCCGTGGGCGCGTCCGGGCGAACTGAGGCCTGCCAGGCCGGCCGTCGTCAGGAAACCGCGCCGATTCAGTTCAAAGCTCATGATGTAACCATTTTACGCCCCGGACATTCTTGAATCCATCCGCCGTTCTGGCAAGTCCATTAGGTATTCCTGGGGGAATTTGCATGGCGGCTCAAGAAGTGGACCAGCCTTACAGCTTGGCCTGCATGGAACTGCGCGGAGGGAACGAGGCGGGTGCGTACTCCGCTGAATTGCCTGGGCTTGCGGCTTGGGTCTCCTGCCGGCCGCTAGGCGCGTCGGGCGGCGGCGATCTCTACTATCTGTCGGCATGCAGTAAAGGGGTGATCGCCCGCGTGGCGCTGGCAGACGTAGCCGGCCATGGCGAGGTGGTCAGTTCCACCGCAGTCTGGCTACGCGATGCCCTACGCGAGCACGTGGACCATTGGGACCAGTCCACATTGATCCGCCGCCTCAACGAGAGCATTCTGAAAGGCGCGCCACACTCCCGTTTCGCCACGGCTTTTCTAGCCAGTTTCTACCGTGAGTCCGGCGAACTGCTGTTTACCAATGCCGGTCATTTGCCGCCGCTCTGGTTTCGCGCCGCCACGAAGGAGTGGAATCTATTGGTCGACTCCACGCCGTATAGTAAAGAGATTATGGATTTGCCTCTGGGCATGATCGCCGGTACATCCTACAGCCAGACGGCTGTGCAACTGGAATGGGGCGATCTGCTCCTCCTCTACACGGACGGCATCAGCGAATCCTGCGACGAATCGGGAGAACAACTTGGTCTCGAACGTCTACTATCGCTGGCCCAGGATCTGCCGGTTGAATCCGCGGCGGCCGCCGGGCGGGCGCTGGTGGCGGCCATCGAACGCTTCCGCGGAAGCGTCCCGCCGGCGGATGACGAAACGGTGCTGGCGCTCGAACGCCGGGGAGACCCCGCATGAGCCTGGAAATCAGGTTCGTCATGCTCAGCGATCCGCGATACCTGCCGGTAGTGCGCGGCGCCATAGGGCCGCTGGCGGCGGCCATCGGCTGGGATGAATCGGACTGCCGCGCCATCACGCTGGCACTCGACGAAGCCCTCGCCAATATCATCCGGCATGCCTATCACAACCGCACGGACGGCCGCATCGAGCTGGAATGCCGCGAGGTTGCGGACGGGTTGGAAATCAGCCTGCTGGATCGCGGTGAGCCCCCGGACAGGAGCAAGATATGTGCGCGCGCGGTTGCCTGCGACCAGCCCGGCGGACTGGGAACTCATATCATCAAGGATGTAATGGACACCGTTTCGTATCAGGCGACGCCCGAGGGAAACCGGTTCGCAGCCACCAAGCGGTTGAGGAAAACGATATGAAGATCTTGATTCGCGATGCGGGTGCGGCCAAGGTAGTCGACGTAGAAGGGGACGTGGATCTGGGCACCTCTCCGGACCTCCGCCGCACCCTTTTCGAAACCCTGCTTCACGCGCCGAAGATGGCGCTTAACCTAGCTGCCATCCGTTACATTGACAGCTCCGGCATTGCCACACTGCTCGAAGTGCTCAAGGACTCCCAGCGGCGCAATAAGCAGTTTGTTCTGTTTGGCCTGAGTCCGGCTGTGCAGCAGGTCTTCCACCTCACGCACGTCATCCGCATCTTTCAGGTATTCCAGACCGAGGAAGAAGCGCTGGGAAGCGCGTAATGCAATTCGTGGCGGAGGTGGGCACTGCGACCGAGCGCAGCATAGCCTACATAGGCGGCCTGGCGCAGCTCTGCGGAAAGTCTTTGCGCCTGCTGTTCCTCTCGCCGTTGAAGCGCGGCCGCCTCGCGCAGCGCGCAGTGCATCAGGCCATGACCGCCGGGGTGGGCGCTCTTCCCATCACTTCCCTGATTACCTTTTTCGTCGGCGTGATCATCGCGCTGCAGGGCGCTTACCAGTTGCAGCGCCTGGGCGCCATGCAGTTGGTGGCCAGCCTGGTCTCCATCTCCATCACCCGCGAGCTGGGACCATTGATTACCGCGATCGTCGTCATTGGACGATCGGGCTCGGCATTTGCCGCCGAGATCGGCACCATGCGAGTGACCGAGGAACTCGACGCCCTCGAGACCATGGCGCTCGACCCCATCGCGTTTCTGGTCGTTCCGAAATTCCTGGCCATGGCGGTTATGATGCCCTGCCTGGCGGTGTGGTCCGATTTGATGGGCGTCCTGGGCGGCTGTGTGTTCGGAATCGTCAGCGGCAACTTCACGTTCGGCAGCTATGTGATTGCCACCCGCGACGCCCTGGTGGCGCACGACATCACCACCGGCGTGGTCAAGGCGCTGGTCTTCGGACTGGTGATTACCGCGGTGGGCTGCCAGGAGGGCTTCTCTACCGGCGCGGGCGCGGAAGAAGTAGGCCGCTCCACGACATCGGCCGTGGTGATCTCGATTCTCCTGGTCATCCTGATCGATCTCGTTTTTACCATCCTGTTCTACCTGGCGCGGGGAGGCGCTTAGGATGGCTGCCCCGGCCGCTACAGTCATTGCCGCGCGCGATCTGCGCGTACAGTATGGCGACCGCGAGGTGCTGCATGGCCTGAGTTTCGATATCGTCCACGGCGAGACAGTCGTGATCATCGGCGGATCGGGTTCGGGCAAGAGCACGCTACTCCGTACGTTGGTCGGGCTGGAGAGGCCCGCCTCCGGCGAAGTGCATATCAAAGGCGTGAACATCACCAGCGCGTCCGCGCGCGAGATGGACGGCATCCGCAAGAAGATCGGCCTGGCCTTTCAGGGCGGGGCATTGATCGGCTCGCTATCGGTAGGCGAAAACATCGCGCTGCCCTTGCTCGAACACACCACCCTGAAGCCCACCACCATTGAGGTGATGGTCCGGATCAAGCTGGAACAGGTCGGGCTCAGCGGCTTTGAGAACTATAGCCCCGCGCAGCTCAGCGGAGGCATGCGCAAGCGCGCTGCCTTCGCCCGGGCGATGGCCATGGATCCCGAAATCCTGTTCTTCGACGAACCCTCCGCGGGGCTCGATCCGATCACCGCGGCAGGCATCGACGACCTGATTCTGGACCTCAAGAAGGCCTATTCCATGACCATGGTTGTGGTGACTCACGAACTGGCTAGCGCCTTCCTGATCGCCGACCGCATGATTCTGCTGGATCGCGGCAACATCGTAGCCATCGGTCCGGCGCAGGAAATCCGCGAGAGCCGGCATCCGCGGGTCCGCCAGTTTCTCGACCGCGTGGCCGATACAACCCAGGACGATGACGTGGATCACCTCCGCATGTACACGGAAGGGATAAGGTGAAATGATGCAGCCCATGCGCGAACGCACTCTGGTGGGACTATTCGTGCTGATTGCGGGCGGCCTGTTGATCGCCACTATGGCGGCGATCTCCGGCGGGCTCGGCGCCGCGACCGTATCGCACCGCGCCTATTTCAAGTTCGCGGGCGGCGTGCAACCCGGGGCGCCCGTGCGCTACGGCGGATTGGCAGTCGGCAAGGTGACGCGGGTCCGGGTGGATCCCGGCAACTCCACCCGCATCGAAATCGACGTGGCCGTGGACCACGACGCGCCCCTGAAAACAGACAGCGTCGCCAAAATCTCCACTCTTGGCCCGCTTACCGACAACTATATCGAGATTGCCACGGGCACCGAGCATGCGCCGCTGGCGCCTCCCGGTTCTACGCTGCCCTCCGAGGAGGCATTCGGCCTGCCACAGTTGGGCGACGCCGCACAGGCCATGATGCCGGATGTGCATAGCGCGCTGCAGAAGCTGAACCAAAGCCTGGATGGCCTGCAGGTGACCATTACGCGCGCCAACGATCTGCTGAACGACCGCAATCGCGCCAACATCGGCGGTTCGCTCGAGAACGTGAATCGCCTGGTGGCCGACGCGCGGCCCAAGGTAACGGAATCTCTCAATAACCTGAACGGGCTGCTCGGCGACGCCCGGCCCAAAGTCTCCACCAGCCTGGCCAACGTGCAGGATCTGACGAAGGAACTGAACGCTAAACTGCCGCCGCTGCTGGACAAGGTGCAAGCCATTACCGGGCGCGCCAACGACACCCTTTCCCACGTGGATTCCACCCTGGTGGAGAACCGCCCCGATATTCGGGCATCGGTAGCGAGCTTGCGCGATACACTGGCCATGTTGAACCAGACGCTGGACCGGAATTCGGCCAACATCGATGAGTTGCTCGATAACATCCGCATGTCGACGGAGAACCTGAGATCGCTGACAGAGACGTTGCAGCGCGCACCCGCCAGCCTGATCCGCGGGATCAAGGTGCCGGAGCGCAAACCTGGAGATTCCCATGAGTAAGGCTATCCTCTGCATGGCCGCGGTCCTGCTGACGGCCGCCTGCGCCCCTACCCGTCCCGTGCATTACTACACGCTCGCGCCCGTCATGCCCCCGGCCTATCAAGTCAACCCGTCGGGTCCCAGCGTGCTGGTGGGACTGATCGCCACGCCGGAATCTCTGCAGGACAGCCGTATCCGGTATCGCGCGGGCGCCAATGAAACCGGCTCTTACGAATACCATCGCTGGGAGGAACGCCCCGGCGCGATCGTGCGGCTGTCGCTGGTGCGCGCGCTGCGCGCCACGGGCAAGTACCGGCGCGTGATGGAGGAGTCCAGTTCCGCTGTCGGCGATTACCTGCTGCGCGGCAAGCTGTATGAATTCTCGGAGGCGGACAGCCCCGCGGTGCAAACGGTGATCTCCCTGCATCTCGAGCTGGTGGACGAGAAGACCGGCCGCACCGTTTGGGACCACGCCTTCGAGCACGAAGAGCCGGCCGGCGGCAAGGAGATGGCGGACGTGGTGGCCTCCATGGAGCGGAACCTGCGGCAGGTGACGGCGGAGGCCGCCGCGGAGATTGGCCGGGGGGCGGGCCTCTAGTATCCTTGCGGCGGTTTACCCGGCTATTCTTTTTGCCGGCGGTAGCGCCGGATCAAGTTGTTCGTCGAGCTGTCGTGATTTAGCGTGGGATCGCCGGGGCTCTCCAGTTCCGGAACGATGCGCTGGGCCAGCACCTTGCCCAATTCGACGCCCCACTGATCGAACGAATTGATCTGCCAGACCGTGCCTTGGGTAAAGACGATGTGCTCATAGAGCGCCACCAGCTTGCCCAGAATCTCCGGTGTAAGCTCGTGCGCGAGGATCGTATTCGACGGGCGGTTGCCCTCGAAAACCCGGTGCGGCACCAGCCAGTCCGGTGTACCCTCGGCCTTCACCTGCTCCGGCGTTTTGCCGAATGCCAGCGCCTCGGCTTGCGCGAATACATTCGCCATGAGCATATCGTGATGGCGGCCCAACGGATTCAGCGGAAGGGCAAACGCGATGAAGTCGCAAGAGATCAGCGGGGTGCCCTGGTGGATCAATTGATAGAAAGAATGCTGGCCATTGGTTCCCGGCTCACCCCAATAGACCGGCCCAGTCGGATAGGACACCGGGTCGCCATCGAGCGTGACGTGCTTGCCGTTGCTCTCCATCGTCAACTGCTGCAAATAGGCCGGAAAGCGCTTCAGATACTGCTCGTAAGGCAACACCGCCGCCGTCTGGCAGCCGAAGAAGTCGGTGTACCAGATGCCCAGCAGCCCCATCAGCACCGGCAGATTGCGGTCGAATGGCGCGGTGCGAAAATGTTCGTCCATCTGGTGAAAGCCATCCAGCATGGCCCGGAAGTTTGGCGGGCCGATGGCCAGCATCGTGGAAAGCCCGATGGCCGAGTCCATCGAGTAACGCCCGCCAACCCAATCCCAGAAGCCGAACATGTTAGCGGTGTCGATGCCGAACTTAGCCACGTCCGCGGCGTTGGTCGACACCGCCACGAAGTGGCTGGCGATGGCCTTTTCGTCGCCTCCCAATCCGGCCAGGGACCAGGCGCGCGCCGAATGCGCGTTAGTCATGGTTTCCAGGGTCGTGAAAGTTTTCGAAGAAATGATGAAGAGCGTCTCGGACGGGTCCAGGTCGTGAACCGCTTCGGCGAAATCCGTACCGTCTACGTTCGAAACGAACCGGAACACCATGCCGCGATCGCTGTAGTGGCGCAGAGCCTCATATGCCATGACGGGGCCGAGATCGGAACCGCCGATTCCGATGTTGACGATGTTGCGGATCCGTTTGCCGGTGCTGCCTTTCCACTCCCCGCTCCGAATACGATTGGAAAAGGCGGACATCTTGTCCAGGACGGCGTGTACCTGGGGCACGACGTTCTCCCCATCCACCGTGATGGATGCTCCCTGGGGAGCGCGCAGCGCTACGTGTAGGACGGCGCGCTTCTCGGTGACATTGATCTTTTCCCCGCGAAACATGGCGTCGATACGCTGCCGCAAACCCGATTCGCCGGCCAGGCGCAGGAGAAGGCTGACGGTCTCGTCGGTGATGCGGTTCTTTGAATAATCCAGAAAGAGCCCCACCGCTTCGGCGGTCATCCTCTGACCGCGGCCGGGGTCGCCGGCGAAGAGGTTCCGGAGGTGCAGTGGCCGGATCTGTTCGAAATGTGTTCGGAGTTCTTTCCAGGCGTTACGCCGGGTGAGCGGTTCGATCACGTCGCCCGGCGCTGTAGGCGTTGCCATAGTTGTTCCTTTTCAGGATTCCAAGAAGTATGTTACGCCGGTAGCGTCGATGGGCGCAACGTTGGCGATTCTCGTTAGCGATTCTCGTCCTTCTCCGTGTCGCCTGAAATCGGCCGCGGCCTGGGCCTGAGTTTCGGGTCCAACTCGTAGATGGCGGCCTTGGGCACGGCCGCGATGTCGTGGAGCAGCCGGATGAATCGCAGGTACTGACTCGGCTTCGGCTCCGCCGGATTGGTTTCCTTGGGATCCGTCATTGCGAGTCGGTGGCTTCAAACGCCGGAATCGCCTCGCCCTTGGACTGTGCGCTCTGGACCGCCAGCCGGATCCGCCGGAGCATGAACTGGGCTGTCGTTTGTGTGACTCCGACGACCCGGTTCAACTTGTACGAACTGACGCGATGCTCGCTGTTTGCCACCATCCAGATGGCAATCAGCCACCGGTCGAGGTGAATCGGCGAGTCCTCGAAGATAGTGCCGGCTTTGGGGGAGAACTGCTTGCGGCAAGCGCGGCATTTCCAGATGCGGCGTGTGGAAATGTACCAGTGCTGCTCCCGGGAGTGGCAATGCAGGCATTCGGTAGCGTCGCCCCAACGGGCCGCGGCCAACGTCCGGGCGGCCACATCCGGGTCGCGGTAGAAGCGCATGGCTTCGAGCAGGGTCGTGGGTATCTGCACGGTTTCCGGGGAGCCGAGTGGGCTGGGCGTAATCACTGAACTGGGGTGCATGGGCGAAAGCTCCTGGCCGTTAATTCTGTAGAGTTTAGGCCAAACGAACCCAAGTTGTCAAGTCTTAAAAGTATTATGGCTAGGGATACATTACTATGCAAATATATGTATGCAAACGAATTAAATGTAGTCCGAGAATAATTATGTCTACACCATCGGACTACTGTACTGTTCGGGTGAAGGGCCTGAAGGCCCATGCAGGCGAATCAGAGACGCTCGAGCAGCCCAGTCAGAAGCGCATAAAACGGCTCAACCGAAGAGATCTTCAGCCGCTCGCTGGGGCTGTGCACATCCACGATATGCGGCCCGAAAGAGATCTTCTGCATCCCCGGATGCTTCTCGCCGATTACGCCGCACTCCAGGCCGGCGTGCATGGCGACCAGTTCGGGCGTCTTGCCGAGGATTTCCAGGTGCGCCTGCCGGGTCTGACGGACGATGTCGCTGGCGGGCTCGGGCTTCCAGCCGGGATAACCGCCGGCGCGCTCCACCTCGAAAGCCGCCAGCCGGAGCATAGTCGTGACCATCCGTCCGGCGGCCTGTTTGCTGCTCTCGATGGCACTGCGCTGGCTGGTCTCGATCTCGATTCCGTCGTCTGTGGCAGATACGGTGGCCAGATTCGTGGATGTCTGGACCAGGCCCGGAACATCCGGACTCATCGCCAGGACGCCATGGTGCAGGCTGGCCAGCAGTCCCGCGAGTAGTCTGGCGTCCGCGTCTTCCAGGATTTGGTCCGGCCGCGCCACGCCTTCCACCGCAATCTTCAAGCCTGGATCGAACCCGCCCAGTTCGGATCGGATCTGGCCTTCCACGGTGGCCGCGAGCGACCTGAGCTCCCCCTCTTTGCCCGCGTCGAGCACTACGGTCGCGGAGGCTTCGCGCGGGATGGCATTGCGTTTACTGCCGCCCTGCATATCGGCCACGGCGAGCGGAAGGCGGTCCAGCAGGATTTCGAGCAGACGGCCGAGAATGCGCACGGCGTTGCCGCGTCCTCGGTTGATATCCAGACCTGAGTGGCCACCTTGCAGCCCGGAGACCCGCAGGCGCCAACCGTTTCCGGAAATCGTGGGCCGGCGCTGCACTTTCCGGCGCGCGACGGTGTTAAGTCCGCCGGCGCAGCCGATACAGAGCGTCCCTTCCTCTTCGCCGTCGAGGTTCAGGAAGTATTGAGACTTGAGCAGCCCCTCGGGGAAGTCCGAGGCGCCGGTCAGACCGCTCTCCTCGTCTATCGTAAAGACGAACTCCAAAGGGCCATGGGCGACGTCTTTACTTTCCATTACCGCGAGGGCCGCGGCCACGCCGACACCGTTGTCGGCGCCCAGTGTGGTGCCGTCCGCCTTCAACCAATCGCCATCCCGGATCAGCCGGATGGGATCGTTGTCGAAGTCATGGGCAGTGTCCTCGTTCTTTTCGCACACCATGTCCAGGTGGCCTTGCAGGGCCGCGCTGATGGCGCCCTCACGGCCGGGGCGCGCGGGTTTGCGGATCACCACGTTTCCGACGCCGTCTTGAATGGCCTCAAGGCCGAGCTGCTCGGCCTGAGCCAGGACATAGGCGCGGGCCGCCGCCTCTTTCGTCGAAGCGCGCGGGATGGCCGAGAGCGCCGCGAAATGTCTCCACAAGGACTTCGGTTCCAGATTCTCAAGCGAGGTTTCCATAGATTTTCCGGTGGTGCAACCTTTCATCGTACAGCCGGGCGGCCAATTTGGGATAGAATTAGCCTCCGAGTTGTACGCGCATATGTTCAAGACTCTCTTCTCCCTCGCCCTTCTCTATACGACCTGCGCCGGAGCGCAGACCTACCAGCCCAACTGGGAATCGTTGGACCGGCGCTCGACACCGGCATGGTTCGCCGACGCCAAGTTTGGAATCTTCATCCACTGGGGTGTTTATTCGGTGCCCTCTTATGCGCCGGTGCTGCCCGGCAAACTGGCGTATGCCGAATGGTACTGGCACGCCATCACCGAAGGTCAAAAGGTGGGCGCCGGCCCGGTCGACGCGGGGTCCTGGGATTACCACAAGCGCATGTTCGGCACCGAATACGATTACCGGAACTTCGCGCCGCGTTTCCGCGCGGAATTGTTCGATCCGGGTCATTGGGCGGATGTGTTCACGCGCTCCGGCGCGAAGTACGTGGTCCTGACGTCGAAGCATCACGAAGGCTTTGCGCTATGGCCCAGCCAGGAAGCCTCCAGGACCTGGGGACGGCCCTGGAATGCCGTCGAGATCGGACCCAAGCGCGACCTGCTCGGCGACCTGACCAGCGCCGTGCGTGCCAAAGGCCTTCGCATGGGCATCTACTATTCGCTCTACGAGTGGTACAACCCGTTGTATCTTTCCGATAAGACTCGTTACGTGGCCGAGCACATGATGCCGCAGTTCAAAGATGTGGTGACGCGCTACCAGCCGTCCATCATCTTCAGCGACGGCGAATGGGATATGGCCTCGAGCGAGTGGCGCAGTCCCGAGATGCTGGCGTGGCTGTTCAACGATTCGCCCGTGAAGGAAGATGTGGTGGTGAACGACCGCTGGGGCAAGGACACGCGCCACAAGCACGGCGGCTACTGGACGACCGAATACACGCCGGGTATGAGCGGGATGGACCACCCCTGGGAAGAGAGCCGGGGCATGGGTTTCTCTTACGGCTATAATCGCGCCGAACGTTTGGAGCACTATCACAGCGGGCACGAACTGGTGATTTTGTTGGCGGATATCGTGAGCCGCGGCGGCAATCTGCTGCTGGATATCGGTCCCGCCGCCGACGGCACCATTCCGGTGATCATGGAGGAGCGCCTGCTCCAGATCGGCGCCTGGCTGAAGGTGAACGGCGAGGCTATCTACGGTACAAAGCCGTGGAAGGCTACCCGCCAGTGGAGCCCGGGAGAAGTGCCAAAAATCAACTACAACGCGGAGTTCAACGCCGATTACGATGTGGCCAAGCTGGCCGGCAAACCGGAGGGCAGCAGAGCTTCCATCGAAGCGTTCTTCACCTCGAAGGGCGGCGATCTGTACGCGATCCTGCCGCGTTGGCCGGGCCGGCAGTTCACGGTGAATGGCTACGAAGGCGCAAAACCGAAGTCAGTAACCCTGCTCGGCGCGGCTGCCCCGCTGCGGTTCAAAACCGGCGCGGGTACGTTAACCGTCGATCTGCCGGACCTCCCGGAGGATCTGCTGGGGCAGCCCGCCTGGGTTCTGAAGTTGAGCCGCTGATGCGAACCGGCATACCGCTGCTTTTGCCTCTGCTGTTCGTGGCTGCGGGCCTGTCGCAGGACGCCGTGACGATCCGCGTCAATGCGGCCGCGACGGTCGGCCCCTTTAAGCCGATTTACGCCTATTTCGGGTACGACGAGCCGAACTACACGTACACGCGGAACGGGCGCAAGCTGTTGGGCGAGTTGGCGGCTATCAGCGCATCGCCGGTGTACATCCGCACCCACTTCATGCTGGCCACTGGAGATGGAACGCCGGGGTTGAAGTGGGGGTCCACAAATGCTTACACGGAAGATGCGTCGGGAAGGCCGGTCTACGACTGGACTCTCACGGACCGGATCTTCGACACGTATTTGCAGGCGGGCGCCAAGCCGTTCGTCGAGATCGGCTTCATGCCGGAGGCGCTTTCGTCCCAGCCGGAGCCCTATCGTCCGACGTGGATTCCAGGGGCCGAGAACCGCGATTATTCCATCGGATGGTCTTTTCCTCCGAAGGATTATGGCAAATGGGGCGAGCTGGTTTACCAGTGGGTGAAACACTGCGTGGACAAGTACGGGAAAGACGAAGTGGAGTCATGGTATTGGGAAGTCTGGAACGAGCCGGATATCTCGTATTGGCACGGAACTCCGGAGGAGTACGACAAGCTATACGACTACGCCGCGGCGGCGGTGAAGCGCGCGCTTCCAAAGGCGCGGGTGGGCGGACCGGCCACCACCGGCCCATCCAGCCCGAAGGCGGCGGCGTTCCTGCGCCAATTCCTGCAGCATTGCGAGCGCGGCGGCAACTCAGCAACCGGTGGCACGGGCGCGGCGCTGGACTTCGTCACGTATCACGCCAAAGGCCGGCCGACGCTGGTGGATGGCCGCGTGCGCATGGGGATCGCCAAGGGTGCACAAGACGTGGACAACGGGCTCGCCATCGTCCGCGAGTTTCCGAAATTCGCGGCTCTGCCGATCGTGCTGAGCGAGTCCGACCCGGAAGGCTGCGCGGCGTGTCCGGCGCGCGTTTATCCGCAAAATGCCTACCGCAACGGCGCGCTGTACGCGGCGTACACGGCGGCGATGATGAAGAGCGTTTTGGAACTGTCGGAGCGGCGGCGGGCGAACATCGAGGGGATGCTGACCTGGGCCTTCGAATTTGAGGATCAGCCGTACTTCGACGGCTTCCGGACGCTGGCGACAAATGGAATCGACAAGCCAGTGTTGAACCTGTTCCGCATGGCGGGATTGATGCGCGGCGCGCGCGTGCAGGCGGAAAGCAACAGCCGCACGCCGCTGGACACCATGCTCGCCGATGGCGTCCGTGGCCGTCCGGACATAGACGCGCTGGCCGTCCGTTCGGAGCGGGAAATTTCCATCCTGACATGGAATTATCACGACGACGACGTTCCCGCAGCGGAGGCCAAGGTGCGGCTGGAGATCGCGGGAATTCCAGGAACGGCTGTGCGCGCAATGGTCCGACATTATCGAATCGACGAAACCCATAGCAACTCCTGGACGGTATGGAAGGCTATGGGATCTCCGCAGCATCCCACGCCTGAGCAGCATGCCAGGCTGGAAGCGGCCGGGCAGTTGCAACTCGCGGAATCTCCGCGGTGGGTGGATTTGCGCGGCGGCGCGGCGAAGCTTGAGTTTACGCTCCCGCGCCAGGGCGTCTCTCTGATGGAGTTGAGCTGGTAATGAGACTGGTACAGTTAGCGGGGCCGGGCGGACGGCGGGTGGCGCTGGTTGACGAGCCTCGGCTGCGGCTGCTGGAAGACTGCCGCTCGGTATATGAACTGGCGTCGGAATGTTTGAAGGAAAGAGTTTCCCTTCCGGAGGGCATCGAGCGGCGGAGATCGCACGAATTCCTCGCCTACGACGAGGTGTACGCGGGCAAGTCGGAGTGGCGGCTTTGTCCATCGGCCGACGTCCCCTCGGAACCTGCGCGATGCCTGGTGAGCGGAACGGGGCTGACGCACAAAGCCAGCGCCCAGAATCGGGATGCCATGCATGCGGCGGCGCAGGCTGTTACCGACAGCACCCGTATGTACCGATCGGGCGTCGAAGGCGGCAAACCGGCGCCCGGCGAGGCGGGGACCGCGCCCGAGTGGTTTTATAAGGGATGCGGCACAGTGCTGCGGGCGCACAATGAGCCGTTGACGGTTCCGGAATTCGCGGAGGACGGCGGAGAGGAGCCGGAAGTGGCGGGCGTGTACGCGATCGATGCGGAGGGCGCGCCGCGGCGCATCGGGTTCACGGTGGGCAACGAATTCTCAGATCATGTGCTGGAGCGGACCAACTATCTGTATCTGGCGGCCTCGAAACTGCGCAACTGCGCCATCGGCCCGGAACTGGTAGTGGATGGCAATTTCGATCTGGTGCCGGGGAAGGTATCGGTGGAACGCGGCGAGCAGGTTCTGTGGTCGCGGGAGATCCGGACCGGGGAGGACGCCATGTGCCACAGCCTGGCGAACATCGAACATCATCATTTCAAGTTTGAGTTCCATCGCCGGCCGGGCGACCTGCATATTCACTTCTTCGGCGCGGACGCATTCAGCTTCGGAGACGGCATCCACTTGGAAGACGGCGACGTCATGCAGGTACGCTTCGCCGGCTTTGGCCGCGCCCTGCGAAATCCGCTCTCCCGCTTGCCATCGCATGCCGGGGTAGTGGCGGTTCGGCCTATCTGATACCGGTTTCCTGCATCAGGAACCCATAATAGCGGGCCATCCAGTAGGGCAAAAGGAAGGCGGCGCCGTCGTCTTCCGATCGTCCATCGGAGCCGCCATCCACGTCGAACGGATTGGAATTCCACTTGGCGACCGGCAATTCATCGCGGGGCAGCAGGGTCTGGGCTTGTGGACGCCCGGAGCGGTCCAGGCCGGCTGCCATCACGACGTCGTTCCGGCCGGAGTTCTTCACCGTCCATTCGATCGTGTCGATCGGCATGCGGTATAAGGTGCGCGCGGCGGCGGTCAGGTCGAGAGAAGCGTGGGGACGTCCCGTGGCGTAGATGAAAGTCCACAGCGGGTTGTCCTCGCGCACGATGTTTTCCCACCAGGCGTCCATCGCAGGACCGTAATAGCGGCTCAGCAGGTCCTCGTCTTTTTCATAGCGGAAGAGTCCGTAGAACGCCAGCATGGCCAGTTCTTCATCGGAATAGTTGATCTCGTCGCGCAGTTCCTTGTAGCGAGTGGCAAGCTTGGCATATCCCATCTGGAGCGCCGCTTTCTGGTATTCCTTCTGGTACCTTGGGTTCCCGGTAATGTGGGCCGCGGTCCTCAGGAAACTGAGCAGCTCCATGCTGTTCAACGGGCTGTCCCCGGGGTTCTCGCGAAAATAATCCGGCGACCAGCGGCCCCAGGTGGTGGGCTTGCCGGTCACGTCGATCAGGTAGTAGCCATGATCGAGAATATGGTCCATGATGCGGGCGGTGGTCGCGGCGATGCGCTGCTTCAGGTCCGCATCCGGCAGCAGATCGGTGGCCACATTATACAGAAAGAAATGACCCACGATTTCGTCCGAACTGGTGTCCCCTTTCCAGTAGTATTGGCCGTCTTCGGTCCAATGCCACTCGCCATCCCGCGGCATCGGCTCTCCTTTGCGGATGTACGAACGGGCCGGGAAACCTCGTTTGCCGGAGACCTCTTCCAGGAACAGAACGGCCCCGGTAGATTTTCGGGCGTTGGCGAGGGCGTCGGGCGACTTCGTTACGGCGTAGCGAAAGCACTCGGCGGCGGCGTACATGGAAGTCCATAGACCGTCGTTGTCATCGTCGCGGGTCTGATTCGTAGTGACGTCGCCGGCGGTGGCGAGGCTGGAGGAAGCTACCAAGCCGTGACGATCGTGCCGGTCATGCACCCTCTTTTCAAAGAGCGCGGCTTTATCCGCCAACGTCATCACACGCAGTTCGATATGCGAGACACCGGTTTCGGTACGAACCCACATGCCCGCGGATGGGTCCGCGAAGAGTTGTAGCACGCGTTCGTCCGGCAAGTAACGCTTCCCGGCGAAATACTGATGGCGAGCGGACGCGG
The DNA here is from genome assembly GCA_050011755.1 of Bryobacteraceae bacterium. GTDB lineage: Bacteria > Acidobacteriota > Terriglobia > Bryobacterales > Bryobacteraceae > Bog-159. The sequence goes on along the minus strand of JBEKIM010000110.1, from coordinate 1,179 downwards.
CAGCCGACGGATCCACGCGCACCAGGCCGCGCGCCGTGCCGTACCAGATTGCGCCATCGGAAGCTACGGCCATTGCGGTGATGTCTCCAACCGGCAGCGGCTGCGCCGTCTTTTGCAAGGCGGCCGGCACGTGCGGGTCGCCGATCGCGTAGAAAGTGCGGAGCTTCTGCGGCTGCCGAATCAACTGAACAGGCTGCGCGGCCCGGCAGATGGCCGCCAGGGCGATCCAACCGACAATTCTGAAGAGCATGGCGAGAGTGGGCCGGCGGCGAAGCTGAAGCCGTCCGCTGTTTATGATAGCCGATGGTACACGGAAGTCCATCCGCGGCATTCGGATATCATCAGCATATGCGAAGATCCACATGGACGGCCCTGGCGGCGGTGTCTCTTGCGAGCGGCATGGCGTGTTACGCACAGCAGGGTGGACTGGTGCAAAACCCGTCCGCCCGCCAGAACCTGAGTCTGAACGGGCCATGGAAGATCATCGTCGATCCCTACGAAGCCGGCTACTACGACTTCCATTTGAACCCCCTGCGCGACGGCGGGCTGGGCGCGGACCGCGTTCCGGCGAACAAGAGCGACCGCCTGGAACTCACCTTCATGCCGAACGCCAGCACGCTCCAGGTGCCCGGCGACTGGAACACGCAGAAACCGGAGTTTCTATGGTATGAAGGCACCATCTGGTATAAGCACGAGTTCGATTATGTGAAGAAGCCCGGGCGGCGGCTGTTTCTCTGGTTTGGGGCGGCCAACTACCAGGCCATCGTATTCCTGAACGGCCGCAGGCTGGGCCAACACGAAGGCGGATTCACACCCTTTCAATTCGAAGTCACCGATGCGGTCCGCGACGGCGCCAATGCCGTGATCGTGAAGGTGGACGATCAGCGCCACGCGGATGCCGTTCCCCCGGCCATGACGGACTGGTGGAATTACGGCGGGCTGACCCGGGCCGTGAAGTTAATCGACGTGCCGGAGACCTTCGTTCAGGATTACTTCGTGCAGATGGAGAAGGGGTCGCTCAAGCGCATTGCGGGATGGGTGAGGCTGGATGGTTCCCACAAGCGCCAGAAGGTCGCGATCCGCATCCCGGAATCCGGCGCGTCCACCATCGTCGATACCGACGAGAGCGGATACGCGCGCTTCGCGTTCAACGCCGAGCTGACGCCCTGGTCGCCGGAA
>JBEKIM010000109.1:0-16974 GCA_050011755.1 Bryobacteraceae bacterium | reverse complement strand
GGCCTTGTCCTCCGAATTCAGGGCCTTCACCAGAAACCGGTAGCCGCCCGGTTCCAGCGCCGCGTAGTTCACCGCGTGCTCGCGGGTATCGTGCCAGGTCTTATCGGTGCCTTCCAGCATGTAGCGGTATACGAGACTCTCCGCCGGTTCGTCGTTGAACCCGACGAATGTGACCTGAAGCTGATTCCGCGACGGATCCAGCTTCGGCGGCCGTAGCAGCGCTTCGCCGGCTTGCGAGACAGGATATCGCCGGCCGCCGGTTTCCAGGTCTGTAACCAGCACCGACGGGATTCCCGGGGATCGGTCCGCGGTGGGCGTCAGTCTGGACAAGCCCTGCGTCGTGGCAAACCAAAGGTCGCCGGAACGATCCCGGAATGCCGACTTTATTTCTCCATATGGCAATCCGTCGGCTGAAGAAAAATGCTTGATGCGGCCGGTGACGGGTTCCAACCGATCTACGCCTTTGCCGGTGCCGGCGTAGATGCGGCCTGCTCTGTCCTCCACAATTGCCATGACCTTGTTGCTTGCCAGCCCCTTCATGGTGTTATAGGTCCGCGGATGGAACGGTCCCTGGCTGGGGTTCTCCACTAAGCCCAGGCCGTCCGAGCCGGAGCCGATCCACAATCTACCGGCGCTGTCGGCAAGCAAGGCGAAAATCGCACCCGCCGGCGCCCCATCGCCGGCTTTAATGCGAGTGAATCGGCCGTTTTCATAACGCAGCAGACCGCCGCCCCAATAGCCCATCCAAATCACTCCGCTGCGATCCTCGGCAAAGGCGCTCACCAATGGCTTCGCTTCATCGTCAAAAGAGGAAATCGCATCCGTTGCGGGATCCCAGCGCATGAGCCGGTCCCCCCATTGGGATTGGCCGGAAGCCCAGATGCCACCCCTGGAATCCTCGAAAACGCGGAATACGTCGGCGTCCCGCGCATAACACGCTCTCGGTTGTCTCTGCGCCAAGCCCACCGCGCTCGTGGCCGCGAACCGGCATAGCCCTACCTTGGTGGCCGCCCACCAATCGCCCGCCCGGCTCTGTAGGACGATTTGATTCCATCCCCAGCCGGGTTTATCGCCATAAACCTGAGGAACAACGGCGTGAAACTGGCCGCCGTCGAAGACTGCGACGGAACGCCTTCGCAGGGCGCCCATCTCAGTCACCGTCACGACCTGTCCGGCGCGATCGGCAAAGACGGAGAACACGCGATCGGTCATGAGCCCGTCCTGTTCGCGAAAAGTGATGAACCCGGCGGATGCAATCCGCATCACGCCGGCGCCTTCCGTGCCGGCCCACATATTCCCGGCTGTGTCGGAGGCCAACGCGATAATCTGGCGATCGCTGAGTCCCTGTGCGCGGGTCAGATTCTGGAACCTCGGCACGCTTCCCGCCGGCAACCGCGTGATGCCAACCGGCGTTCCCATCCAAATGGTCCCGTCGGGTCCTTCCGCCAGCGCCATGACATTCCGCCCCGCTAATCCGTCCTTATTTGTGTAGACTCGCTGGACGCCGCACGGGCCGGCCGGGCCTCCGTCGCGCAGCAGCACGAGCCCATCGCGGGCGCCTGCCCAGAGCCTGCCGGATCGGTCGAGCAGCAGCGCGTTCACCCAGTCGTTCGGCAGGCCATCCTGTTTCGTGAGGCGTTGCGCGGCGCCGTCCTTCCGCAACACGATGATTCCGTCGTCGGTGGCTACCCAGAGCTTGCCGCCGGCATCTTCGAGTACGTCGGTGACGAACTTCGGTTTCAATCCCTGCAAAGGTTGCCGCCGGAATGTGCCGCCCTCCGACAATTCGAAAAGTGCCCCCCGCGTCCCGCACCATATCCTGCCGGATCGGGACTGGCGCAGCAGGTAGATTGGCTTGTCGAAGCCGTCGCTCGCTTGCCGCGGATTGACGAATGTCCCGCCGGCCGCACTCGCATGCAATTGGCTAAGGCCGCGATCCGTGCCTACAAGATACGCACCGGAGCGGGTCTCCAGAAAGGAATCCACCGCCCCGGATGGGAGCCCATCGGAAGCGCCGAAGCTGACCATGCGGTAACCGTCGAACCAGGTGAGTCCTTCAGGCGTGCAGAACCAGATGAACCCACGGGAGTCGGGGACGATGCAGTCGATGCGGTCGGCGGCCAGACCGTCCGACGTGGTGTACGAGCGGATGGGCAACACTTCACCCTTAAGGCAGAGGGATACCGCGACGGCTACCATCAGAATCGCTCGCATCCTTACCAGTCTATGCGCAAATCTGTGCCACGCCGGCAAGGCCCTCTTTTGCGCCGTAGTTCGGCGAAGCCGACGTTATAATAGACCCATTCCATGCGTAATGCCAGGCAGCAAGCAGTGTGTCGCAGACTAACACAAGCCGCTATCGCCCTATCGTTCTCGGCGGCGGCGCTGTCGCAAACCGCTCCTGTCAGCGGCAAACGATACCCGCGCCTGGCCATCCGCAATGCCATCGTGGTGGATGGCAACGGCACTCCGGCTGCCGGCCCTAAGGACATCGTCATCGAAAACAACAGGATCGCCGCTGTGGTAGCGATCGACCCCGTCGCTTTGAATCATGGCGCGCGCCGCCCGCCCGCGGAAATCGAAATTGACGCTAAAGGCAAGTACGTTCTCCCGGGACTGATCGACGCCCACGCCCACATCCAGGACGAACGCAACGGAATCCCGCAACCGGTGGAATACGAGCTCAAGACCTGGCTCGCCTGCGGTATCACTACCGTTCGCGACGTGGGCAGCGACCTGACCAAGACCCTGGCATTGCGCGCCAGGAGCGCCGCCGGCGAAATCGCGGCGCCCCGCATTTTTGTTTACCCGATGTTTGGCAAAGCGGGGGGCGCCGCCGCCATCGAGCCGCGGAATCCCGCGGAAGCGCGCGAGGGCGTGCGCCGCGTCAAGCAGTCAGGCGCCGACGGCATCAAGCTGATACAGGTTCACCGCGACATCATGGAGGCCATCGAGGATGAAGCCCACAAGTTGAACCTCCCTGTTGCCCACCATGTGGGCGTCGAAGAAACCACGGCCTGGGACGACATTCGCCTGGGTACCCGATCCATCGAGCACTGGTATGGGATCCCCGACGCGGCCATACCCGATGGCGTGCAAGATTTCCCGTCGAGCTACAACTATAACGACGAATCCGATCGCTTCCGGTATGCGGGGCATCTCTGGCGCGAAGCCGACCCCAAGATGTTGCACGACGTGCTCGCGGCCATGGCGAAAGCCGGTGTCGCCTGGGTACCCACCTTCGACATCTACGAGGCCAGCCGCGATCTCCAGCGCGCCCAAAGCCAGCCCTGGTTCCGCGATTACCTGCATCCCGCGCTCTCCGAATACTTCCGCCCGAACGCCGGGAACCACGGGTCGTACTTCCTGCATTGGACCTCCAATGACGAGGTGTTCTGGAAAGAGAACTACCGCATTTGGATGGCGTCCGTCCGGGATTTTGAACGGCTGGGCGGCCTGGTTGGCGTCGGTGACGACGCGGGATTCATCTATCAACTCTACGGTTTCGGCCTGCTTCGCGAACTGGAATTACACGAAGAAGCCGGCTTTCATCCCATCAAAGTCATCCAGCACGCCACCGGCAACAACGCCAGGATATTGGGAATGGAAGGCCAGCTGGGCGGCGTGCGTCCCGGTTATCTCGCGGATTTGATTGTGGTGAACGGCAACCCGCTCGACGACATCAAAGTGTTGTATCCAACGACAGAGGGCGCTGGCATCGAGTGGACCATCAAGGACGGCATCCCCTACCACGCTCCCACGCTCGCCGCGGACGTACGCGAAATCGTCAGGAAGGCACGCGAGTCCAGAGCGCCGGGAAAGAAATGAACGGCAAATTCCGAATTTCCACCTTCCTCTCCGGCAGTTCGCGCTAAGCCCCGTCCCACGTCAACCTGTTGACCTTACAGCGAGACTAACGGAATTCCGATACCTGCCGATTAGCAGAGTGTGTAGCACTCGTAGTGTGCGGCACTCGCACAAGGACGGATCAACTGATGAAATCTACTTACCGGCTTCCACTGGGCGCCCTGATCGCAGCGTGCTCGATGTCCATGCCGGCTTACGCCGACGACGCATCTCCGGACGGCAGCCCGCCGGCCACGACGAATGATATCTACGCCATGGATCTGGCATCGCTTCTCAACATGAAGGTGACCACGGCTTCGAAGTTCTCCGAGAATCTGGCCGACGCTCCCGGCGTCATGGAGGTCGTCACCAAGGATGAATTGCGGAGATTTGGCGGCATGACCCTGGGTGAGATTCTGGACCGCGTCCCCGGCCTCAGCATGACCACAGCGTCGTTCACAGATCGCAGCATGGTGGCGGCTCGCGGGGACCAAACCCAGATTAACGGCGGACATATCCTATTTCTCATCAATGGACGCCCCACCCGGGAGGTTCTGGAAGGCGGCATCATCAGCGATTTATTGGAGTCCTTTCCAGTGAATATCCTTGAGAGAATTGAGGTCGTCCTGGGGCCAGGGTCGGTTCTTTACGGGTCCAACGCGTTCTCCGCGGTGGTGAACCTGATTACGCAGAAGGCGGAAGGCAATGCGCTCGTCGTGACGGGCATGGGCGGCGCCTCAAGCGCCGCCACATCCGGACAAGTCATGTTTCAGCGTGGCGGCCTTAGCATTGTCGGCGCCGGGCAGTTTCACCAGGACCCCAATTGGAACACGCCGGTCTCCACAACTTATTTCGGTGTTGTGAATGCCGACATACCGGACCGCTCTAAGGGAGCCTATCTGGAGGCGGACTACAAGGGACTGAGCATCATGTCGTCCTACACCGATTGGACCACTTCGTACCTGGAAGGTGCCGTCGGTCTGGCCCGATGGAGGAGGGGCTTTGCCGACCTGGGATACAAATGGAAAGCCGGTTCGAAATGGGACATGAGCCTCGATCTCACTTATACACGAACCACGCTCGATGCCTCCAATTCGATTCCGTTCATAACCAGAGATTCGTATGAGGCCCTGCTCGAATGGACCAACACCGTCACGCTCACCGACAAGGACCGCCTGACATTTGGCAGCTTGTTCGACTACCGGCGCGGCGAGGAGCTTTTCTATTATGGTCCGCGTCCGACACCGATAACGGACGGGAGCCAGTCGGGAGGCGCATTCTACGCCCAGATCGACCATGCCCTGCGCGACAATCTGAAGCTCATCGGCGGCTTTCAGGCGAACAAGATGGATGATATCAAGTTGGACGTCGTGCCGCGGGGCGGCGTAATCTGGAGCCTGACTCCGCGGTGGATTTGGAAGGCGCTCTACAGCGAGGCGTTCCGCGCCCCCAGCCTCAACGAAACCCTCTTGCATTACATCCCGCCGCCCGCGGTGGGAGGCCCAAGTCTGCTGGGGAACCCCAATCTGGCCCCGGAGAAGGATGCCACCGCCGATATCGGCTTGAGTTATCAAGGCGCGCATTTCCAGACGGGGGTTGACTATTTCCATAGCAGACAAACCAACATCATCGTACTGGGAGATGTTACGGCTGCTGGAGAATACGTCAATCTGGGGAAAGCTACTTTCCAGGGCGTTCAATTTGAGGAGAAGTATTACTTCAGAAAGAACTTTTTCCTTATGGGTTCGGTGATCTATCAAGCCAATCGAGATGGGAGCGGTAATACCGATGTCACTCCCGTCGCCAACTTCGGAGGCAAGGCGGGGATAAGCTACGAATCTGCGAACGGGATCACTGTGGGTTTCTTCGACGTCCATGAAGGCGGACTACCGGGCTACGGTGCCGCTCTAAATCCGCAGCCTGGCGCCTACGACATGCTGAACGCCAATCTGCGGTTCGATTTGGCGAAGCTGTTGCACACAAATGCCGCCAAGGGGATCGCCCTGGTCGCCCACGCCGAGAACCTGGAGAACAGGCAAGTGTGGCTCCCCGATTGGCAGGACGTTCCGGGCGACTCCATTTTCGTGAATCGCGGCCGCACCATTCTCGCCGGCGTTGAGTTCGCGCTGAAAGCGGAGCGATAGACGGCCCATGGAGCTCTCCGCCACGCGGCCGAAGACCCTTCCGTTCGCTGGGCCCGGAGACGGAAGCAGGCCTTTGGGTGTGGTGTGCTCGCCGCGGTGGGCCAAGACAATACTGCGCATCGGTCCCGCCGTAATTCTGGCGGCATTTGCCGGCGGCGGTGCCGTGCGCGGGCAGGCGGTCGACGAATATCAGTTAAAGGCGGCCTTTCTCTCCAACTTTGCCAAGTTTGTGGAATGGCCGCCGGCATCCTTCAGCAGCCCCCAGGACCCCATAGTAATCTGTATCCTGGGCGTGGACCCATTTGGCGATGCGCTGCGGCAGGCCGTGAATGGGAAGATGATCGAAGACCGGAAACCTGTCGTACACCAGATCTCCGACGTGCGCCAGGCCGGCGGTTGCAGCATCCTCTTTATCAGTTCGTCGGAGCGAAAGCGCCTGCGGGCGATCCTAGCCGAAATCAAGACTAACGGCATCCTGACTGTCGGCGATACCGGCAACTTTGCGGTGGAGGGTGGGGTCATCAATCTCAAGCTGGAGGGCGGCAGGGTCCGCCTGCAAATCAACCTGGACGCCGCGGACCGGCAGAAGCTGCGGATCAGTGCCAAACTCTTGAGCCTGGCACAGATCGTCAAGAACTGAACCCATGCGGATCGCAGCTCATTACTACAATCTTCCGACCGGGCACAAGCTGCGGCTGATCATCGTGTTGACGGTAAGCGTTGCGTTGCTGCTGGCGTCGGCGGCGGTTCTGACCTACGATCAGATTGCTTCCCGTATAGAAATGCGCAGCGAGTTGGAGGTTCTGGCCGAGATCGTAGGCTCGAACAGCACAGCGGCATTGACCTTCGGGGACGAACGGGCCGCCGAGGACGTCCTTGCCGGGCTCAAGGCTAAGCGGCATATCTCCAGCGCGGTGATCGATTCCGCGGACGGCAGACTGTTCGCCAGTTATGGCGCTAAACCCAAGGCTCTGGTGGCGCCTCTCGCCGGACGCGCCTACGGAAGCTGGTTTGAAGCCGGCAGGTTGATTGCATACAAAGGCATCGAACTCCGGCGTCAAAACATAGGCTCGGTTTATCTGGAGTCGGACACGTTAGAGCTACGTGCGAGGTTCACCCGTTTTGGCTGCGTCACACTGGTCATCTTGCTGGGCGCCGCCGCGCTCGCGCTGGGCCTATCGTTCAGGCTGCAACGGGTGGTCTCGGTGCCGATCGCGCACCTGGCGGAGGTGGCCAAAGCCGTCTCCGATCGAAGGAACTACTCCGTGCGGGCGACCAAGCGCGCCGACGACGACCTGGGTCAGCTCGTCGATACATTTAACGGTATGTTGTCCGAAATCGAATTCCGCGACGCGGCACTCCTCGGCCGGCTGAACGAGTTGAACCGCGCACAGGCCGAGTTAGTGCACGCCAAAGACGCTGCCGAGGAAGCCAACCGGGCCAAGAGCGTCTTCCTGGCCACCATGAGCCACGAGCTGCGGACGCCGCTGAATGCCATTATTGGCTATAGCCAGATGCTCACTGAGGATTACATCGGGCCGGAGCAGGAAGAAGTACGGCATGACCTGGAGAAGATCGAGCGCTCCGGCCACAACTTGCTCGGAATCATCAACGACATCCTGGATCTCTCGAAAATCGAGTCCGGCCGGGAAGCGGTCAAGGCGGAAACTTTCGACGTCGCGCCGGTGCTTGAGGACATCTGCGGCACCTTGCAGCCGATGGCGCGGCAACAGGGCAACGTGCTGGAGATCGACTGTCCCGAGCATGCCCGGCTGGTCTATGCGGACCTGGCCAAGTTCCGGCAAAGCGTCCTGAACCTGGTGAACAACGCCTGCAAGTTCACTGAGAACGGCCGCGTTACGGTGGCCGTGGACAGGCGGCACAGCCCAGACGGGGAGTGGACTGAAGTGCATGTGTCCGACACGGGCATCGGAATCGGCGCGCAAGACTTGAGCAAGCTGTTCCGTCCCTTCTCGCAGGTGGACGGCTCGTGTACCCGGAAGTATAACGGCACGGGCTTGGGCCTGGCGATTAGCAGGAAGTTCTGCCGGATGATGGGCGGAGACATTACGGTCGAGAGCGAACCGGGCCGCGGCGCGTGCTTCACCATCCGGCTGCCCGCTGGGAGAACCATCGCCGGTCTTCCTGCGAGTGCGCCATAGGGTTCATAAGGCAAGTCCAATTTAGCGACATCCCTCAGCGCTTTTCGACGGGCCGGTCCGGCAGATCTTGTAATACCTCGATGCTCCCGTGCCCCATGCGCAGATAGATCCGCCGCTTCGGGATCTCATTTGCAGAATCGAAGTGCGAGCCTACCGCCAGTTGGCTAAGATGGTTCAGATGTTTTCCGGTGAAGTCCGAAGAGACGCTGCCCAGTCTGGTTCTGGCGTCGATCGAATATGGACCTGCTTCCGGCAGCGTTACGATCAGGTCTCCGCTGTGGCTGCGCAGATCCAGGTCTCCTGTCACCTCGCTTACCCATACATACCCGTTGTCATGACGGATTACCAGACGCGAGTCGCGCGGCACATGCATCTTGTACTCAACCGTGACGCCGTGCTCTCCCCGCGGTAGAAAACGATGGCGTTCGGAACTTGTCGAAATCACCAGCTCTTTATCGGAGCGTCGTTCCGCGGCCACGCGAACCTCGGCAAAAGGCTTTTCCGCGTGCGCCTGCTGGCTGGGCGGATAAAAGCCATCGGTCGACTTAATGACGACGATCTCAACCGCCGGTTCGTCCCAGCCTTCCACCGTCAGGTAGCCGTACGAGTTGTTCAGACGAATCGTCCCGCCTGGCGCGAAAGGCACCCGCTCCGTGTTGGTTATTTCAAACGACTGCTTGGGCCCTTTCTCGTAGACGTCCTCCGCGGCCGCCAACAGATGTATCGCCGCCAGCAGACCCAGCCCGCAAATCACCGCCAGTCTGTTCGTCATAGCGGTCACCCGCCCTCCTTTTGCGCGCGGGCGGCTTTCACGATCCTCAGATACCTACGCGCCAGTTCCCGGATCTGTTCTTCTTTCATCATGGGCAGGCCCTCTGGGTTGATTAGCTCCGATCCGATGCCGAGAGCAGTGGCGCCGCTCAGGATAAAATCGCCGGCGGTTCTTTGATTGACGCCGCCGGTAGCGATCAGCGGCACCTGTGGAAACGGCAGCTTCAAAGCGCGGATGTAACTGGGACCTCCCAACGGTCCGCACGGGTAGATCTTGATGAAGTCGGCGCCCATCTTCCACCCCGCGATCAAGTCAGTGGGGGTCATCGCGCCCGGAAAAACGACGATATCGTTCTTTAGCGCGAATTCGACAACCTCCGGGACCAGCCCCGTGCTGGTCAGGAACATGGCGCCGGCATCCACGCAGCGGCGCGCCGTCTCGAGATCCAAAACAGTTCCGGCGCCTACTACCATTTCCGGGAAGCTGCGGGCCAGATGCGAAATCACATCGAGCGCGCCCGGCACGGTCATGGTGATCTCCGCGATGGGAATGCCGGAACGGTTGACCGCTTCCGCGGCGAAACGCGCGTGCTCGGGCGTTGCCACACGAATACCTGGAATGATGCCGATATCTTCGATGCGCGCGCGGACCTCTGCCTTTTTCATGATTTGATCAATGTAACTCCCGGCTTCCCACCGCCTGGCGAAGCTGCTCCAAGGCGGTCAAGTAGGCCGCCACCGCTTGACGGTAGGCGAGCTGTGTGGCGCGATAGCTGCGTTCGGCATCCAGGAAATCCAGCAGGGCCAAAGCGCCTTTGTGGTAAGCGTATTCGCTGATGTCGCGGCTTTTTTGCGCGACCTCGAGATAGGTGGACTTATAGAGTTGGGCCACGCGCGCGCTCTCCTGTATCCCTTCGTAGGCGTCCTTTACGTCGGTGAGGACCTGCCCGCCGGCCGCCTTCTGCTGCTCCTCGGCTTGCCGGATGGCGATACGCGTCTGTGCAATATTGCCCTGGTTCCGGTCGAAAATTGCGAGCGGAATGCTGAACGACCAAGTGGCGCCGTTGATGCCGTTGGCGTGCGAATAGTTGCCGGAGATCGTGGGATCCTGCTTGCCATTCGCCTTGGCCAGAGAGTATTGGCTGTTGGCGGCCGTAACGCCCAGCACGGCTGCGCGCAGGTCCGGCCGGTTCTGCAGGGCCTTTGCCTGCAGTTCCTCGATGGTGACAGCCAGCGGCCGGTATTCGAATTCACCCACGACGCCGTAATCGGCGGGGACCGATTCATACCCTAATTGTTGCCGGAGGTCCGACAGCGCCTGTACCTTGTTGACCAGGGCCTGTTCCACGTCAGTCTGAAATTGCACCAACTGGATCTTGATCTTCAGGTAATCGTTCTCGCTCATGCCGCCATCTTTATATTGGATTTCGCTGATGTCGACAGTCTTCTGAAAGCTCTTTACATCCGTCTCGGCGAGCTCCAGAGTGGACTCCGCGAGTTGGGCATTGACGAAGAGAGAACCCACCTGAAACGCGACGCCGCGCTCATTATCCGTTACCTGCGCCCGCGTCACCGCCGTGGCCGCCTTGGCCGCTTCCAGGCGGCGCGCCCGTTTGTGGCCGCGTTCAATCAGGTAGCTCAACCCCAGGTCGCCCTCGGTCGAGGCTTGCAGATAAGTGGAAAAAGACACGCCTGGCGGGGGGGACAGCGGCAGGTATTCCCAATCCGTGAACAACGTTGGGTTCGGGCGAAGGTTGGCGGTAATTTCCGCGGCCTGGTTCTGTTGGATGTTGGTCCGCGCGGCCAGAAGGCTATGGTTGTGCGCGAGCGCTAGCCGGATGGCCTCGTCGAGCGTGATTTTGACCGGCCCCGGCGCCGCCTGTCCGAATACCGGAACCCCACAGGCCGTACCGGCCAACACCGCGCAAACCGCCCAAGCTCCACGTTTAGTGCTCAAAAGACTCCTCCGGTTTCGGCAGTACGTCTTTATCCCCCGCGACCCAGACATAAAAAGTAGGCAGAAGGACGATGCTCAGCAACAGGTCGGAAATCAACCCGCCTACAATAACGATCGCGAAGGGCCGCTGCGAATCCGATCCGATGCCATGCGAGAGAGCCGCCGGCAGGAGCCCCAGCGTCGCCACCAGCATCGTCATCATGATGGGACGAAGCCGCAAGACCGCGCCTTCCACCGCGGCGTCCGCGATCGAGTGGCCTCGCGCGCGGAGTTGGTTGATGTATTCGAGCATGATGACGCCGGTCTGCACCGACACACCAAACAGGGCCAGCATGCCGACGCCCGAGGAAACGCTGAGGTAAGTTCCGGTAATCACCAGGGCCAGGAAGCCTCCGACGCGCGCCAGACCTACGTTTAAGAGAATCAGAATCGCCCACTTAAACGACCGGAACATGGTGTAGAGGATAATGAAGATCACGAGAATAGTCAGCGGGACAATGACTGCCAGCCGCGCTTCCGCCCGCTTCTCGCTCTCGTACTCGCCCGACCAGCCGATGCTATAGCCCGGCGGCATTTTCACTCTTGCACCTATCTGTTTCACCGCGTCTTCGACCGTGGTCCCCAGGTCCCGGCCTCTCACGTTGAAGGTCACCGCCACGTACCGGCTGTTGCCTTCCCGGTAAATGTCGTACGCGCCATCCTTCACGTCCACTTTGCACAACTGTGCCAAAGACACCCGCTCTCCGGAAGGAGCCACCAGACGAACGTTCTCAATGGCTCTCGCCGTATTGCGATAGGGCGTCTGGTAGCGCACCACCACGTCGTACCGCTGCTCGCCGATCAGCACCTGGCTCACGGCATTGCCGCCCACGGCCGTTTGGACGGCGTCTTGTATGTCCGCCACGTTGATTCCAAATCGAGCGGCCATGCGCCGGTCGATGGTTAAGTCCAGATTTGGCTGGCCGAAATCGCGCAAGAGTTTTACGTCATGCATGCCCGCAATGCCCGACATGACATCCGTAACCTCTTCGCCCTTTTGCTCGAGAAGCTTCAGATCGTCCCCGAAGATCTTCAGCGCCAGCGAACCTTTTGTGCCCGTCATCGTTTCTCCCACGTTGTCTTCGATGGGTTGCGAGAAGTTCCAGATCGCGCCCGGATACCTTTGCACCGCGCGATTCATGGCGGCGATCAGCGCCTCCTTGTTCTTATGAAACACCGGGCGCCATTGGTCGTGCGGCTTCAAATCCACGAAATACTCCGTGTTGCCGAATCCCCCGGTGTCGGTTCCGTCATCCGGCCGGCCCACCTGCGACACGACCTTACTTACTTCCGGGAAAGACGCGAAAACATAGCGCTCGTTGGTGGTGAATTTCTCGCCCTCCGAAAGACTGGTGCTATTCGCCAGCGTGCCGCGCGCCCAAATCGCGCCTTCATCCAGGTGCGGCAGGAACTCCGCTCCAATGACGCCGCCAAAGCCCATATAAATGGTTCCAGCCAGCGCGGCTATGCCTATGCAGGCGACAAACCAGCGATGCTGGACCGCCCAGCGCAGCCGCCGGCGATACTGCTCCGTGAGAAAATCCATGATCGGGTTGCGCCGTTCCTTGACCCCGTTGCGAAAAAATGTGGCGGCCAGCACGGGCGCGATCAGAATCGAAAACGTCATTGCGCCGAGAAGAGCGAAAACCACCGTCCAGGCCATCGGCCGGAATAACCGGCCTTCCACGCGCTGCAGCGTGAAGATCGGCATGTAGGCGGTGATGATGATGGCAATGGCATAAAAGACCGGCCTCTGCACCTCGTGGCATGCTTCGCGAATCATCTCCGCTGTCGTCTTCGGAGTTCCCGCCGAGGTGCGGCGGCTGCCGCGGCTCAGGTGCCGGATGATATTCTCCACCATCACTACCGCTCCATCCACCACCATTCCGAAATCCAACGCGCCCAGCGACAGCAGGTTTGCCGGAATGTGACTCAAATCCAGCCAGATCGACGCGAATAATAGAGAGAACGGAATGGTCAGTGCGACGATGATGGCGGCCCGCGCATTCAGCAGAAACAAGAACAGAATGACGCTTACCAAAATCATGCCTTCGGTGAGGTTATGCATCACGGTGTGCAGGGTGAAGTGCAGAAGATCGCTGCGGTCCAACATGGGAACCACTTCCACCCCGGGAGGTAGAATGCCGTGGTTCAGATCGTACACCTTCTTGTGGATAGCTTCGAGCGTGGGTTCCTCTTCCGCGCCTTTACGTAATACCACTCCGCCCTGGATCACATCGGGCTCATCGACGATGCGCCCATCCTCCATGTGGTTGGCTCTGGCCATGTGGCCCAGCCGGATTTTGGGGCCCTGCGTGACTTCCGCGATGTCCTTTACCCGCAGGGCGGTCCCACTTTGAGTCTTCAAAACCGTCTGTTCGATGTCGCTTACGCCGCCGAATAGACCCAGTGCCCGAACGTTCATCTGCTGCATGCCTTCTTCTACAAAGCTGCCGCCGGCATTGATATTGTTGTTGGCAAGTTGCTGTTCTACCTGGCCGATGCTCATCCCGTAGGACACCAGTTTGTTTGGATCCACGCGCACCTGATATTCGCGCACCGTGCCGCCGAAATCGGAAACGTCCACCACGTTGGTCACCGATTTGAACTGCTTCAGTAGCACCCAGTCTTCGATGGATCGCAGTTCCATCAGGTCATAGCGGGGATTGGTGCTGCGCAGGGTATACCAATAGATCTGGCCCGTGGTGCTCCAGTCCGTGCCAATTTGCGGCTGCAGGTTCTGTCCTGGAGGAAGATTGACCTGGGTCAGTCTTTCCAAAACCTTCTGCCGGTTCCAATCGTTCACGGAGCTGTCGTCGAAGATCATGATCACAAACGATAGGCCGAAAATCGACTCGGAGCGCAGAAACGTCATGTGCGGCATTCCAGCCATTTGGATTTCAATCGGAATGGTGACCTGCTGTTCCACCTCCTCCGCGGACCGCCCCGCCCATTGCGTAATCACCGTCACATAGTTGT
This sequence comes from Bryobacteraceae bacterium, assembly GCA_050011755.1. Taxonomy (GTDB): domain Bacteria; phylum Acidobacteriota; class Terriglobia; order Bryobacterales; family Bryobacteraceae; genus Bog-159. The sequence goes on along the minus strand of JBEKIM010000109.1, from coordinate 3,076 downwards.
CGGCGATGTCGGGATAGGCCTCCACCGGCAAGTTATGAAACGAGATGGCGCCCCAACCGAGCAATAGCACGGCCGTAGCCAACACAACGAACCTGTTGTTAAGCGCGAAGTCTACAAGAGCGCGGATCATCCCTGTTTCCTGTTTTCGTTTGGCCTTGGCTTCAGATCACTGGGCGAGCACGTGGTCCAGCACGAGCGCATTAGTGACCACTTGTTGGCCCGGCTGGAGTCCCGACTTGATTTCCTGCAGGTCCGTGTTGTCCGGCAAGAGGTCGCCGCCCACTACTTCTATGCGGCGAAACTTACTACCGGGCGCGGGAAGAAATACGAAATCCCGATCGTGCATATGCAGGATGGCGGCTGCGGGGATCACGGTGTGCATCTCGGTGGTTTGTCCGCGAAAGGTGGCCTTCACGAACATCCCCAGCCGCATGATTCCTGGATTCGGAACTTCAATGCGAACTTTGCCGGTACGAATATTCGGATCGAGGACCGCGCCGATGTTGCTGACCCGTCCTTTAAAAATACGATCTGGATAGGCGTTCAGGCTAATATCGGCCGGGTCGCCCAGGCGGACAGTGGCCAGATCGTTCTCATATACATCGCAGACAATCCACGTGGACGAAAGGTCGGAAATCGTAAACGGGTATGGGGTATTGTACGCCTGCACCAACGAACCGGTGGTCACTTGCTGATCGGTAACGATCCCCGAAGTGGGAGCGAAGATGTCCACCATAAAGACGGGCTTTTCGGGGTTGTTGCCCAGCAAACGCAGATGCTCCGCCGCCGTATCCACCGTGATCTTGGCCTTGTCTTCCGTGTCTTGCGCCACCTGCAGATCGTTCAGGGCTATGGCGCCGTGCTGATACAGATCCTTCGCGCGTTCGCATTGTGTTTTGGCGAGTATCTCGTCCGCCACGGCCATCCGGTAAGTCGAATATCCACCCGATACGTCGTCGCTGCGAATGGTCATCAGCAACTGGTCCTTCTTTACGGTGTCCCCGAGCCGCGCGTGAATGGACATCACCCGCCCGGAAGCCAGTGACACGACCGGGACATTGCGCGTAATGTCGGGGGTAACCGAACCGGTCACCACCAACTCTGAAGTGGTGGGATGCCTGCCAGCGGTTGCCAGGGGAAATTGCTCCGGGTGGTCCACGGCGAAAAGGTTGATGTCCGCGCCGGGCGTTACTTTGGCGGCCGGCGGATCCTCCGCCGCCTGATCGGCTTTCGCGCCGTGACAGGCGGCCAGCGTCAGCAATGACAAGATAGCGACGAGTAAACCGGCAATTCCCAGACTCTTAGGTTTCATAAGTAAGCCGTGTGCCAACAAGGAGGCGCATTTGATTCAGATTAGGACAAGCTGTATGAGGACGGCATAAAGAGAGAACCAAAATTGCAATCCTCCCCATAGAATCCGTCTATCGGGCGGGCTTGTTCAGGTGCTACCCGCTAAGATGCTTCCCGGAAGCGATAGCCGAAGTGAAGTTCTGTCAGCAAGTACTCGGGAGCGGACGGATCGGCTTCCAGCTTCCTCCGCAACTGATGCATGAATGTGCGCAAGTATTCCAATTCCGCGCCATATTCCTCGCCCCACACCGCGCGCAGGAGCTTCGAGTGGGCGATAGGTACTCCCGGGTGGCTCATCAAGTAATGTAGGAGGTCGAATTCTTTGGGCGTTAAACGCAATACCGCGCCGGACTTGCGTACGATGCGGCGGATGAGATCGAGCTCGATCGCCCCGATTGAAATCGGTATTCGCGAGTCGAGCATCGTGGTGGCGGAACGCCGGACCGCGGATCTTAAGCGCGCAGCCAGTTCCGGAATCGAGAACGGCTTAGTAATATAGTCGTCGGCGCCCGCATCCAGAGCTTCAATCTTGTCGGCTTCCCGGTCGCGAACGGTGAGCATCAGAATCTGGCAGCGCGGGGCGTTCTGCCGGATTCTCCGGCAGGCCTCGATTCCACCCATGCCGGGCATGTTGACGTCCATGAGAACCGCATCGAACGAACGCATGGCCGTCGTCCGCACAGCCTGCTCGCCATTGGCGGACTCGGAAACTTCGAAGCCCAGGGCGTCCAAAGTGCGGCTGAGCACCCGCCGCAGATCGGCGTCGTCGTCTGTAACCAGAACGCTGCCTGGTGTGGAACACACGCTCATTGAATGTCCGCTCCCCCCGCCGGGATACACGCCGGCAGTAACATCGAGAAAGAAGTCCCGTATCCCGCTTCCCCTTCGGCCCAAACACTTCCCTGGTGCGAGGCCACGATCTTCTTGACGATCGAAAGCCCCAACCCAGTGCCGGCAGGCAAATGCTGCGCTTCCGGCGCGCGATAAAACCGTTCGAAGACCCGCTCGCGGTCCTGTGGCGCGATGACCAGGCCTTTGTTGCGCACGGTCAGGACCACCGCATTTCCTTTGGCTGTACCGGCAATCTCAATCGGCGATGCGGGTTCGGAATACTTGATGGCGTTGTCGATAAGCTGGACGATGGACGTCAGGATCAGTTCGCGGTCGGCAAAAATCGGCAGCTCCGGAGCGGGCACGGAAACACAAAGGCGCTCCCGGTCAGCCTGTCGATCGAGTCTCCCTATGGCGGCGCGTATCAGTGCCGAGACCGATGACCTTTCCCGTTTGGGCTTGAATTCCGCGCCATCCAACATAGCGGCGCTGAGCAACCGCGAAGCCAGATGGTCCAGCATGCAAACTTGCTGGTCGATTACCGTGACCAATTCTGTTTGCAGCTCGGACAGACCGCCGACCGCGAGTAGCCCCGAGCTGGCGGTGCGAGCCACCGTGAGCGGTGATTTGAATTGATGCGCCAGGGCATCCAGCACCGCCGTCCGCAACTGTTCCGTCTGGCGCGCCGCCTCCGCGCCGGCCTCTCTCCGCAGGGCGCGAGCCCTTTCCAATGCCACCGCGCTTAACGACGCCAATGCCGTGGCCACCAGTTGAGTCATCCGTGTCTCATGCAGCGCCAGTCCGCCCACCGCGCGCGCCCCCAGGCGGAGGACGCAGTACCAAGTGCCCGTTTCGGAATCGAACCTGTCCGCGGCGAGAAAATAGGCATCCCGCG
>JBEKIM010000108.1:0-17028 GCA_050011755.1 Bryobacteraceae bacterium | reverse complement strand
AATATCACGGTGCGTCTGGATGCCCAGCGCATTCTGGCCACACCCACAGGCGTCAGCAAGGGCATGATGCACGTCGACGATCTGATCATTGTCGATATGCAGGCAAAGAAGTTGAGCGGCCGGAAGGAATGTACTTCCGAGGTCGCCATGCACATGAAGATTTACGAGATGCGTCCCGACATCCATTCTGTGTTGCACGCGCATCCGCCGGTGGCTACGGGATTCGCCGCGGCCGGACGTCCGCTGAACCTGGCGCTATTGCCGGAGGTGATCATCGGGCTGGGTTGCGTGCCGCTCGCCGAGTATGGTTTGCCGGGTACGCCGGCGCTCACCGATCCGTTGATCCCTTATATCCCCAAGTACGATGCCATTATGATGGGGAATCACGGCGCGGTGTCCTACGGCGAGGATGTATACAAAGCTTTCTTCCGCATGGAAACCGTCGAGCATTTCGCCCGTATTTCGCTGGTGGCGGAGTTGTTGGGCGGGGCCACCGTGCTGCCTAAAGCGGAAGTGGAAAAGCTGTTCGATTCGCGCACGCGGTACGGGGTGAAGGCGCGCGCCGCCATGGAGCCGGGTTGTCCGGTGTATGCTGAACAGGTACCGCGGCAAGCGCCGGCTGGGGATAGATTTTACGTAACGCGCGAAGAACTGATCGGCATGGTGGACGAAGCCCTGCGGGCGCGCGGTGCGAACTGAGATAGTGGGTCAGTTTGGTTTTTGGAGGGCGGCCAATCTTGGCCGCAGCCGCCTTTCAGGCGGCCCGCAGCTGAAGACAAAGCCGCAACCGATAGGGAGCGGTTTGGGAGACTCTAGATGGGTGAAGCATTAGGATTGATCGAGACACGCGGACTGGTGGCCATGATCGAGGCTTGCGACGCCATGGTGAAGGCCGCCAAAGTATCGCTGGTCGGGTGGGAGAAGATCGGCTCCGGCTATGTCACCGCTATGGTGCGCGGCGACGTAGCTGCGGTGAAAGCGGCCACCGATGCCGGAGCGGCCGCGGCGCGTCGCGTGGGCGAACTGATCGCCGTGCACGTGATCGCACGCCCGCACCAGAGCCTGGAAGACATCCTGCCGATCGGCAAGACGCAAAATGCCGCGGCCGGAAAGTAGCCGGCTGATAGGTTCACGATGATTTTGGCCCGCGTAGTGGGCACCGTGGTCGCGACACGGAAAGACCCCCGGCTGGAAGGCAAGAAGCTCATCATTGTAAAACCGGTCTCGCCCGAAGGCAAGGACGAAGCCGGTTATCTGGTCGCCGTGGACACCGTCAGCGCTGGATTCAAGGAGCGCGTTTTGGTGGTCTCCGGCAGTTCGGCCCGCATGGCCGAGGGCTGCAAGGATCTGCCCGTGGACACCGCGATCGTCGGCATTGTCGACGACGTGCGGCTGGATTGACATGCTGCTGGGCCGTGTAGTCGGGTGCGTCTGGTCCACGGTAAAGGACAGCCATCTGGAGGGCCAGCGGCTGCTCCTGGTGCAGCCTCTGACTCCTGAACTCAAATCGACAGGCAAGCGGCTGGTGTGCGCCGACTGGACCGGCGCGGGCGCGGGCGAACTGGTCTACTGGACGCGCAGCCGGGAAGCCGGCTACGCCTTTCTGCCCGCGGAAGTGCCGGCCGATGCTACCATCACGGGCATCGTGGACACGATCCATTTGAAAAGGTCCTGAGCCATGCTGATTGCCCGTGTCATCGGTGAGATGGTCGCCACCCGGAAGCACCCCAGCCACGAGGGCCGCAATCTGCTGCTGGTGCAGCCTCTGGAACTGGACGGCTCGAATCGCGGCGACGCGGTGATCGCGATGGACGCCATCGGCGCGGGTGTCGGCGACAAGGTGCTCCTGACCACCGATGGCTACGCCGCTATGAGCAGCGTGGGCCGCATGCAGTCGCCCATCGACATGGCTGTGATCGGCTTCATCGATCACGTGGATTTGGCGTAACGCGCTAGACCCGGATCCCGCGATCGGCTAATTCGACATCCTCATCCCCGCTCCGCCTTCTGCTGCGAAATAGCAATTTGGCGGTCAGGATAAAGCCCAGTGCCCAGTTGAGCAGATCGAGGCCCACAAACGCGTTATGCAGCATCCAGAAACGCGAACGCTCGGGCGAGGGCTGGTCGGCGGGGACCCAGTCGATCAGCCGCCCCAGGAACACGATCTGCGGCGTTAGTGCGAAGCGTTGCACGATGGCGATGAGGAGCATGAGCAGTGCCAGCAAAAGGGTGAAGTTCTTTTCCGTGCTTCCGAACAGCAAGACCAGAAGCAGCGCCATGCCGATCGCGGTCGCGATCAGGCCCCACGTTTCGAAGTACCAGCGATTCTGTTCGGAGACCTGATGCCGCAGCAGGAGGCGCGCGTCGGCCGGCCCCAATTGATCCAGTTCCTGCGCGGCGGCAGGCGAGGGCTTGGCCAGCAATCGGTCTACCGACCGGAAGTTCTGAGTGGCGACCATGTCCATAAACAGGCCGCCACACAGCCAGGCGCCCAAAAGGAAACACGCGAATCGACGGAAGTGCAAGTGCAATCATACCGCGAATCACGGCGCGCCACCTCTCCTTGACAGCTTAGGAGAGCGCTAGTATACTTCTCCTAAGGAGCTTAGAGGAGCAGATGGCCAAACAGGCGGAACTGGTTCCGGGCACTCTGGAACTGCTCATTTTGAAGGCCGTGTCACTGGGGGCACTGCACGGCTACGGCGTGCTGCTGCGGATCGGCCAGATTTCCGGGGGCGCGCTCGAAATCGAGCAGGGCGCCTTGTATCCCGCGTTGTATCGCCTCGAAGTGCAAGGGTTGCTGGACGCGGCGTGGGGGACTTCGGAGAACAACCGTAGGGCCAAGTTCTACACTCTTACACCCGCCGGCCGTAAGCGGCTGCGCGCGGAGACGGAGAGCTGGAACCGCTCGGCTTCGGCCATCGCCACGGCTCTGGGCGCCACCACTCAGGAGATCTGACATGCTGAAACAAACGCTGAAACGTGTGCGCTTGCTCTGGCAGGCACTCTCCGGCCGGACCACGCTGGAACGCGACATGGACGAGGAACTGCGCTTCCACCTGGAGAGCCGCGCCGCGGACCTGGCCCGTTCGGGAATGCCTCCGGCCGAAGCCGCGCGGCGCGCGCGCATCGAATTCGGCGCCGTCGAAAACTACAAGGAAGTCTGCCGCGAAGCGCGCGGCCTGCGCTTCTACGACGAACTGCGCGGCGATCTGCGCTATGCCTTCCGTATGTTCCGCAAGAGTCCCTCTTTCGCGCTCACCGCGGTGGTCACGCTGGCTCTCGGCATCGGCGCAAACACCGCCATCTTCAGCGCCGTGAAGGCCGTCCTGCTCAATCAACTGCCCTATCGCGATCCGGAACGGCTGGTGAAGTTGGGCGAGGCCGACTCGGGAGAAACGCGCGCCGAAACTATCGGTTACACCACGGCCTACGATTGGCGCAGGCTGAGCCATTCCTTCGAGAGCATGTCTCTCTATCGCGATGCCGCCGCGGCCATCGTCGAGCACGGCGAACCTGAGCTGGTGAAGGGCTTGCGCGTGAATTACGACTTCTTCGACACACTCGGCGTCCGCATGCAGATCGGCCGCGCCTTCCTACCCGAAGAGGACCGGCCCGGCCGCCGCTACGAGGCGGTGCTGAGCCATGGGCTCTGGATCCGGCGCTTCGGCGGCGATCCGCATGTCGTGGGCCGTGTCATGCGGTTGAGCGGCTCATCGTTCACCGTGGTGGGCGTGCTGTCCGCCGGATTCCGGACACTTGAGATTCCCGGCATGGGCACCCCAGAGATCTTCGAGCCGCTCGGATACGCATTGTCCGACCCTATGGCCTGTCGCGATTGCCAGCATCTGCAGTTGATCGCGCGGATGAAGCCGGGTGTACCGGCGGCGCGGGCGCATGCCGAGTTGGATACCATCATGGCCGGCCTTGTGCGGCACTATCCGGCATCCTACCCGCCGCGCGCCAAGGTCGCGTTCGAGCCGCTGCGCGATCATCTGGTGGGCGGCGTAAGGACCGCGCTATGGGTGCTGATGGGCGCCGTCGGTTTTGTGCTGCTGATCGCGTGCGTGAACGTGGCCAACCTGATGCTGGCGCGCGCCACCGGCCGCGCCAGGGAGATGGCGTTGCGCGCCGCGCTGGGGGCCGCGCGATGGCGATTGATCCGCCAACTCATTACCGAAAGCCTGCTGCTGGCGGTGGCCGGCGGCCTGGCCGGTGTGCTGCTGGGTTGGTGGTCGACGTGGCATCTCGCCGCGGTCGCGCCGGATGAAGTGCCGCGCCTCAACGAAATCCGCATGGATGCGGCCCTGCTCTGGTTCGGCTTCGCAGCCAGCCTGCTCACCGGTGTCCTGTTCGGGCTGATGCCCGCGCTGCGCACCTCCCGCGCCGATTTCGGCAAGACCACCGGCAGCCGCTCCCGGAGCAGCCTTCGTGACGCGTTGGTGATGGGCGAACTGGCACTGGCCTTCGTGCTGGCGGTAGGCGCCGGACTACTGGGCAAGAGCCTTGTGCGCCTGATGAGTGTCGACCCGGGTTTCGATCCGCACAATGTGATCACGCTCAAGACTTACGTATATGGCGCGCGGTATCAAAAGCCGGAAGCCGAGTTGAGCTACTATGCGCGGGCATTCGCCCGCTTGCGCGCCACCCCAGGCATAGAGAGCGTAGCGATGACCAGTCTGCTTCCCATGACGGACTTCGACCGTGCCGGTTTCCACATCCGCGATCGCCATCCGGAGCACCCCTCCGAGGTTCCCAGCGCCGACCGATACTCGGTGACGCCAGATTTTTTCCGCGTGATGCGCATCCCGCTGAAGCGCGGCCGCGTATTTACGGAACACGACGTCGCGGCGGCGCCGAAGGTGGCGATAGTTAGCGAGAACTGCGCGCGCGAGCAGTTCCCGAACCAGGACCCGATCGGCAAGCAGATTCAATTGGGCGGCCGCGACGACGACAAACCGTGGATGACGATCGTCGGCATCGTGGGCGACGTGCGGCAGTACGGTCTGGCCACGCCGCCCACCATGGCGGCCTACATCGCGCAGGCCCAGGACCTCACATTCAACTATTCGCTGGTCGCGCGCACCGCCACCGATCCGCGCGGTTTTGAGAGCCCCGTGCGCGCCGCATTTCTATCCTCCGATCCCACGCAGCCGGTTTACCAGGTGCGGCCTTTGGAGACCTATCTGGCATCCTACCTGGCCGAGCGCCGGTTCACGCTGGCGCTGCTGGCGCTCTTCGGCGGACTGGCCCTGGCGCTGGCGGCGGTGGGCATTTACGGCGTAGTCTCCTATGCGGTCACCTCACGTACGCGTGAGATGGGAATTCGATTGGCACTGGGCGCGGAGCGGCGCGACGTGCTGGCGATGGTCCTGCGGCAGGCGGCCGTGCTGGCCGGCGCCGGTCTAGCGGCTGGCGGCGTGGCTTCGTTCGCACTGACGCGCTTCCTTTCTACGCTGCTGTTCGAGGTGCGCGCAACAGATGCCGCCACGTTGGCCTCGATCGCCATGCTGCTCGCCGCGGTTGCGTTGGGCGCCAGCTATCTGCCGGCGCGGCGGGCGGCCCGTGTGGACCCCACGGTCGCGCTGCGATACGAGTAGGAAAGGGTGCGCGGGCTACGTAACCAGCTCGATCTTGGCGTGGTGGCCGTGCGCGGAAGCCATACGGCTATCGCGCGTGATGAGCGGGGAATCCAGCGCTTCGGCGAGTGCCACGTACGCGGCGTCGTAGGCCGTGAGGCTGTGGCGCAGTTGCCAGATGCGGGGGACATAGGGCTCGTGAGGGTGGCGGACCATGCGCAGGCCGCCCAGGATTGCGAGTGCCTGCGCGGCGCGAGTGGGCTGCAGTTCTCCAATCAGGCAGTACCGGCGCAGCACGTGGACAACTTCCAGGTCCAGCAGGTGGGGTGCATGCAGCGTTTCATCCTCGCGGAAAACACGTGCGCGCACGTGCGTCCCGACGCGCGTCGCGAGCAGCACCTCCATCAGCGCCGATGCGTCAATCACGATCACGGCCGTCCCGTAATGCCCGCACCATTTCCGCTGGGGGAGTTTTCACGCGCACCGGCGTAAGGCGCGCCAGCCTCTCCATCATCTCGCTCATCGTTGGCTTTTCGGCGAGTTGCCGTATCTCCCGGATGAGGTAGTCGGAGAGCGACAGACCTTCCATTGCGGCGCGCGCTTTGACCTTCCGATGCAGGTCGTCGGGCACATGGCGCAACTGGATCATAACGGGCATGTCCCTAGCATATTTGCATGTTTGGAACATGTCAAGGGTTCGCTGCGATTGCGTAGCACGGCGGGCCATGTATGAACGCGAACATTTTCGATGTTCTTTGTATCTTCAAGCCTGCCTATTGGCATGCCTCGTGCTCCAGTGAATAGCGTCAAGCTATCGCGGGAACGACCGCGGATAGAAATTCTAATTGGTACGAAAGGGATCCATTATGACTTTGCTTAAACAGACCTATTCGCGCACCGCGATTGCGGTGATGTGCGGGTTAGTCCTCTCACTCACGGCTTCAATGGCAGATGAATCGAACAAGCGTACGATTCTGACCGTAAGCCAAACCGTCCAAATCGGCGACGCCACCCTACAACCCGGCCGCTATGTGATCAAACTCCTGGATTCGCAGACCGAACGCCACGTCGTGCAGATCTTCAACGCCAACCAGACGCACATTATCGATACCGTGATAGCGGTGCCGATCCAACGAGTGACTCCCCGCGGGCATACGACGTTCACCTATTACGAAACCCCCGCCGGCTCGGTGCAAGCCCTCCGCACCTGGTATTACCCTGGCGACAGCGTGGGGCAGCAATTCCTCGAACCCAAGCATCACGAGATGCTGACGGCCGGTACTGCCGTCGTGAGTCAACCGCTGGCCTTCGACGAAGAAACCGCGGCGTCGTCCGCTACCGTAACTCAGGCTAATAACGAGCAACCGGCTTCCGCCACGCCATCCACCGATCAACAATCTGGCGATCAACAATCTACCGATCAACAATCCGCCGATCGGCAGGCCACAGAGCCGGCCCCGGCTCAAACCGAAGTAGCGCAGAACACGACGCCGGCACCCACGAACGATACTGCCGCCCAATCTCCAGCGCCAGCCGATCAACCCGCGACGCAGTTGCCGCAAACGGGCAGTTTGTACCCGGAGATCGGCTTATTTGGCCTGATGTTGCTGGGTCTGGCCGGTTTGTCGCGCGTCATGCGCCGCGCTTAATGGATTCAACAGGCAACTCTTTTTGGGGCGGGCAGGCCGGCTAAAAGCCGGCTGCGGGCATGATTGCCCGCCCTCCACTTTTTTCACGCCAACTCCCGCAAATCCGCCACCCAGTAATCCGGCGACCATTTGGCCAACTCGTCCGCTTTCCCATACCCATACCGCACCGCGCAGGTGCGTACACCCGCCCGCCGTCCCGCTTCCATATCCGCTGGCGAATCGCCCACGAACAGACAATCCTCCGGGCGCGCTCCGAGCGCGGCAAGCGCCGCCAGCACCACATCGGGAGCGGGCTTGCATGGGAAGCCATCGGTGCCTTGCACGTGGTCGAAGTATTGGATCAAGCCGAATTGCTCCAGCACCGCGCGCGTGGTGGGCGATCCCTTGGTGGTGGCCGTGGCTTTGCGGCCGCCCAGCGCGGCGAGGCCTTCGGCCACGCCTGGGTAGATTTTGGTTTGGGTGTGGCCGCGCGAGAGATAGTTGGTCCGGTATTGCTGGATCAGTTCGTCAATCTGTGCAGCGGAATAATCGGGATAAACATCCTGAAACAGATCGATCAGGTGCAGGCCGATGAATCCTTTCAGATACTCGAAAGGGCGGTGCTGAGGGTCGGGCGTGGAAGCCAGCACATACTCAACAGCGCCGCAGATGTCCGCGGCGCTGTCGAGCAAGGTGCCATCGATATCGAACAAATAGATGGGGAAACGCGGGATCACGCCGGCTGGGGCCGCTCGCCTTCCGAGAGTCCCGGCAAGCGCCGGTTCGGTTCGGGGCGCAGCACCTGCTGCGTGCCATCGCCGGTATCCTTGGGAGGCTTCGCCGCGAGCTGCGGCAACGTTTCGCCCCTGATGATCTGCATCACTTCATTGCCATCCAGGATCTCGCGCTCCAGGAGGGCTTCGGCAATGCGCACGAGCGCGTCGGAATGCTCTTCAATGATGCGCAGCGCGGTATCGTAGCCGCCCTGGACCAGTTTCTTCACCTGCGCGTCGATGCGGATGGCGGTTTCTTCACTATAATCGCGATGCTGGGCAATCTCGCGGCCGAGGAATATCTGTTCTTCCTTCTTGCCGAAGCTCAGCGGGCCCAGTTCGCTCATGCCCCATTCGCAAACCATTTTGCGCGCCATATCGGTGGCGCGTTCGATGTCGTTGCCGGCGCCGGTGGTCATGTGATGCATGTAGCGCTCTTCGGCGATCCGGCCGGCCATCAGGATGGCGAGACGCGCTTCCAGGTATTCCTTGTTATAGGAGTGTTTATCGTCGATCGGCAACTGCATCGTCACGCCCAGCGCCATGCCGCGCGGAATGATGGTTACCTTGTGCAGTGGGTCGGCATCCGGGATGACGGCCGCCACCAGCGCGTGGCCGGCTTCATGATACGCGGTATTGCGCTTCTCGGCGTCGCTCAGGATCATCGACTTGCGCTCGGCGCCCATCAGGATTTTATCCTTGGCCAGTTCGAAGTCGATCATCATCACCACTTTGCGGTTTTGGCGCGCCGCGTTCAGCGCGGCCTCGTTTACCAGATTCGCCAAGTCTGCGCCCGCCAGTCCGGGAGTGCCGCGACCCAGGACCGAAAGGTCGACGTTATCGCCCAGGGGGATCTTCTTGGTGTGCACGCGCAGGATGGCTTCGCGGCCGCCCACATCGGGAAGCCCCACCACCACACGCCGGTCGAAGCGGCCGGGACGGAGCAGGGCCGGATCGAGCACGTCCGGCCGGTTGGTGGCGGCCACCAGGATCACGCCTTCGTTCGATTCAAACCCATCCATCTCGACGAGCAATTGGTTCAACGTCTGCTCGCGCTCGTCGTGCCCGCCGCCCAGGCCCGCGCCGCGATGGCGGCCCACGGCGTCGATTTCGTCGATGAAGATGATGCAGGGAGCGTTCTTCTTGCCCTGCTCGAACAGATCGCGCACACGGCTGGCGCCCACGCCCACGAACATCTCCACGAAATCCGAACCGGAGATGGAGAAGAACGGCACGCTGGCCTCGCCCGCAATGGCGCGCGCCAGGAGCGTTTTGCCGGTTCCAGGAGGGCCAATCAGCAGCACGCCCTTCGGAATGCGGCCGCCCAGCTTTTGGAATTTTTGGGGTTCGCGCAGGAACTCGATGATCTCCTGCAACTCCTCCTTTGCTTCTTCAACGCCGGCCACATCCTTGAAGGTCACTTTCTTCTGTTGCGTGGAATGCAGGCGGGCGCGGCTCTTGCCGAAGCTGAGCGCCTTATTGCCGCCGCTCTGCATCTGCCGCATCATGAAAATCCAAAACGCCAGCAGAAGGATGAATGGCGATGCCTGCACCAGCAGCGAAAACCAGGGATTGGAATTGGTGTCCTTGATTTCAACTTTGACGCCGTTCTGCTGCAGCAAATCGTAAATGGCGGGATAGTTGGTGGGGATCAGGGTGCGGAATCCTTTGTCGGTTCCGGTATAGTTGCCGTGCACCTCGTTCGCCGCGATATTCACGTCCCCAATCTTGTGGTCTTTGATTTGATCGACGAATGTGGTGAAGGCGATCTGTTCCTCGGGATGACTTTTGCCCTGGCGGACGATGGTCCACAACAGCACCGCCAAACAGATCAGAACTACCCAGAAAATTGCTGTCTTGATGTTAGAATTCACGAAAACCTCCCACCGCTCACGCCGATAAGACAAAAGCAGGCCCCAAGCCTGCCTACCCACATAGACGTGCAAAACATGCCGGTCGATTCCAAATTACATTACATTCCGGTTTCCCGGATGGCCAGTACCGGCCTTGAGCCGGGGTTGGCGGCGAAGCCGGCCGCCGGACCGAAGCGGCGCGCCCACACGATCACATCACCCAAGGTTACAACGGGCCAATGCCGGCGCTCCCACAACGGAACGCGGCCCTCGTGGAAGAAGGTCTTGATCTTCTCCGCCCCTGAATGCCCTACCGGCTGATACTGATCGCCGGGCCGCCAGTTCCGAACTTCCAGGGGACCTGCGAGCCGATTCCAGTCCAAACACCCCACCCATCCATTATATACGTCCTCTAACCTTTCTGTTACGTTCGTATTTTCAAATAGTTCCGTATTCAATGTAGACCTTTGGCCAGGCAATTCGACGGCGCCGGGAACCGGCAATGGCAGGCGATAGTTGCGGTTCTCCAGGTTGCCCGTGGCCGGCGGAGCGATCCGCAGCCAGTTAAACGAGCGGAAAATATCCAGGCCGGGGATCTGGATTCGGCCGTGGCCTTCAGCGGAATCGGCCAATTCCAGCACGCCTGCCAGGTGCTCGAAACCCACTCCCCGCAGGTCGCCTTTGGCCCATTCGATAGCGTGCCGCACCAGCCGGCGGGTTACGGCCACCGGGAGCGCGGCCAGCCGGACCACGTCGATCAGCACGGCCGGGGGTTCGAAGCTGCAGTGCGTGGGCGACAGGCGGGCCAGTTCGGCTTCCCAGTACGTTTCCTCCCCCCGCGCCCAGTCGGCGGTATGAGCCAGAGTTTCCGGCAAGGCTGGGTTCCAATCGCGGATCAATTGCGGCAGCAGTTCGTGCCGGATGCGATTGCGGGCGAAGGCGGGGGTAGCGTTGGTCGAGTCATTGCGCCAGGCGATGCCGCGCCCTTCGAGGTACCGCTCGATCTCCGGCCGATCGATTTCGAGCAGCGGCCGGACGATGCCGCCGGTCGTGACTGGGCGGATACCGGCCAATCCAGCGGTCCCGGCGCCGCGCAGGAAACGGAAAAGGACGGTCTCCGCCTGGTCGTCGCGGGTGTGGCCGACAGCGATTCGGTCCACCGTACCGGCCTGCGTCAGCCGGGCGAAAAACTCGAGACGCGCCGCGCGCGCCGCTTGTTCGAGATTTTCGCCGGCCGCGCGGCAGATGGCGGCTACGTCCGTCTGTTGAAATTCGAAAGGCAGATCGAGCCTGGCGGCTAACTCCCGCACGAATGCGGCATCCTCGGCCGACTCTTCGCCGCGGAGCTGATGATCCAGGTGCAGTACGGTCAGGCGCAGATTCCAGCGAGGGGCAAGTTCGCCGAGAACATGCAGCAGGCACACGGAATCCGCGCCGCCGGAGACCGCCACGCCGATGCGTTGGTCCGGCTGAAACATGCTATAACGAGTGATAGTTTTCGCGACTTGCTCAAGCATTGCCGGCTGTTACTCCTATTCTACAGATGACCACCGAAACGACCAAACTGGCTGCGAACGTCCGCCTCCTGTTAATGGACGTGGACGGTGTCCTGACCGACGGCAGGTTGATTAACGTGCCGGACGCGGCCGGCAATATGGTGGAGACCAAGGGCTTCGATTCGCAGGACGGCATCAGCCTGCAGTGGATGAGTTGGAAGGGTATCGCTACCGGACTGATCAGCGGACGCGTGTCGCCGGCCACCGCGGAGCGCGCGAAGCAGTGCAAGTTCCGCTATGTCTACCAGGGGCACATCGAAAAGATCCCGATCCTCGAAGAGATTATGGCCGACGCGGGCCTCGCCAGGGAGCAGGTGGCGTACATCGGCGACGATCTCACGGACGTAGTGGTGATGCATCGCGTGGGTCTGGCTATCGCCACCGCCAATGCCCGTCCGGAAGTGAAAGCGCAAGCGCATTATGTAACAGCGGTGCCGGGTGGCAGCGGGGCCGTGCGCGAGGTGGTGGAGCTGATCCTGAAGGCACAGGGATACTGGGAAGAGATTCTGCGCAAATACGAGGTGTGATCGCCGTATGTCCGTGACGCACGCTTTCAGCGTGCCGGCGGGACTTTTAAGTCCCGCTACATGGCTTGACACCGCCCGGCACAGGCGATAGTCTGTGCCCTATGCGCTGGACTGCGATCAACTATTTTTCGATCCCCGTGGCGGCCATCGCCGGCATGTTGCTGGGATTCGTGTGGTATTCACCCGTACTCTTTGGCCCGTCTTGGGCAAAGTGCCGGGGCATCGACATGCACGATCCGAAACAGAGCCAGGAGTTGCAAAAGGGCATGGGCGCAATGTACGCCGCCATTTTCGCGGCTACGCTGCTGAGCGCGGCGGCGCTTTGTCTGCTGGTCGTACGGGTCCAATCCGGCGGCGTACTGGGTGGAATCAAGCTCGGTATCCTGGTGTGGCTGGGATTTACGATGACGGTGCAGTTGACCTCCGCGCTCTTCAGTCACAAAAACAAGACGTTGTTCTTCATCGATACGGGTTATCAACTGGTCAGCTTCCTGGCCATGGGCGCCATTCTCGGCGGCTGGCAGTGAGCCGCGGCGGCCCGCCGGTTGCCGTGGCGTCGAGCCGTGTGCTACCGTTTCGTTCGCATGAAATCCTGGCAAGTTCACGCGTTCTGCGAGCCGGAGCAGATGACGCTCGACGAGATTCCGGTACCGGAGCCGGGCCCGCGGGAAGTGCGCATCCATAACCACGCCGCGGCCCTCAATTTCTTCGACATTCTGCAAATTCAAGGCAAGTATCAGATCCGGCCGCCCTTTCCGTTCACCCCGGGCGCGGAGGTGTCCGGCATCGTGGACGCGGTGGGCGCAGAGGTGAAGCACGTATTCCCCGGCGATCCGGTGACGGCCATGACGCACAATGGCGCCTTCGCCGAATACTCGCTCGCGGCGGCCAATCGCACATTTCACACCATCGCGGGGATGGATTTCCCCGAAGCGGCCGCTATGCCGGTGGTCTATCATACGTCGTATTTCGCGCTGCATCGCCGCGCGGGGCTGGCGCATCGCGAGTGGCTGCTGGTGCATGCGGGCGCCAGCGGCGTGGGGATGTCCGCGATTCAGATCGGGAAGGCTTACGGCGCGCAGGTGATCGCGACCGCCGGAAGCCAGGCCAAGCTGGACTTCTGCCGTCAGCAGGGGGCCGACCACGCCTTGACATACACTGACCCGGGATGGGTTGAGCACGTCAAGGAAATTACCGGCGGTCGCGGCGTCGATGTGGTTTACGATCCGGTGGGCGGCGATGTGTTCGACCTGTCGACGCGCTGCATCGCCGGAGAGGGGCGCATGCTGGTAATCGGTTTCGCCAGCGGGCGCATCCCCAGCGTGCCCGCCAACCGCATCCTGCTAAAGGATATTTCGATTGTGGGCGTGCATTGGGGCCAATATGTGCAGCAACACCCGGAGTTCCTGGGGCACACGCACGAGGTGCTGACCGCCATGTACCTGGGCGGGCAGATTCAACCGGTGGTGGGCAAGAGGTTCCGGCTGGAAGAGGTGCCGCCGGGACTGCGGGAATTGGCCGAGCGCAAGATTTTAGGGAAGGCCGTTGTGGTGATGGAAAGCGGGACTTAAGAGTCCCGCCAGTGACCGCCAAGAACTCCAGTCCCTGATCCGTCATTCGTAGATCTTTGCGCCCCTCGCGGTCACCTTGGCGTCTTGGCGAGAGACCTTTCGCCACCGAAGCAAAGATAAACCGGAACTCAAAAATGCCCGCCCGCTAAAGCGTGCGCCACTCGGGCGCGCGCACGATGCGCGCCAGTTCCCCCTTATCCAGCCAGTTCAGTTCGCAGGCCGCGCAGTCGTCGATCACCACGTTGCCCGGGCCGCCGTAGAAATGCGTATCCATCTGGCGGCCGCAGCGCGGGCAGCGGATGCTTCGCCGCAGTTCCTTGGGATCGGCCGGGCGCGAGATGACCCATTCGCCGCCCTGTTTGGCTCGCAGATCCTCCAACAGGAACACAAAGGCCTCCACCGGAATGAGACTCCCGCGGCAGCGGGTACAGTAGAACAGCTTGTTCTCGCCGATCTCCGCCTGCGCCAGCGGGACCGCGCAGAGGGGGCAGGCGAGGCCGGAAGTCTGGCTGACCACGCGCACCCAATCTTCATTTCTCTCGCTGTAATAGACGGTCTTGCAGTAACTGCAACTCCAGGAATCCGTGGCTTTGTCGAGTAACATCGACGCGCCGCAATTGGGGCAATCCATTTGTCGACTTTATCCTTGCGCCTAAGGCATTGCCGACGCGATAAACCGGGCCAAATCCGTCTTCAGCTTTTCGAGCGACGGCTTATTCGTGTACATCATGTGGCCCGCCTCGAAAAAGTCCATGCTTACGTGGCTCCGCACCGTGGGGTCGAGGCCCAGATGGTCGAACGTGTACTCGGTGGCAAAGAACGGCGTCGCCAGATCGTAGTGTCCATTGGCCACGAACACTTTTAAATCGCGATTCTGCGTCATGGCCGCGCGCAGGCTATCGGAAACGTTGACGTAGCGGTTGTCGTAATCCCCCCAGATCCACGGATGCACGCGCCCGGTGAGGATTTCATAGGGCATATCGCTTTCCCATTTCAAATCGGCGCGCACGTATTGGTTCCAGGCGGCCGTGAACGGCGCGTAAACGCTGGCATAACTCGGATCGTAGTCCGGCGACGAACCTGTGGGATCCAGGTCGATGCCCTCCAGGCGGCTGTCGTACCGGCCCACGGTGCGGCGCTCGTCGCGCAGCAGTTCTTTGGTAAACCGGAAGATCGGCACCCGCAGATTGCTTTCGTCGACGAACTTGACGGAAAGCCCGGTCAGGCGCGCCAACTTCTGCGCCGTCTCGGAGCGCTCTTCGCTCGATATAGCGTCGCCCTTCAGCAGCGCCAGCGTGTATTCGTGGGAAGCGAATTGCCGGCTCTCCTCCAGCGCCTTGCTTTGGCTGGCCATCAAATCCGGCGGCAGTTTCTTGTGGTACCAGGCGGTGGCCGTGTAGGTCGGCAGAAACAGAATATACGGCAGATCGTTGCCCCGATCGAAGCTGATCGTTTCGAAGTTCAGCACCGTCGAAATCAACATGATGCCGTTGAGCGCGTAGCCCATGCGCTGCTGCAGATAGCCGGACAGGTTAGCCGCGCGCGTGGTTCCGTAGCTTTCGCCGGCCAGAAACTTGGGCGATGTCCAGCGGCTGCTGCGCGTGGTGTAGAGGCGGATGAAATCCGCCACCGAATCCATGTCGCCGTCGATGCCGTGGAAGTTTTTGGCGTCCTGCTCGGGAATGGCGCGGCTGAATCCGGTGGAGACCGGATCGATGAAGACCAGATCGGTCAGATCCAGAATGGAGTACTCGTTGTCCACCAGTTTGTAGGGCGGCGGCAGCGCGTTTCCTTCGGGGTCCATGGCGACGCGCTTGGGTCCGAGCGCGCCGAGGTCCAGCCACACCGACGAAGATCCGGGGCCGCCGTTAAAGGCGAACGTCAAAGGCCGGCGAGTGGCGTCCGGCACGTCATCCTTGACGTAAGCGATGTAGAAGATGCTGGCGGTGGCCGTTCCGTCTTCCTTCTTGAGCAGCATGGTTCCGGCGGTGGCCGTGTATTTCACTTCCTTGCCGCCGATCTGGATCGTGTGTTTGGTCTGGGAGACCTTTTCTTCGGGCGGTTTCTTGTCTTCCTTACCCTTTTCTTCCTGTTTCGCCGGGGCCTGGGACCGCGGGCCTTCCTGCGGCGGTTGCGCGCAAGCCGCGGCCGCGCCCAGTACAAAAGCCAATGCTGAAAACATTCGTCGACGCATAAGCCACGATTGTAATGCAGGTTTCGCGCCAAGACGCCAAGGGACCCGCAAAGGACGCCAAGGAATCAATCTCTCTGCCCCGGAACCCGGTGACTGCGGTCACTGACCCGGACCGGAGGGCCTGCGAGAATCGAAGTATGCCCATCCTAACTGAAGAAAGAACCGTTGGCGACATCGCCGCGGAGATGCCCGGTTCCGTACGCATCTTTGAGAAGTACGGGATTGATTACTGTTGCGGCGGCCGCATTTCTCTGGCAGCGGCTTGCGCCGGACGCAGCATCGCGCCCACTCGATTAATCGAGGAGTTGGACGCCGCGCTGACGCCCGCTCCAGACGCATCTCCCGACTGGCAGACCGCCAGTCTCGCGGCCCTGATCGATCACATCCTGACCAGACATCATGCCTGGCTGAAGACCGAGATGCCGCGCCTGTCGCGCCTGCTGCAAAAAGTGACGGCCGCACACGGCGCCGCGCACGGTGAATCGCTGATTCCACTGGGCGACACGTTCGAAGCGCTCCGGCAGGAATTGGACGCGCACTTAATGAAAGAGGAAATGATACTTTTCCCCATGATCCGGGCGGGCGTCCGATCCGTTGGCGATCCCATACACGTGATGGAGCACGAGCACGATTCGGCCGGCCGGGCGCTGGAGGCGATGCGGGCAGTCACGGCGAACTACACGCTGCCCGCGGAGGCGTGCAACTCTTACCGCGCATTATTTGCCGGCCTGCGGGAACTGGAAGCGGATCTGCACCGGCACATTCATTTGGAAAACAACATCCTGTTCCCGCGTGCGACGCAATAGCCCAGCGCCCGCGGTGTGCCGGGTGACGGGTGCTATACTCCGGGCTTCGGCATCTTCCAAAACGTGGCCATGTTCTTCAGCCGCTTGCGCGCCTATCTGCTGGTCGATCCGCTGATTATCCTGACAACGATGGTCTTCGGGCTGGCATCCCTGCTGGCGTCCGTGTTCGACCAAAGGGGACGCACCCAACATGCGATAGCGCGAGAGTGGGCGCGCATCCTGCTGGCGATCAGCGGGGCGCGTGTGCGCATCGAGGGGCTGGAGAAGCTGCGCGAGGATGGCGCTTACGTTTTAGTAGCCAATCATTCGAGCTACATGGATACACCCGCGGTGCTGCTGATCCCCCTGCAGATCCGGTTCTTCGCCAAGCAGGGACTGTTCCGGATTCCGCTTCTGGGAGGACACCTGCGGCGTGCCGGCCATCTTCCCGTAGCACGGAACAATCCGCGGGCGTCGTTGAAGAGCCTGACCGACGGTGCGCGGATGGTGCGCGAACGCGGCGTATCGGTAGTGCTGTTTCCGGAGGGCGGCCGGTCGCCGG
>JBEKIM010000107.1:0-17031 GCA_050011755.1 Bryobacteraceae bacterium | reverse complement strand
TTCGCGCAAAGGAAGCCGCCAGCCGCGAAAAGGCAAAGGCGACCGCGCGCGAAAAACGCTAGTGCCGGCGAGAATTCTCGCGCCCAGAACCGGCGGCTAAAGGTCTGGCCACTTTCCACCGATAAGATGCCATGGAGCCCATAGGAACGGTTGTGGCCATTGTGCGTGACGCCGCGAGCCTGGAGGCGATCCACAGCGCGCTGGCGGCCTTGGACATCCCGGTGCTGTCGGCTGGCGACGCGGATGAAGGCTGGGATCTGGTCGACGGCTCGCATGCCGGCGTGATCCTGGTCGAAGCCAGCCTGGCGGAAGGCACCGGCCTGCTGGAGCGCATCGCGGACCGGGATCCGGACGCGCGCGTGCTGCTGCTGACCGATCGGTACACGGCCGATTCCGCGGTGGAAGGCATCCGGCAAGGAGCGTGCGACTGCCTCAGCAAACCACTGACGCCTGCCTCTCTACAGCAGCGTGTCGCTGAGGTGTTAGAGGAGACCCGCCTGCGCCGCGAAACGCTGGAACTTGACGAGCGGCTGCTCGAAAGCTTCAGTTTCCACGGGATGGCCGGACGCAGCCCGCAGATGCTGGAGACGTTTGCGCGCATCAGGCGCGTGGCGCCGCACTATCGGATCGCCATGATCAGCGGAGCGACCGGCACGGGCAAAGAGTTGGTGGCGCATGCGCTGCACGAGTTGAGCCCGGTTTCCGCGCGGCGATTCGCGGTATGCAATTGCTCGGCCATTGTGGAGACGTTGTTTGAAAGCGAGTTGTTCGGCCATGTGAAAGGGGCTTTCACCGGCGCGGCGCAGGACCGTACCGGATTATTCGAATACGCGCAAGGCGGGACGGTGTTTCTTGACGAGATCGCCGATATGCCGCTGAGCACGCAGAGCAAGCTGCTGCGGGTAGTGCAGAACCAGGAATTGCAGCGAGTGGGATCGCCGGAAGTGCGCAAGGTGGATGTGCGGGTGATCGCGGCGACCAATCGCGATATGCGCGCACTGGTGGCAGAAAATCTCTTTCGCGAAGACCTTTATTACCGGCTGACTATGGTGGAGCTGAAGCTGCCGCGGCTGGCGGACCGCAAAGAGGATCTGCCGCTGCTGCAGCACCATTTCGTGGGACGATTTGCGCATAGCTACGGCAAACGGATCGGTGGTATTTCGCGGCGCGCGCAGGCGGTGCTCTCGCGGCATGCCTGGCCGGGCAATGTACGCGAGCTCGAGAACGTATTAGGGCATGCCTGCATGATGGCCGATGCCGAGTTTATCGACGTGCGGGATCTGCCGGATTATTTGCAAAACGCCTCGGCGGCGCCCGAGGCGGCCGACCCCGAGTTGATGCCGCTGGCGGACCTGGAGCGCCGCTATACGCAGCATGTTCTGGAGCGCGTCGGCGGCAACAAACTGCACGCCGCACAGGTGTTGGGCATCAGCCGGGCTACGCTCTACCGCATTCTGCGGGATGGCGCGCCGCAAACAGGGGGCGCGTTGGTCGATTTCCTGGGACGCACAGCGAATGCCTCGCGGCTGCGGATCCAGTAGCGCGGCCGTTTATTTCTTCGGCCTACCCGGCGTAAGATTTTCGAACAGGAACAGTCCGCTTTTCCCGGCGACGACGAAATCCAGGTTCCCATGCCCGTGAAGGTCGGCCACCGGAATCTGCATTCCTCCGCCGGTGCGGGTGCTGTAATCCACCACGTGCTTCACCCATTCGATCTTCTTGCCGCCATCCAGCCGCATGAATTCATACCAGTAGATGCCCAGCGGCTCGCGTTCGCCGGGATCGTGGCCATTGTGCGCCATGTATCGCTTGCCGGTCAGCAGATCCATCTGGCCGTCGCCATTCAGGTCCACCAGGGTCATGGCATGCGCCTGTGACCAGCTTTCGTCGATGATGTGCTTCGTCCATTGGCCATCGGCGCCCTGCTCCAGCCAGAAGATGCCGTAATTATGGGCCATGGAAGTGACGATATCGTTGCGGCCGTCGCCATTCACGTCGTAAACGTAGATGAAGCCCGTATCGCCGAGATCGAAATCGGGATGCCACTTCCATGTTCCCGTGCGCGGGTCCGGGGGAGCTTCGAACCAGCCCTTGGGCGTCAGGATGTCGTTGCGGCCATCGCCGTTCACGTCGCCCACGCCGATGCCATGTCCCCAGCTTTTGGGGCTCACCAGGTGCTTCACGAACGCGCCGTTCCGGGCTTCATACCAGGCGAGCGGCATGTTGGTGTCGCCGAATTCGGGAAGCACTTCCCGGGCCTTGCCGTCGTTGTCCAGATCCACCAGGAAGGCGAATTCCACCGGCGAACCGGTCTCGATCATGTGCTCTTTCCACTCGCCCGCGGTACGGCCGGGGTTCTCGCTCCAGAAGAGGCGGCGCGCGAACCAGGAACAGCTTACGATATCGATGCGGCCATCGCCGTTGACGTCCAGCGGCAGGTCGCTGAAGTTATCGATGTAATTATTGGTGTACGGCAGGGAACGGAACTTGTGCTTCGTCCAGCGGGGGCCTGCATACCAGTTCTCGCCGGAAACGATGTCCGGCCGGCCGTCGCCATCGATATCGGCGATGGCGCAGCTTTCGTTGGCGCCGAGGTCGAGAGTGTGTTTCTCAAAGGGGATATCGGCCGGGCGCGTGGCCGTCCAGGCGAGAACGCCGGCCATCGAGAGGCACGCGGCGATGAAGAGGCGGGTCATGCCGCGATTGTAACTCTTGTATGCTGGATGATTATGCGAAAGCTATTTGGCGCGCTGATTCTCGCCGCGATTTGTTTGGGAGAGCAGACGGGCGATCCCTGGGCGAAGTCGGAACTGATGGAGCCCGCCGCGTTGGCGGCGGAACTCGAATCCGCTAAGCCGCCGGTGATCCTGTGTACGGCGTTCTCCGTCCTATACCGCAGCAAGCGCATCCCGCATGCGATCGAAGCCGGTCCGGGATCGAAGCCCGAGGGGATAGCCCTGCTCAAAAAGGCGGTCGCGGACCTGCCCAAGGACGCCGGCATCGTGCTCTATTGCGGGTGCTGCCCGATGGACAGATGCCCCAATATCCGGCCGGCCTACCGTGCGCTGCGCGAGATGGGCTTCCAGCACGTGCGCGTGCTCGATATCCCCACCAACATGCATGCGGATTGGTTCGGCAAGGGGTATCCCGCGGAGGCTGGCAGCGCCTCCAGCGCGTTATCGCGGCCTAAAAATTAGCGGCAGCAAATATGGGCGTCAAGCGCGGCGGCTGGGCGTCGGGTTCCAGCAGCCAGGCGGTCCGATCCGGATAGTAGCGGAGCAGTTTTTCGTCTTCGACTGCGCCCAGATCGAGCGCGCGCACCACGCGCGAGCCATCGATATCCGCTGCGTTATACACAAATTCGTCAAGCGGATGGCGCGGCCCGTAACGGACGAATACGAGTTGCTTGCCAGGCGCCTGGGCCAGCCGGCGATCGATGGCGATGCGGCCCTCCGGATCGCCGTGATTGACGAAATCCCAGCTCTCGTACCGGTCCGTCAGATCCAGCGCGGTCTGCCATCCCGCGAGCCCATGCATGCCGTACCAAAATAGAAACTGCGCGGCACATAGCAGAAATAGGAGGCGGGCCACGCGCGGGCTCCAGCGGCCGATCCGGTCGAGCGCCGTCACGCCCGCCAGGATCAACAGGCAGGCGATGCCGGCGACGTAGTGCGGGTAGAAATACGGATAGAAATTCGTGCCCAGCCCCATGAGGGCGAGCGCCAGCGCAACCCACAGAAAGCGCGGTTGGCGGAGGGCCATAAAGAAGGCGGGCAGCGCTACCCAAAGCGGCGCCGGAAAGAAGAAACGAGTAAAACGCACTCGTTTTAGCAGGCGGCTTACGAAGGCCGCGAACGAATCGGGCGAATTGCCATGCACCAGGACCTGCAAGTCGTAGTTGGTCTGCTGCTCCTGGGTCAGCGGGCGATGCGGGGAGGGAACCGGCTGAAACGTGAAGCTGGTGGGCACTCCGTATTGATATTGGCTCAGCACATAAGGCAGCTTGGTCCACTGGCCGGTGACCGCGCGATTTTCCGCCAGGGTGAGCGCCGCGGCCGGCAACAGTGCAGCCATTGCGGCGGCGCCAGTACGCGCCAGCAGACGCCATCTTCCGCGAAAGACCGCACCGAGGAAAACGGCGACGGCCAAGGATATCGGCAAGGTCTCGAAAGGGCGCGTGAGCCATTCGATCGCCAGCCCAACGCCCAGCAGCAGGGCATCGCGCACGCGGTTTTGCGCGCGCAGCCGCGGCAGCGCCCCAAAAATCAGGCACCCGCCGGCGGCGGCCAGCGAACCTCCCCAATAGGTATTCGTCCAGTATTGCAGGGGTCCGCACACGAAGACAGCCAGCAGCCCGCCCGCCAGCGCGCCCAGGGGCGTGGTCCAGGCGCGCAGCATCCAATAGCACAGGCCGCAAAACAAACCTGTGCATAACAGGACGCCGGCCCATTGCGTCCCGAAAACTAATTCGCCGAGTGCCAGGGCAATCCCTTGGCCGGGCGGATAGATCGAGCTATAACTAGGTTCCTGCAAGACGAAGTTGGTCTCGAAGAAGCGGCGCATCGGGTGCGGTGGATTCGCCAGCCGGCAGTGGGCAAATGTGTCGCCTTGCAGTGCAAAGCTAAGGTCGTCCGGAGTTCGGGGGATGGGGACCGGCGCCTGGGAAAGCAGCGCCAGGCGCAGCCCGACGGGCAGCAGCGCAAGCGCGAGCATGCATCCGCGCGTGTGCCTGGCGAAGTCTCGCGCCGCCGGCTCCGCGTGGGCGGCAGCCAGGAGCAGCGCGGCCAGCAGCGCCGTCCACGCCAGCACGATGAAGTCGGCGGCCCCAAATCCGAGTGGGTTGTGCGGCGGCATGCTGGCGCTATCAGCGGATCCTGTCGAGGGCCTCCTCCTCTTTACTTACCACGTCCTTCGGCAGCGCGACATACCCGAGCGCCGCGGCCTGTGTCGTTGGCCGGGGCCCAGCATCCATCGCCGGGTTCATTTGTTTAGGTTCAGATGGGCTCCGATGCGACATCCATGGCCCTGTGCACAACTTCGTCCGAAGCACGAAAGTCGAGATCCCGGCGAAGCTTCCGCACGAGTACCACTAGTTCCGGCGCGCGTCCCTCCAAGCTGAGGCGCGCCAACAAACGCAGCGTTCCTACAGCCTTCTTGCCCATGCTCACGGCGATCGAACGAGCGCGCTTTACATCACCAATAAAGAAGAGGGCCCGTTGCTCTTGCGCCTGGATAAGCGCCTCGGCTTCACCCTCATCTAGCTGATCCCGGAGCAGCCGGATGTTAAACTCGTCGGCGGCCATACATCTCGTGAAGAATCCTGTCCGGTAGAGCTTATTCAGACGATATCGAAAACGCCCTTTCTTATTAATTTTCTCCTGAACTGCCCGCGGCACGTAAACTCTGTCAAAAAAGAGTGCGAGTTCGCCGGCGAGATTCAGGTGAGTCAGGTTGATGAGTGGGGAAGTATCGACGACGGCAATCCGCAACAATTATTCCTTATTCAGCGAGAAGAGCACGAGCAGGCCAAGTCCGAGCGCGGTCAGCGCGCCGACGGTCTGTTGCTTCTCTTTGGTCAGTTCTTGCTCCTTAAGGAATTCAACGATCTGGGATTCGACTGGGCCGGGATTGTCCCAGGGCGCGAATATGAACACTCGAGGGAACCCAGCAAGCAGCGGGTGACCAGCGAGATCCGCGCGCACAATTGGAATGACCAGCTTCCGGCGTTCCTGCGCGTAGCGCAATTCCTGCTGAACCATCGGGCTTGCGGCAGTGGTAATGATCGCCAGCACGCAATCGGCCCGATCAATCGCCTGCTCGACGGATTCGGTTCCGCCCGCAGTGGCGCCATTCCCGTGCCGGGGAACGTACATCTCGATGCCATGCGCGGCCGCGAGGGTCTGCAGGCGCCACGCCAAAGCCATCTCGGTAAGATCGAGGCTGTAGCTGAGGAATACGCGAAACGGCATGGCGCCTTCAATTCTAGCCGATAGCAGTTCCCAACTGTTCGAATCGTTGCTTCAGAAAAGCCAGAATCTCCCCGGGCGCGGTGGCGCCGTTCAGCGGCAGGATCAGGACGCCCGCCGGCGTGAATTGCGCCCCCTGGCTGTGGCTGACCAGATTCATCAGCCGCGCGGGGTCGATATGCGTCTCCGGATGGAACTTCACGCTCAATTGCGTATGGCGGCGATCGATCGCTTCGATCCCCAGTTTCTCGGCCGCCGTCTTCAGGCCGGAATACTCCAGCAGGTTGCGCACCGCATCCGGTACCGGGCCGTAACGGTCTTCCAGTTCCTTCTCCACGCGCTCGCGATCCGCCGGTGTACCGGCATTGGCGATCTGCCGGTATGCGCGCAGGCGCTGGTTCTCATCGGCGATGTAGTCCGCCGGAATGCGCATGTCTAGGCCCAGGTTCAGGCTGGAGTGAATCTCGGTGGGCACCTCTTCGCCCTTCAATTCGCGGACGGTTTCCTCCAGCAGCCGCACGTACATATCGAAACCGACGGCATTGATGTGGCCGTGCTGCTCGCCCCCCAGCAGATTTCCCGCGCCGCGCAGCTCCAGGTCCAGCGCCGCAATTTTGAACCCGGCCCCCAGGTCGCTGAATTCCTTCAGGGCGGCCAGACGCTTGCGCGCCACTTCGCTCAGTTCCGTGTCCGGCGGCACCAGCAGATAGGCATAGGCGCGGCGGTTTGAGCGACCTACGCGCCCCCGGAGCTGGTAGAGTTCGGCCAAGCCATAACGCTCCGCATTTTCGATGATGATGGTGTTGGCGAGCGGGATATCCAAACCGTTCTCTACAATTGTCGTACAAACGAAAATGTCGTATTCATGGCGCATGAATTTGAGCATGGTTTTTTCCAGCTCGGCTTCCCCGATCTGGCCATGCCCCACGCCGATGCGGGCGGTGGGAACGAGTTGCTGCAAGAAAGCCGCGCGGGCCCAAATAGAATCCACCCTGTTGTGCAGGAAATAGACTTGCCCCCCGCGGCCTAATTCAAGTTCCAGCGCGGATTTGATCAAATCCGGCTGAAAGTGCGCCACATTCGTCTGGATCGAGAGCCGGTCTTTAGGCGGAGTTTCGATCACCGACATGTCCCGCAGCCCAAGCAACGACATGTGTAGTGTGCGCGGGATCGGCGTGGCGCTCATGCTGATCACGTCCACGGACTGCTTCATCTGCTTCAAGCGTTCCTTGTGCTTCACGCCGAAGCGCTGCTCCTCATCCACCAGAACCAGTCCCAGGTCTTTGAAGACCACATCGGCGGAAAGCAGCCGGTGCGTCCCAACGACCAGATCTACCTTGCCCTCCGCCAGGTCCGCCAGGGTCGCCTTCATCTCCTTCGCCGTACGAAAACGGCTTAACATTTCAATACGAATGGGGAAAGGTTGAAAGCGGCGCTTGAAGGTTTCGTAATGCTGGAAGGTGAGCACCGTGGTGGGTGCAAGGACCGCTACTTGCTTGCCGTCGCCCATGGCTTTGAAGGCGGCGCGCATGACGACTTCGGTTTTGCCGTAGCCGACATCGCCGCATAGCAGGCGGTCCATGGGATGCGGGCTTTCCATGTCGCGCTTGATGTCCTTGATGGCCGTAAGTTGATCGCGGGTCGGGGCAAATTCGAAGGCATCGTCGAACTCCCGCTGCCAGTTGCTGTCGTGGGAGAAGGCGAAGCCCTCGGCCATTTTCCGGCCGGCGTAGAGCTTTAGAAGTTCGTCGGCCATATCGCGCATCTTGGCCTTGACGCGCGTCTTGGTGCGGGTCCAGGTGGCGCCGCCCATGCGGTCCAGCGCAGGCACGGATTCGCCGGCTCCGCGAAAACGCTGAACCAGGTCCATGCGGGTGAGCGGGACATACAACTTCGCGCCGCCCGCATACTCGAGCAGCATGTAGTCGCCTTGCGCGTCGCCGTGATCGATCTCGCGCAGGCCCAGGAAATGGGCTACGCCGTGCTCGGCATGCACCACGTAGTCGCCAGGCTTCAGATCGATCAGGTCCGGCGAGAAGGTCGCCAAAGCGGATTTGCCAGCCGGCGCGCGGCCCACCAGCTCGGAGCTGTCGAACAGGTCTTCGCTGCCGAAGATGGCGAGGTCCGCATCCCGGAAAACTACGCCGCGCCGCACGGCCCCGCGGATCAGGTAAATGGAGGCCACCGATCCGGCCATATAGGCTCGTCCAGCGAGGTACTCGGGGGTGGTCTCGGATTGCTCCAGGCCAAGCTGGTAGGGGACGCCGTACTCGTTGAAGATATCGGCGACGCGTTCGACCGCACCGGTCGATTCGGCGAAAAAAGCCACGCGCGAGCCCGCTTCCGCCAGGTTGCGCGCCTCGGCAATGGCCACCGGCATATTCCCGTGAAAGGCCAATGACGGCCGGGTCGGGATATAAAAGCTGACGCCTGGGGAATCGGGATTGGGTCGGGACTCCGAGATCAAATCGAGTTCCTCCAGGGCGATTTGCGGGTGGCTGGCGGCTTGTTGCTTCAAATCCTCCCAGCGAAAGAAAACCAGGGCGGGATCGTAAGCCGACGATGGCGGAGTCTGCTCGAGGCGCTTCCACAACCGATCGGCGGCGCCCACCACCTGCGCCGGTTCATCCCATAGAATCAGCGGGCGATCGAGCAGCGAGAAGACCGAATGGCGGCGCGGCCGCACCATGGGAACCAGCAGCTCCCAACCCGGGAACGGCTCGCCTGGCGGCGGTAGATCGCGTGCCCGGACGCCGGATTCTTCCAGGCGATCAGCCAGTTCCATCAGCAAACCTCGGGATTTCTGGTACTCCGTCAATGGTAGTAGAAGAGTATCTTCAACCTTCGAAATCGAACGCTGCGATTCCACTTCGAAGCGGCGGATGGATTCCAGGAGGTCGCCAAACATGTCCAGGCGGACCGGCTTGGCCGATTCCGGCGAGAACACATCCAAAATGCCGCCGCGCACAGAATATTCGCCGACCATTTCTACGGGTTCCCGGCGCTCATACCCCACGCTCTCCAGATGTCCTATGACATCCTGCAAAGGGACTTCGTCACCCACGCGGAGATGCAGCGCGAGCTGCCGGTAAAAATCGGCTGCCTCCACGCGGAGCATGGCCGACGCCAGGGGCATGATGGTAAGCGGCACGCGGTGCGTAGCCAGGCGCCATAAGCCGATGGCCCGTTGTTCGCAGATTTCGGCGTGCGGCGACATTCCCTGCATGGGTAGAACATCAAGAGACGGAAGGAGTTGTGGGCCAGCGGTATCGCGGTGGCCGATCAGGAGTGTGTGGAATGTCTCCACCGCCTCAAACAGTTCTTCGGCCCGCTTGTTACCATCTACTACAATTGCAATAGGCCGCTCGGTCATCTGCCACAACAAAACGGAGTAGATGGCCTTGGCCGTGGTGGTCAACCCGGAGAGAGACAAACTGCCACCGGACGGCAGACGTCTGAGCAGTTCCTGAAAGGCCGGATGACGGCTCAGGTTGAGGAACAGGTCACGTATGGCAGGATGAATCAATGGCGCGCCACTAGCTCAGAAGGGCAGACCTGCAACATGCCGCGAAACATATTCTTCTTTTCAGGATAAGGCATGCCACTTGGCGTTGTCACCTGAGATGGCCGATCGTGTAGAATCTCCAGTTGGGGCACTTCGAAGCATGGCGAGCGACGACAGCCTGATCCAAATCGTAGACGCCGCGCTCGCCGAAGCCGCGCGCCGCAGCGGGCCGTGGCTGCTTTGCCGCCCGGGATGCGCACAGTGCTGCCTGGGCGAGTTCTCCATCACGCAGCTCGATGCGGAGCGGCTGCGGCGCGGTCTCGCCGAGTTGGAAACGCGCGACTCCGGGCGGGCCGCGCGAGTGCGCCGGCGCGCGCGGGAAGCCGTGGCACGCCCTGGGCCGATCGACGATGACGAGCCCTGCGCCGCGCTTGACCTGGAAACC
Organism: Bryobacteraceae bacterium; assembly: GCA_050011755.1. Taxonomy (GTDB): domain Bacteria; phylum Acidobacteriota; class Terriglobia; order Bryobacterales; family Bryobacteraceae; genus Bog-159. The sequence goes on along the minus strand of JBEKIM010000107.1, from coordinate 7,115 downwards.
GGCACTTGCGATTTGTATGCGGCGCGTCCGATCACCTGCCGCACGTTCGGTCCGCCCGTGCGCTGCGAGTCCGGCGATCTGGGAGTGTGCGAATTATGTTTCGAGGGTGCCAGCGAGGCGCAGATCGCCGCTTGTGAAGTCGAATTCGACGCGCAAGACCTGGAGCCCGAGCTGCTGAGCGAACTGGAGGAGCGCACGGGCCTGCGTGGCGGAACCACGGTCGCGGGGGCCTTATCCTGCTAGCGCCGTGAAGACCGCGCGCTTCCAGCGCGGCACGTCGATGGTCCAGCAGATGCGGGCTTTGTGGCCGCCATCGAGCGCCTGTTTCCAGATGGCACGATTGCCGATCGTTGCCGGCGATATCCAGCCGGTCCACGACGGTCATGGGGTCAGGTAGCGGGACTTAAAAGTCCCGCCCTGGAGTTTGGACTTATCTCGTGACGACCGGCCGCTTGCCCGTGGCGCACGCTTTCAGCGTGCAGCGGCGGACTTCTTCAGTCCGCCGTAAGCGGGACTTAAAAGTCCCGCCGGCACGCTCCGTTGAAAACATGCCCGAAGTTATTGAAAATACATGAGGGCGGGTTTTCATCACCTTTGGTGGGCCGCCGGCCCATGGGGCACTCATCTGAGACCCCATTGCCGCTCAATAAGTTAGCGGTTGTTTTTCGGAGCCGCAAAGATGATGAAAACCAAGAGTAGTTGGGCGGCCAATCTTGGCCGCAGCTGGCTTTCCAGCCGGCTTAGCCGCCTGAAAAGGCGGCTGCCGGCAGGATTGCCCGCCCTCCAAGGCGAAGCGCTTTCGACGATGGCCCGCATGGGGTCTCGCCGCTGGTTCACCCGCATCCGCGGGGGTGCCCGCTGAAGCGCGCGCCACACGCCCGCTACTGAGCGACGTTGATGTAAAACGGGTTGCTCTGGATCAAATTGGCTGGGGCGCCCACATAAAGGTACGTCGCGTAAGGGCCGCCCGCATTGGCGTCAACGGTGAAGTTGATCTGGCTGAAGCCGGCGACCTCGTAGGGCGCGGGGCCGAAATAATTTACGGTGATGGGGATCACCGGGCCCCCGGTTGACGAGACCGTGGCCATGGTGACCGGCAGATTAAGCGTGGGCAGCGGAAATCCGACGATAGAACCGTCCGTGGGCAGGGGAGTGATTGCACCGAGGCCGGTGGCGAAGATCGCAACCTCATCGCCCACCTTCGCTGGATTGGATGCGGTGTTCAGAGTGCCGTTCTGATTCAGCGCGATCGCGTGATACGGGTCGAGCATGAAGACGCCGGGATGGACGGGCGATACGCTGGTGCTTGTGCAGGCGGGTGGAGCGCCGTTGTAGGTTACACACACTTGAGCCTGACTCGCGGAGCTCAGTTCCCAGGGAACGATGGCATTGATCTGGCTGTCCTGGGCGTAAAGCAGGGGCGCGGCGGTTCCGTTAAAGGTCACTTTCACGCCGGCGAGTTCAGCGGGGAAGCCCGATGCTACAGTTACCTGGGGTCCTATTCCGACGGCCGGACCCAGACCGCTGCCGAACAAGCTGACCAATTCCCCGGGCGAGATGGTCGGGCCATCGAAGCTGGCGGCATTGCCCACGCAGGCAAGCGGCACCGTCGTGGCGCCGGGAGTCTGCACGAAATGTGTGACTATTCCACCGGTCAACAGATCCACAGCCGGGCCGGGGAGAACGTTGATTCCCAGCGGTGCGCCCGGAGTCGACAGGTACGTGGATTGCACGAGGTTGCCGTTGGGGTCCCAGACCGTGAGGGCATTCTGGGCGCCGGTGCATCCGGACAGGGTGTTCTTTACGGGATAGTTTGCCTGGAATGGCACTAAGGAATCGTATAGATAGACGTTACCGGAGATATCGGTACCGAGTCCGCCGACCGACACTCCGGGCACATTGCGGACAAAAGCGATGGTGCCGTCGGGGTTGTAGCGGATGACGGTGATGCCCGCTCCGTAGGCGGTTGCGATTGCGATAGACGCGTTTCCGGCGGAGTCCGCTGTTAACTGCCATACAATACCCTGAGCGGGGCTGGTGGCATAGATCAGTTTCGAGCCTTCGGGCGACAGCCGGACCAGGAACGAAGCACCGTTGGGGCCCGCCGGAGGGGTTGCGGGAAAGCTGGCCGAGTTACTCGACCAGATCACGAAGGCGGCGCCGGAAGCGTCGGCAGCGATGCCGTACGGATTCTGCGCGCCATCGCCCAGGTAAGTTGCGTAATCGACCGCGCCGGCGGTGGTGAGCCGCATAGCAAAGCCGAAGGCATTGCCGGCGGCGACCGTGGGACGGAATGATCCGGCGGTGGCGGGCAAGTCGCCGCCGACCACGTTACCGGTCAGATACAGGCGGCCGGATGAATCGAGCGCCAGGGCGGTGAGGCTCAAGCTCGATCCGCCGAGTGTCTTCTTATAGAGCACCTGCGTTCCATTAGTCGCCAACTTCTCGACGATATTTCCGCCGACGAGATAGATGTTTCCGTCCGGGTCGGCAGTCATAGCGGTGGCGAGAAAGGGGAGAGATTGTTGGAACAGCACGGTGTCCGCAGCGGCATTCAGCTTGACCAGGTACGAGGCGGGCTGCAGGACGCAGCCGAGGATACCCACGGATACACAATTGTTAGTAAGTCCGTTCGACAGAACATAGAGATTCGATTGGGAATCTCTGGCGGCGCTCAGGTTAGCAACGCTCGAGATGGAACCGACGGGAACGGGTTGGATGTAAGCCGGACTCAGCAGAAAGTTCTGGGCCGGGGCGATCGAAATAGCCGGGCTCAGGAGAACAACGCAGAGAAGGATGTTACGAAACATAGTCTGCTCCTTATGGACAGAGAAGCAACGTCAAACCGTATTATCGCACTTTGTTCGAGAAGAAGCGCAAATTCCTGGGAGAGCGGTACTAGCGGGATGGCGGCCCATGGCCGGGGCACGCTAAAGCGTGTCAGGATGGCCCTGCGGGCCACCAATTTGGAGGGCGGCCAATCCTGGCCGCAGCCAGCTTAGCCGCCCGAAAGGCGGCAGCTGGGCATGATTGCCCGCCCTCCAATTCTGAACTATTGGGCGGGCAGGATCAGGCCCGGAGGACTCAGCGTGCCGGCCAGTGCCAGGCGGATCTCTGGGTCCGTCGGCAATGGATCGGGCAGGCGCACGTTGATCTGGTAGAGTCCCGCGTAGCCGGGGGCCACTCCTGCATACAGAATCGCGCCCGGATCGAGTGGCGCGCCGCCGATCCAGACATTGAAATCGTCCAACAGGCTCAGCCATTGCAGACCGGTTGGGAGGACTCCATCTTCCAGCTCGGGATTGGTGTTTCCCAAGCCCGTCGCCCACAGGGTGATAATCTCGCCTGCCGTGGCGGGCGCGTCACTGGAAATTACCGACCAGTCCAGATGGCTGGCGACCACCGCGGCCGCGGATAACTGGAACATGGCGGGAGCCGCGTTTTGTAAGGTGACCGTAACGATCGGGCCGCGGGTGCCCTGCCGGTCCAGCCAGAACTGAAACGTGCCGGCCACCAGATCGCTGGGGACCAGGAAGTTCACCTGCAACGGGGAGACGTAGTAGAGATACGCCGGCCAGCCTTCGAAGTATATCTCCACGTTTCCCAGGCTGGTAGGCATCACGCCCGCGGCGATGTCGCCGGCTTCGAGTCCGTAGGTACCCCAGGAGAGATTCGTGCCGAAGACGGACACGATCGTATTGGGGGCTATGCCGGGTGCGAAACTGGCGCCGTTCACGATGCCGGCGGCGGTGTAGTTCGGTGCATTAGCATCCTGGGCGCAGAGGCATGCGGCCAGTGCCAGGGCGGCGAATAAGAATCTCACGGCGAAAGGATAGTGGAATCGGGGCGGGAGGAATATCAGATTTTCTCGGCGAACTGAAGTTCGCCGCTGCACGCTTTAAAGCGTGTCAGGATGGCCCTGCGGGCCACCAAATGTGATGAAAACTCAAGTTGGAGGGCGGCCAATCCTGGCCCGGGGTCCCCGCTGGGGGCGGCTTTCCAGCCGGCTTAGCCGCCTGAAAGGCGGCTGTTTAAAGCGTGCGCCACAGGACGAGCCATGCGGCCAGGGGCAGAACGGCGGCGGCCAGGCATACCGGGCCATAGCCATACGCATCGACCACCGCTCCGATGGCCGGCGAAATCAGCGCCTGCGTCGCGCCGTACGACGCAACCAGCATGGAGACGGCAAATGCCGCGCGTGCACCACCGAAGATGTCCAAGGGAATCGTATACACATTGACGCTAATTGCCGCGACGGCCAGGATGCTCAACGAGATGCCGGCCGCCGTCCAGCCCGCCGTGGGCAGCTGCGGGATCAGTGCCGCCGGCAGGGCCAGCAACCCGCCCACCAGGCAGACTCGCACGCGCGCGTCCGCCGCCGGCAATCCCCTCCGCGCCCAGACGAGGGACAGCCAGCCGCCGCCGAACCCGCCCAGCGCCGCCACCACCGGCGGAATGACGGCATACCAGTTCGCGCGCGCCAGCGACAGGTGATGTTTCTCCATCAGATACAGCGTGGTCCAATTCGTCCAGAGCGAATAGACGCTCATATTCAGGGCATTTGCCGCGACCAACCTCCATAGGCGGGGCGACCGCAACAATTCGAGGGCGCCGGATTCCGGGCTATGCGTTTCGGGTGCGGGAGCCGTCACGACCTGGCCAACACGGGATGTGAAGATCCACAGTGGAATCCAGATCAGCCCCAGGCTGCCGGTCATGACGAACGCCTGCCGCCAGCCGTAGCGCATCGCAATCCAGGTGGCCACCGGCGGAGCGAGGATCAGCCCCAGGCTGACTCCGGCCTGGTTCCACGCATTGCCTAATGCGCGCTCCGCGGGAAGGAGGTAACGATGAATCGCCTTGCCCGCTCCGGGAATGCCCGCCGCCTCCGACATGCCGAGCACGCCGCGGCAACCCAGTAGCCCGCCCAGCCCGCGCGTGAAACCCGTCGAAATCCCCGCGCAGGACCAGACACCCACGGCTATCCCGATCGCGCGATTCAGCCCGATGCGATCGATCAGCATGCCGGCGAACGGCGCGCAGGCCGCGTAAGCGATCGAGAAGACCGACAGGATGAGGCCATATTGCGCGTTCGACAGGCGGAACTCGGCGCGCACCAGCGGGGCGAGCGTAGAGAGCGTTTGGCGGTCCAGGTAGTTAATGGCGGAACAGAGGACGAAGACGCTCAGCACCAGCCAACGGTATGGGCTGGCCTTCACTGGAATTCGATGGTGGCCACGTCGCCCTGGGTCGCCAGCCTGGCGTTGGCTTTCGGAAAGTACTCCACCTTCACCCGCCGCATCCCCTGCGCACCGCAACTCAGCTTCATCTCACCTTGGCCACCCAGAATGGAGACTTGCGTGGGATCGGCGACCAGCAGCTTGACGGTCTTCCGATCGTCGTCCTGGACGACCAGGCGCAGCCGCTTGCCGAGGCAATCCACCTGTTTCAGAACCCCTCGGGTAACAGCCGAAGGTTTGGGGCCTTCCCACCATGGCACTACCTTCTCGTTGGGTGACGCGGGGCTCTGCCCCTGGTTGGCATGGGCTTCCAGCGCATGCAGATCGGCGCGCGCCTGCTGTTTCAACTTGTCGATTTCGCGCGCTTCTTCGTCCGCCTTCCGTTTCTTTTCGGCATCTTCCCAATCGAGGCGCTGGGCTTCCACGTCCAGGCGTTTACGCTGCATGCGTGCGCGGTCGCCGGGATTCGCGGCAGCCTGTTCGGCGGATTTCCAGGCCTGCGCGGCTTTGGGAAAGTCGTGCGCGTCCAGATAGGCTTCGGCCAGCGCCTCCCAGTACGCCAGGTTGCGGGCATCCAGTTTGGCGGCCAATTTGAGCTCCTGGACGCGCTTCACGGAATCGGTTTGCCGCTGTGCCATCAGGAAATGAGGCTCGGCGAGTTTGGGGTTGATCTTGGCGGCACGATCCAGCGCGGATATTGCCTTGGTATTATCGGTTTCCAGGCGCGCGTATTCGATATAACACTCCGCACCCTTCGCGCCGGCTGCCATGGCGGCCGCGAAATCCTTGCGCGCTTCGTCGGTCTGCTGCGCGGCGAGCGCCAGCATCCCGAGGCCTTCCCAAGCTTCCGGTACGCGTTCTTTTTGGGCGATTAATTCGCGATAGATTTCGCGAGACCGGTCGCCATGCAACAAATCGGCAATCGCCAACTGCGCCTGGTCGGGATCTACCGATCTCTCTGGAAAATCCGAAGGGCTCATCGGCAGCGGCGAAACCGAGGTGGCTTGAAAGTGACCCTCCGCCAGGTGCGATTGCGCTTGCAACTCAATCTGCTCCGGAGACTTGCCGACCGCGTTCCGGAAGGCGGCGTCTTCGTCGACGCCTTTGCGCAGGTTATAAGTCAGCACGCGCAGCTTGCCGTAGTATTCGGGATCGACGGCCAGCAGGTGGACGCGTGCCCAATCCATATCGGGGTGCAGCGGCGGCTCGCCCAGCGTGATGCGGATGCCGTTCACCTGGATGGTCGAGAACAGCGCCACCAAGCCGCGTTCCAGCCGTTCCGGCATGCGCGCCGTGTTGTCCAGAAACAACTGCGTGAGCCGCGCGAACACTTCATTCGAGATCGGCTGTCCGGCGGTCAGGACGATGTTGTACTGCTCGCGGCCGCGCAATACCGGCTCGGAAATCTGCGGGGCGCCGCTCTTGAAGAGCAGGACCCGAATAGGTAGCGGGAGTTGCAGGTCGTCGTCTCCCAGGACCATCCCAAGCGCGTGGCGGAACTCTTCGAACCTTACCAGAGTCTCGCGCCCGTCTTTTGCCCCGGCGCTGCTGAATACCTCGATAGGACCGGAGGTGAACCGGATCCAGTGCTCGCTCGCCAGGCCCGTCAGGGGTAACAGGCCGCACAGCAGAAACAACCGCACCATGCTTTCATCCTAGCAGCCCTGGCCGATCTGGCCCGAGATATGAATCCCGCTCTGGATTTTTGGACTTATCTGGTGGTGACTGGCTGCCTGCCCGTGGCGCACGCTTCAGCACCAGCGGCCCTACGGGCCGTCAGCAGTCTCGGAAACCGGGTAAGTCGCAACTCGGCAGCTAAGGCCGACGGCCTTTCAGCGGCCAAGCCGGCTGGAAAGCCGCCCCCAGCGGGGACCC
>JBEKIM010000106.1:0-24907 GCA_050011755.1 Bryobacteraceae bacterium | reverse complement strand
GCCGTTGCCGTTGCCGTTGCCGAGCAAAACAACGATCGCCAGGGTATTGGCTCCCACGATGTCCAGATAGCCATCGCCGTTCAAATCGGCTAGTGCCAGGGAATACAGGCTGCCGGCGATCTCGTAATGGGCGGGCGCCTGGAATGTGCCATCGCCATTGCCTGATAGAATGGCAAGGCCGGTGCCGCCTACGGCCAGGTCCAGTTTGCCATCCCCGTTGAAATCGCCCGCCACGATGGAAACCGGCGCGCGAACCGAGTCGTAGAAAACCGGGCTGCCGAAAGTACCATCCCCGTTGCCCAATAGCACCGCGATCTGATTCTCCACCAGCATCGCCACGGCCACATCCGGCTTTCCATCTCCGTTGAAATCTCCAATGGCCAACGATGCCGGCGGGTAGGGCAGTTTGTAGATGGCGCCTTGCGTGAAGGTGCCGTGTCCCCGATTCAAGACCACCGAGATGGATCGATCGCTGTAATTGGACATCACCAGATCCGGCCTGCCATCTCCGTTCAAATCGGCCGCGGCCACCGCTAAGGCGGGAAAACTTGGGCCTTCTCCGAGCACCGCATAGCCGACGGGTTGTTGCAGCCCGCCCTGCCCGTTGCCATCCAGAATCGTGGTCGCGGCGCTGGTCACCGCGAGGTCCAGCTTGCCGTCGCCATTAAAGTCGCCGGATGCGAGGGCAGTTACACCGTAGCCGGCCTCGTAGGAACTCTGCGCCGCCGTGAGGCCGCCCTTACCGTTGTTCAGCATCACAAAGACGGTGGAAAAACCTCCGCTGGCGAGATCCACTTTGCCATCGCCGTTGAAGTCCCCGGCCGCGAAGGGTCCCCCGCTCCCACCGGCTACTACGCTGGGCGGATGGAAAGCGCCGTTGCCCTTGCCGAGGAATACACCGATGCCGTCTTGCGTGTTTCCAGCCAGGTCGGGAATCCCGTCGCCGTTGAAGTCCGCGACAGTTGGGATGGAGATCGTGTCTCCGTATAGGGCAGGAGCGGCTGGAATGTGCCGTCGCCGTTGCCCAGCATGATCCCGGTGGACACCGCCAGGTCCGCCTTGCCGTCGCCGTTGAAATCCGCGGCCGCAAAGCCGCTCTGGACATTCACCGCCACGGGAGTGAGCGCCGTAAACGTGCCGTCGCCGTTGTTCAGGAAGATGGCGATGGTATTCTCGACGTAAACGGATACGGCGAAGTCCGGCTTGCCGTCGCCATTGAAATCGGCGATCGCGACGCTCGCCGCATAATCCCCGACCGTATAAAACGTGGGCGATCGAAACGTGCCGTCGCCGTTGCCGATCAGCACCGCGACATTGTCGACCGTGGCGCCGGAGATGGCCACCAGGTCGAGTTTCCCGTCGCCGTCAAAATCGCCCGCCGCCAGCGACACGCCACTGCTACTGTAACCGGGCAGAATGTATTCCGCTTTCAGATCGAAGGCGCCCCTGCCGTTGCCCATCCAGATCGCCAGCTTCCCGGTGGCGCGCACCGCCAGGTCCAGTTTGCCGTCGTGATTGAAATCCGCGGCCACCACGCCGGAGCCCCCAGGCTCGTAGACCCTGGGCGAATTGAACGAAGCGGGCGACGCCGCCCATCCCGATAGCGCGAAAACGGACGCAGCCGCCGTAGCGTACAGCCATGATTTGCATAGCATCAAACCCCCTCGGGCGGGCCGCCGAAAATCGTACAAGCCCGCGATCCGAGTATGAGTTTAGCATCCGCGTTGCGTTTCGAAGGTTCGGAAATAGTACCGGGTTTGGAGGGATTGGCACCCCTATCAAACCTTGGCGGCGGCTTCGTTCAGCAGCCACTGGGCATACTCGCGCACGCCGATGAGGCGCACGGGCATGGCTTCCAGCGTGTGGCGCATATCGATGGCGCAGCCCTGCGCATAGCCCACCGAGAGCGCCGCGAAGGCTTCATCGAGGGCCCTCTGTGCCGACCTCCTGGCGGTGCGCAATACCGCTTCCATCACGTATTCAACGGTGAAGTGCGAGCCTGCCAGTTGCTCGAAGATGCGTACGGCTGCGAGGGGAGAGATGGCCTCCGGCCCGCCGAGCGGGAAGATGGCGTTGCGCGCGGCCGGCGTATCGAGGGATCGCACGGCGAACTCGGCGACATTGGGGAACGAAATCCAACTGATGGGACTTTCCCCTTCGCCGTAGATGCGGGCCCTGCGGGCGGCAACATCGAAGCCCAACACCGGACTGAACCAGATCTCCATGAAGAAAGTGGGGCGTAGAATCGTGTAAGTCATGCCGCTCGAGATCAACGCCTGCTCCACTTCGCGCTTGGCGCGCTGGAGGGCGAAATCTTCGGCGATGGGCGCAAACGAAACATACACGAAATGTTTCACGCCGGCGGCTTTGGCGGCTTCGACCAGTTGCAACTGGCCGATGCGGTCCACGCCGTCGATGGTGTCGCCGGGCTGGCGGGAAAGCATAGACGAGGCCGTCGAGATGACCGCGCCGGCGCCCGCGCAAGCGGCCTCGATCGAAGCGGGATCTTTCAAATCGCCCATGACGACTTCGGCGCCCGAGGCGCGCAGCTCGTCGATGCGCGACGCATCCCCCGTGGGCCGCGCCAGCGCGCGGACCGGTTTCCTAGTGGCGGACAGGCGGCGGCAGATCTCGCCTCCTACCAGGCCGGTAGCTCCAACGATTAAATTCATATGGTCAAACGATTCTCGCCGGGTTGCAGATCCCGCGTCTTGCCGTGCCATTCGAACCGGCCCGTCACGCCGGGCGGCAGGGTCACGCTGGCTTCCAGTTTACCGTTCGCGAGGGTCAGTGTCACGGCGATTTCGCCCTTGGGATGCGGGATCGCGCCGGACACGTGTGTCAGCTTGCCCAAAAATGGCCGGATCGCCACGCGCGCAAAGCCGGGCGCCGCGGAATCGATGCCCAGCACGGTGCGGAACAGCTCGTAATTCGGGCTAGCTCCCCAGGCGTGGCAATCCGAGCGTGTGGGTTCGGCCGTTTCGGCCCACGTCGTGAGGCCCAGGCCGAGCATGGTGCGCCAGGGGTCCAGCATATCCAGATACCGGTCGCCGGCGCCCGCCTTGTTCATGGCGGAATGCAGGTAATGGCGGAAGTAGATGGAGCATTGCACCAGGCTCCGGTCAGTGGCGACGCGCGCGATCAGGTCATGCGCTTCGGCGCCTTCGGTGACGCCCGCCAGCACGGCCAGCGCATTGGCCTGCTGGGAGTATTCGCGCTTCAGGGCGCCTTCGGCGGGCGTATCCGCGAACAGGTTGCGGGCGGCGTCCCAATAAAGCGCGCGCGTGGAATCGTGCAGGCGCGCGGCGGACTGGCGATCGTCTTCCGCCAGGGCGCGATGGCCCAAGGCGGCTTCCATCTCCGCGGCCCACTGGTAGGCCAGCAGCAATTGCAGATCGAGCGGCGCGGAATGACCCTCGGCGAGGGCCGGCGGAACGCCGCTCCGCCACTCCTTGGCCCAATCGACGAAGTTCCACCAGGGCATGCGTCCCAGCGATCCGCCGGGCTGCTGATGCGCGGCGAAGAACCCGAGCACGGCGCGCACGCCCGGCAGCATGCGGGCGACGAATGCGGGATCGTCCTGGTACATCCAGTAGTCGTGCAGCATGCCGATCCACCACAGGGAAAACGGCGGGATATATTGCTGCAGGCGGGAGGGCGCGCGGCTGTAAGTGGCGCCTTCGGCGCTGCGCGAGGAGTCCAGCAACTCGATGGCGTTGCGCATCAGGCGGCCGTCGCCGGTCGTATACAGCGAGACCAGCGCCTGCACGCGCGTATCGCCCGCGTACTGCAGTTGCTCGTAGTAGGGGCAATCCATGTAGGTCTCGTGAGCGCACAGGCGGGCGGTGCGCCAGCCGGTGTCGAGAATCCTCTGGATCTCGGCGGATCCCGCGTCGAAGCGGGCCTTACGTTCGAATGGATATCCGGTATAGACTCCCTGCAGCGAGTCGATGGTGAGCGGCTGGTACTGGGTCTCGATGGTCAGTTGCAGGTAGCGCCAGGTGCGCCACCAAAGTGGCTCATATTTGCGTTGCCGGCCGCCATCGGCGATGAAGGTATCGTGCGCTCCCACAAATTGCTTGGAGGCGATTTCATCGCGGTTACCTTTATTGACGGGGCCGCGGTCGTCGATGAGCCAGAGCGATTCGGCATATCCCATGTCGATGCGCGCGCCATCGCCGCCGCTGACGGTCAATTGCGGGTAGCCGGTAGTCAGGAATGTCTGATCGAAGAGCAGAGTGGTGGTGGTGTGCGGCGGAATCTCGTGGGCGGGGCCGCCCTGCCGAAGGACCGTGATGGGCTGCGGCGTCAATTCCATCGGCGGGATGGAGCGCGGCACCAGCATCCAGCGATTGGGGCCATCCTGCGCGTCGCGCGGCGCCGCCTGGCTGACCACCACGGCGCGAGGCCAGGCGGAGTCGTCGAAATCGCGCTGTTGCCAACCCCAGGGATAGAGCTTGGCCTCGACGCTCTCGCCCGGGCCGACCACGTCGTAGAAGCGCTTCATCCCGGGGGTGTCCGACGCGGGCGAATAGGCCGCATCCCGGACGGCCTTCCACTGATTCCCCGGGGGAGGAAACGCCGGCGCACAGCCGGTGCTCACGATGCCGGCCGGACCTTCGCCGTATACCAGCAGGCCGGTGCGGTTGGTAACCTGCGCTTCGGGCGACAGGTCGCCGAAATTCCACACGACGGCCGCCAGCATGTTTTTGCCGGTCTTCAGATAAGGGGCGAGATCGACCGATTCATAGCGCCAGTGATGCAGATCGCCGCGCGCCGGACCCAGACTGACTAAGTAGCCATTGACATACAACTTATAACGATTGTCGGCAGTAATATGAATCGGGAATGTGGATGGCGGCGCGGCCAGATCGAGAGGGTGGCGGAAGTGATAGACGCCATAATCGAACGGCGAAGCGCCGGGCACCGTGACCCAGCAGGCATTCCATGCGCGGGTGAGTAATTCGGGGTTAGCGGCGCTAAGAGTAATCAGCCGCAGATGAACACAGATGAAGGCGGATAAGAGTGACTTGCTAGGCATAGCTGGTCACGGCCGCGGCGTTCCGGGCGCCCCGTTCGCGCGCGGCGCGTTCCTGGTAGCCGCTTTCGCGGAAGGCTCTTAGCGGGTCGGCGTCGAGTCCATGGGCTTTGCGCCATTCCCGGATGGCCGGGCGCACATCCGTCGCGAAGGCTTCTTTCAGGCACTCCTCGGCGTCCACTAATGCCGGCTTACTTTGGTGGCGCGCCAGCGTTTCGTGATCCACCAGCGCAGCTTTCGCGTAGAGCTCCTGCGCGGCGACCGCGGTTTGAATCATCTCCTCGACCTTGTCTTTCAAGTTGTGGCTCTGATCGACCATGTAGGCGATCTCGGCGCGCCGGCCGGTCTCCCATTCGAACAGCGCGATCTCATGGAAGATGCGGAAAACCTGGTAGGGATCGATGGATCCCAGCGTGAGATCGTCGTCGGCATAGCGGCGGTCGTTGAAATGGAAACCGCCCAGCATGTTTTCGGAAAGCAGCCAGGCCACAATCTGCTCGATGTTCTGCGCCTGGTAATGATGGCCGGTATCCACCAGCACCTTGGCCTGCGGGCCGGCGTTGCGCGCCATCAGTAGCGACATCCCCCAGTCGGCGATGTCGGTGTGATAGAAGGCCGGCTCGAAGGGCTTGTATTCGACCAGCAGGCGCTGGTTCGGCTCCAGATTGCGATGGGCTTCCACCAGTCCTTCTTCGAACCAGCGGCGGCGATGCCGGATGTTGGCGGTGCCCGGATAGCTGGAACCGTCCGCGAACCACAGCGAGATATCGCGGCTGCCGGTGGCACTGGCGATTTCGATGCAGTCGAGAATGTGCTGCAGGGCGGTGCGGCGGATGGCCGGGTCGGGGTTGCCCAGCGAGCCGTGTTTGTAGATCTGGTCCTGGAAGACGTTCGGGTTGATGGCGCCGATCTTCACCCCATGGCGTTCGGCCATGAGCATGACTTCGGGGACGCTGAACTTGCCGTCCGGGAAGTCCCACAGGACGTGTACGGCCACGGTCGGGCAGCACCCTGTAAAGCGTTGCACCTGTCCGGCGTCGCTCAGTTTTTCGGCGGTGGTGGTGGCCGCCGAGGCTTGTTGAAACTTGCCGAAACGGGTGCCGGTATTGGCAAAACCCCAGGAAGGCAATTCGATGCGGAAGCTGTCGAGCGCCGTCCAGATCTTTTGATCGCGAGCATCTGCGGGCATACGCGTTCCTCCCAAAAAGATTGCGAAGTCCGATTATATTCCAAATCGAAATCGGGGCGGCGCGAAGCTCTTCCGTCTCATTCGGTAACATGGAGTTATGGAACAACTGCCGGCATTTCAAAACGAACCCTACACCGACTTCTCCGCTCCCGCGAACCGGCGGGCCATGGACGAGGCTCTCGCGCAGGTACGCGCGCAGCTCGGCCGCGAGTACGATCTCCTGATCGGCGGCGAGCGGCTGAAGACCGGCGATTTGCTGCGCTCGGTGAACCCCTCGCACCCCCGCGAGGTGGTCGGCATCCACCATCGCGCCACCGCCGATCTGGCGTGCCGCGCGGTGGATTCGGCTTACGCCTATTTCACGGAATGGTCCACCACGCCGGAAGAGGAGCGCATCGGGCATCTTCTGCGGGCGGCCGCCATCATCCGCCGCCGCAAGCTGGAATTCGACGCCTGGCTGGTCCTCGAAGCGGGCAAGACCTGGCCGGAAGCCGATGCCGATGTCTCCGAAGCCGTGGACTTCTGCGAATACTACGCGAGAGAGATGCAGCGGCTTAGCGGTCCGCTGCAGCCGGACGTCCAACTTCCGGGCGAGAAGGGCGAGTTGCGTTATCTGCCGCTGGGCGTGGGGGTGGTGATTCCGCCATGGAACTTTCCGCTGGCCATCCTGGTGGGGATGACGGTGGCTTCGCTGGTGGCGGGCAACACGGCCATCGTCAAGCCATCCAGCGAAACGCCCACGATCGCGGCCAAATTCGCCGAGGTATTGCTGGAAGCCGGCTTCCCGGAAAAGTCGTTTTGCCTGTTGACCGGCAGCGGCACGGCGGTCGGCGATGCGATCGTGCAGCATCCCAAGACGCGCTTCGTGGCCTTTACGGGCTCGCGCGACGTGGGCCTGCACATCAACGAACTGGCGGCCAGGACGCAGCCCGGCCAGATCTGGATTAAGCGAGTCATTGCGGAGATGGGCGGCAAGGACGCCATCGTAGTGGATGCGGATTGCGATCTGGACAAAGCCGTGGAAGGCGTCGCCGTTTCGGCGTTCGGATACTCGGGGCAGAAATGCTCGGCGTGCTCGCGCGCGATCGTGGACGCCAAGGTGTACGATGCATTCCTCGACAAATTGCAGGCGCGCGTTTCGAAGATCAAAGTGGGCGTGGCCGAGGATACCGGAAACTACATGGGGCCGGTGATCAGCGAGGGCGCGCGGCGCACGATTCTGGAATATATCGAAGCGGGCAAGCAGGAGGGCCGGCAATTGCCGGTTGGTGTGAAGGCTCCCGAAGAAGGATATTTCGTGCCGCCGACGGTGATCGCGGATGTGGATTCCAAGGCGCGCATTTTCCAGGAGGAGATCTTCGGGCCGGTGCTGGCCGTGACCAGGGCGCGCGACTTCGACCACGCTTTGCAACTGGCCAACGATTCGCAGTACGGCCTGACCGGCGCGATATTCTCCAACGTGCCCGAGCACATCGCGCGCGCGCGGCGGCAATTCTTCGTCGGCAATTTGTATGTGAACCGGAAGTGTACCGGCGCCATGGTGGGCGCGCATCCGTTCGGCGGGTTCAATATGTCGGGGACGGATTCGAAGGGCGGCGGGCGGGACTATATGCTGTTGTTCCTGCAGGCGAAGTCTATCGCGGAGCGCTTGGGTTAAGAGCTTGCGCTGAAAGCCGAAACGTTGTAAGTTTAAGGAGGTGCCACGACCGGCTTGCCGGCCGTGGCTTTGCTGCTACTTTCGACGACGACGCCGCGCGATGCGGATCGTCACCGTGATCGCCGGGACTGCGGCGATCATAACGGTCAACGTGATGATAAACATCCGTTGCCTCCTTTCGCCTAGACGTCAGATTTGCCGGCCCGGGTGTCCAGACCGGGCCGGCAGCGTTTAGGACGCCGTAAAACGTCCCACCACTTTCCAACGGGCGAAACTGTATCGCAAGAACCTATGTGGCCGGAGGCGGCCCGCATTCTCGGGGTAAAATCGCCCCCCACGCCGCCCAAGATTTCCGGAGAGAACTTCTTCTTTCCTGCCACGACTTAGCTTCCTGTAAGGAGGAGTCTCAATGGACGAACGGGAACGGCGTCATGCCATCGACCTGACGCTTTCACAACTGGACAAGCAGTTCGGCAAAGGCGCCGTTTTGCGCCTGGGATCCGGCACCATTGTGCCGGTGGCGGTAATCCCCAGCGGCTCGATCTCGCTCGATGCCGCGCTGGGCGTGGGCGGCTTCCCGCGCGGACGCGTGCTGGAGATATTCGGACCGGAGTCGTCCGGGAAAACCACTCTCACGCTGCACCTGATCGCGGAGGCGCAGAAGGCCGGCGGTGTGGCTGCATTCATCGACGCCGAGCACGCGCTCGATCCGGGCTACGCGCGCAAGTTGGGGGTGGACGTCGACAATTTGCTGGTGTCGCAGCCGGATCACGGCGAGCAGGCGCTGGAGATCGCCGCCGCCCTGACCGCCTCGGGAGCTATCGACGTGGTGGTCATCGACTCGGTGGCGGCGCTGGTGCCGAAGGCCGAACTGGAAGGCGAGATGGGCGACAGCCATATGGGTCTGCACGCGCGGCTCATGTCCCAAGCCCTGCGGAAGCTGACCGGCGTAGTCAGCCGGACCGGCACCTGCATGGTCTTCATCAACCAGATCCGCGAGAAGATCGGGGTGATGTTCGGCAACCCCGAGACCACCACCGGCGGGCGGGCGCTCAAGTTTTACGCTTCGGTGCGCGTGGATATCCGGCGTATCGCGGCGCTCAAGGACGGCGACACCGTCATCGGCAACCGGACGCGCGCCAAAGTGGTCAAGAACAAGGTCGCGCCGCCCTTTCGCGAAGCCGAGTTCGACATCCTTTATGGCGAAGGGATCTCGCGCGAAGGCGATCTGCTGGATCTGGGCACGGCCCAGAACCTGGTGGAGAAGAGCGGCTCGTGGTTCAGCTTTCACGGAGAGCGCATCGGCCAGGGCCGCGACAATGCCCGGCAGTTCCTGCGCGAGCATCCGGACTTATGCCGGAACCTGGACGGCGAATTGCGCAAAGCGCTGGGGCTAGACAGCCTGCAGGAGCAGCCCCGCAAAGCGGCGGCAGCGGCAGCGGGCGGCGACAACCCCGTCAAAAAGGCTGTTTGACGGGCCTCGCGTGGCACGTCTTCAAAAAAAAGCCCGAAAAGCGCCCATTTTACGCACATTTTCTCTTTACATCGACTTTGGCCTTCACTTATTATTGATACGTAATCGTGGCTGGCGCTCATATCAGGCGCGGCCAGCGCCTTAATACCGATGGATGGCGTTCGTGGGGCCACTGTTCGCGGCGGCCCTTGATGTTGCAGCGATGGTGAGAACCAAAGGAGATCTAATGGCAAGTCAACGTATGACGCAGACGCAACTGGTGAGAAACCTCGCCGAGAGTTGCGAAGTGAATAACAAAGTAGCCCGCCAGTTCCTGGATTCCCTTTCCAGCATGGCGATCGGCGAAGTGAAGAAGAATGGAGTATTCGTACTGCCGGGTATTGGACGCCTGGTACGTCAGGACCGTAAGGCCCGCATGGGGCGCAATCCCGCGACCGGGGAAGCCATCAAGATCCCGGCCAAGAAGGTAGTGAAGTTCCGCGTGGCGAAAGCCGCCAAGGACGCCATCGTCCCACCCAAGAAAGCCAAGTAGGCACATCTCCCCAAAAAACAAAATCCCCGCGAGCCTCCATGGCGCCCGCGGGGATTTGATTTATAAAATCCAGAGTCTGGAGCCTGATGAGATCGCCCAACCCGCGGGCAGCCTCCAAAAGCCTTATTGCGGCTTCTTTCCGTCGTCGTCGCTCTTCATTGCGTCCTTGAAGTTGCGGATTCCTTCGCCCAAGCCCTTCGCGAAGTCTGGGATCTTCTTGGTGCCAAACAGGAGCACGATCACGACCAGAATCACGCAAAGCTCAGGAAAGCCAATAGATCTCATATGGCCTCCTTTCGACTCTATTGTACAGGAAATCTAAGCCGCCGACGTGGCGTTTGAGGCGCGCGGCTCGAATGTATAGCCGAATCCCCGCACCGAATGAATCAGGCCCGGGTTCGTCGCGTCGGTCTCGATCTTCTGCCGCAACCGCAGGATGTACACATCCACGGCGCGGTCGGTAATGGCCCGGTCCTGGCCCCAGACCGCGTTCAGCAGTTGCTCGCGGCTGAAGACCACACCGGGCCGGCTCATCAGGAACTCCAGCAGGCGAAACTCGGTGGCGGTCAGGTTCAGCAGCGTGCCGTTGAGGCGCGCCTGGCAACTGCCGCGGTCCACCTGTACGCCGCCGGACTCCAAAACGCGCGCCGGAGCGGCCTGGTTGCGGAATTGCAGCTTGATGCGGGCGATCAACTCGCGCACGAAAAACGGCTTCACCACGTAATCGTTGGCGCCTAGTTCCAGGCCTACGATGCGGTCCGTCTCCGACGCCCGCGCCGTCAGAAAGATGATGGGTGTGGTGAGCAGATCCGGATCCTTGCGCACCGCCTTGCAAATCTCCAGTCCGTCGTAATCCGGCAGCATGATATCCAGCAGGATGAGATCGGGCCGGACCTGGCGGCAGAGATCCAGCGCGCCTTTGCCGGTCTGCGATCCGGACAGCGCGAATCCTTCCTTCTCGAGGTTGTATTTCAACAGGGCAAACAGGTCGGTATCATCTTCAATGAGGAGGATCTTCTTCATGCCGCCTACCCCCTTCCACTCTAGAGAGTAAACAACGAATGGTTACCGTAGCGTTACGGAAGCGTGAATCACGGGTTAAGTTGTGTTTTGGTGGGGCAGAGCTCCAGGTCAGCGCGGGCTCTCCAGAACCCGCAAGCGGGACTTAAAAGTCCCGCCAGCACGCTAAAAGCGTGCGCCACGACCGTGCAACGTCACGCCCGTTCTTCGAAGCGGTAGCCAAATCCGCGAACGGTGGTCAGATAGCGCGGATTATCCGGTTCGGCTTCGATGTTTTCCCGCAAGCGCCGGATGTGTACGTCCACGGTCCGCGGCGTGACGAAACGCTGCTGCCCCCAGACCTCCTCCAGCAGTTGATCGCGGCTGTAAGCGCGGCCGGCGTGCGTCAGAAAGAACTCCAGCAGTTTGTACTCGGTGGATGTGAGGTTCAATTCGCTGCCGTGCAGAAATACGCGGTGGGCGCCGCGGTCCAGTTTGAAGGGCCCGGCCTCCAACGCGGTATGTTCTTCCTCGTCCCGCTCCGCGCGGCGCAGATGCGCCTTCACGCGCGCCACCAGTTCGCGCGGGCTGAACGGTTTGGTCATGTAATCGTCGCCGCCGATCTCCAACCCCAAGACCCGATCGACTTCGTCGGAGCGCGCGGTGAGAAACAGCACGGGCGTACGCGCCAGCACAGGCGACTGCCGGATCTGGCGGCAAAGCTCGAACCCGTCGTCTCCGGGCAGCATCACATCCAGCACGATCAGGTCTGGCTTCCAGGATTCCAGGTCCTTCAACGCGCCCTTGTTGCCGGAAAGCACGAACGCCTGATAACCGCCGCGGGTCAGGTTGTAATCCAGCAACGCGGCAAGTTCGGCCTCGTCTTCTACAATTGCGACTCTCTTCGCCATCGGGTTGCGAGCGATCTCCAGTTTAGACTAGCAGCCCGCGGCGCCAGCCGCGTTTTCGCGCGTCCGGCTCACTTGATGGCGGTCACGACCACCGAGGCTAGAGCCCGGCCGCGGTCGCCGCTCGCGTAATCGTAAACCGTGAAGAGGTAGCGGGTGTTCGCTTCGATCCAACTCGCTCCGCACTTGCCGCACGAAACCTCCCGCGCGAATTCCTTCTCCGCGGAAGCTTTCGCGCCTTCCGCTTTCACGAATACGCGCACGTGCTCCGTGCCCGCGGTGGACCAACTCAGGTAGCTGGTGCAGTCGGCCTTGCCGGGCTCGATCCGGCAGGGATTCGGCGCCGCCTGAATCGTGCCCGAGGCTCCGTCCTCGCGCGCGCCGGGACCCTCGACTCCCGTGACCGTTATGTTCGCCAGCACCCCGCCGCGGCTGCCCGCCGAGAAATCCACGAGGGTGAAGACATACTCGGTTCCGGCTTCTATCCAACTCGCGCCGCACTTCGCGCAAGCCGGACCCGTGCCGAATTCCTTCTCCGGGCCTGCCTTCTTCCCCTGTGTCCGCACGTAGACGCGCGCATGCTGCACGCCCTCCGTCGACCAGCTCAGATAGGTGGTGCATTCGTGCGCGCCGGGTGCGATCCGGCACGGGTTGGGGTTGGCGGTAAGGGTGCCCGTCGCCGCCCATGCGGGTGTCAGCCACGCGGCCGCTGCGAGCGGGATCAGGCAAAGCAGTCCGTTCTTCGTCATCTAGGCCATTCTGCATGATTCAAAGGCCCCAGCGCAAGGAGGGCGGCCAATCTTGGCCGCAGCCGCCTTTTTAGGCGGCCAGAGCCGGCTGAAAGCCGGCTAACTAAGCGGGACTTAAAAGTCCCGCCGGCACGCTGAAGCGTGCGCCACGAGCAAGCGACTAGTCATCACGAAAAATGTCCAATCGGCTGCGGGCAGAATTGCCCGCCCTCCAAGACCAAAGGGGCTCTGATAGGCTGGGGATTATGACGGATCTGCGCTACCCCATCGGCCCCTTCACCTACGCGTGCGAGAGCAGTGAAGAACAGCGCCAGGCATTTATCGATCGCATCGAGGCCACGCCGGCGCGGCTGCGCGCCGCCATCCAGGGCTTAACCTTCGAGCAACTCGAAACGCCCTATCGTCCCGGCGGATGGACCGTCCGCCAGGTGGTCCACCACGTGCCGGACAGCCATATCAATAGCTATTGCCGCTTCCGCCTGGCGCTCACCGAAGACACCCCCAGCGCCAAGGGCTATGACGAGGCGCGTTGGGCGGAACTCACCGATGCCCGTACAGCGCCGGTCGAGGTTTCTCTCGCGCTGCTCGAATCGCTGCATAGCCGCTGGGTGATGGTGCTGCGCGCCATGAAACCCGCGGACTTCGCGCGTACTTTCCTGCATTCCCAACTGGGACCCGTCACGCTCGACCGCAACCTGGCGCTATATGCCTGGCACGGCGACCATCACGTGGCCCATATTACGGCTCTGCGCACCCGCATGGGCTGGGCTTAAAGCGAGCCCGTCAGCGAACCGGCGATATGGCCGGCTTGGCGGCGTGTACCGGTAGTTTCGCGGCGTGCGCCGTCTTTGCCGCGCGCGGCATCCTGGCGGTGTCCGCCGGTTTCGCGGCGAGACGCGGCGTCAGGACGTTCGCGCGCGCGGTCCGCAATCCGCTTCTGGATTTCAAATGCGGCCGGCTCAGAGCCGAGCTGGGCACGTCGGCCATGCGGATGTTTTCGTAGCCTCTGCGGCGCGCTACGATGCGATAGTCGAAGCCAATGCTGGAGGTCCCGCCGCCCAACTCGCGCACCTCAAAACCGCCGCTGGTCTCATTGGTGACGTACAGGCCCTTGCAATCTCCCTTGGGCGTCAGGAAGACGTGGTAATCCACGCCCGTGTTGACGGTCTGGGCGAATTCGGCGTCGAGCGGCACCACCGCCGCGCCGTTTTGCAGCCGGCCCGCGCCCATATCCTCAAACCAGTTCTCGGGCGACTGCATCGCGTACGTGGCCACTTCGCGGGAACTGTTCTTTAATATCGCGTGCCCGCCGACCGAGCCGCTGCACAGCAGATTGCCGTTGGTAAAAATATCGCAGTAGCCGCCCGAGCCCTCGGTCGCCAGCACCACCGCGCTCGGGGTGGTCGTCTGGTTTTCGACATACAGGGTGGCCACATTGCCGGCGCTGTTGTACCCGGCGAAGGCGCTGGCGTCGCCCGACGTAGCCAGCACCGCGGCAGTCCCCGAGTTGGTGTCGCCCCAAACGCCGGATGGACTGGTGCCCTCCATATCCTTCCCGATGGAGCTTTGTGAGATGGCGATGCCGTACACGCCTACTCCGTTCGGGCTGGTAGCGCCTCCCTGGATGCCATAGGTGGTACCGCTCGTTGCCGTGGCTACGCCCGCGATCGCGACTCCCTCGTCACTCGCTGCCGTTCCAGCCACGCCGGTAGTAGCGCCGCTCGTCGAGATCGCATTGCCCTCCACGCCGATTCCGTCGGAACTTACCGACTTGCCGTAAACGCCCGTCGCCACGCCGCTCGAAGCCGTAGCCTGGCCCTCTACCCCGGATCCGGTTTCACTCTCGGCTTGGCCGTACACGCCGATCGTAGTGCCGCTCTTCGCCGAGGCATCGCCCCATACCGCGTATCCCGCATCGCTGGCGGTCGTGCCATACACTCCAACCGCGGCGCCACTCGTCGCCGTGGCCTCGCCCTGCACGCCAACGCCGGCATCGCTCGCAGTCGAGCCGTAAATGCCCCAATTGCTGCCGGTCGTAGCGGTGGCCTGGCCCATCACCGCGGTGCCCGTGGAGCTTGCCACCGTGCCGACTACGCCGTATGTCTCGCCACTCTCCGCCGTCGCCGTGCCCGTCATCCCAAATCCGGAAGTGCTGGTGACCGTACCTTGGACGCCCACTGTCTTGCCGCTCGCGGCCGTGGCCTGGCCTTCGACGGCGACTCCCGATGGGCTCGCGCTTATACCAACCACCCCAACCGTGTCGCCACTGGTGGCCAGAGCCTGGCCTTGCACCCCAATCGCGGTGGGCGACGTTGAACTGGTGGTGCTGCCGGCCAGGGCGGCGCCGGTGGTGCTTTCGCTCAAGAACTTCGCGTTAGCCGAGACCCGGCCGATGCCGACATTTCCACCGCTCTGCAGGATCTCTGAATTTCCCAGGGCGGTGCTGCTGGTCCACACGGGAATGGTGCCGGCCGTGCCGGTGCCGCCGACCGTGGCCGGACGGGCCGCGGCGGGTTTCACCGCGTCGGAGACCGCAGCCGCCCTGGCGGATGCCAGGGGGGTGCCCGCGGCGCCATTACCGGCGATCGTTCCAGCCAAAGCATACGCGGATGCGGGCAGTCCACCCAGCGTTTCCGCATCGACCGCTTTCAGCGAGTAAGGCACGCTCGTCAGCAGGACCCGGGGCCGTTCCGGTTCCACTTCGGTCCCTTGTATCTGGACCCCCAGCCATCGCTGACCTGCGCCAAAGGCCTCCGCGGGGATGCCCTCGTTCCGGGTCGCGCCCAGCAAAACGCTGTATTCGCCGTTTGCCGAGGCCTGCACATTCTGGGTTTCTATCCAGATCGCAGCCCCGCCCTCCGGCTCCTGGTAGAGCGCGAAGGTCACTCCAACGACGCCGCTCAGCGGTTTGCCGCCTGCATCCGTCAAAGTGCCGCCGAATTTCACCAGCCGCGGAACGGCAGTCGTCGTTTTCGCGGCCGGCTGGGCCAGCGCGAGGGCCGCCGAGCAGGCCATGATTAGAATCGCATTCACCGAATGATAGATGTTTCTCATCTTTGCTCTCCGTTCTTATCGCGAGGTTCTATCGGCGCGCCGCGGACTGTTGCGGCTTAGCGCCGGCGGCCGGTTTGGCAGCCACAGCCGGCAGCCGGATAGCGTGCGGCCGCGGCTTCGCGGTATGTACCGGACGGGAGGCGCCGGTTCGCATGGCGGCGTCGTGCGGACGCGGTGCCGTCGGAATGGTGGGTACGCTGTGCGTCGCGGCGGCGGATCGCACCGCGCTTCTGGATTTCAGATCCGGCCCGCGTTGAATCTGACCGGTGATGTCGGCCATCCGGATGTTCTCGAAACCCTTGCGCTTGGCCATAATGCGATAGTCGAAGGCGATATTGGAATTGCCGCCTGCCAGCTCATGGACCTCGAACGACGCCGGCGACTTCTGGCTGACATACAATCCCTTGCAGTCGCCATTAGGTGTCAGGAAGACCTTGTAGTCCACGCCGGTGTTTACCGTTTGGGCGTACTCGGCCTCCAGCGTGACCACGGCGGCGCCGTTTCGCAACTGGCCCGACCCGGCATCTTCATACCAGTTTTCCGACGACTGGACCGCGTACAGAGCCACTTCGTGCGAACCGTCCTTCAGCACGGCGTGGCCGCCCACCGAACCGCTGCAGGTCAGGTTGCCGTTGACAAAAACGTCGCAATAGCCCCCGTAACTGCTGAAAGTCGCCAACACGATCGAGTTCTGGTTGGTGTCCTCCTGGTTTTCGACAAACAACGTGGCAACATTGGTCGCGGCATTGTACGCAGCGATGGCCTCCCCATCGTCGGAGGTGGCCAACACGCCGGCAGTGCCATCCTTGGTGTCGCCCCATACCCCGGCGGGAGTGCCTGCCAGGTCGGTGGCCAGTTGGCTATGGGCCACCGCGATCCCGTATACGCCAGTCCCTTCGGCGCTCAGAGCGCTGCCCACCACGCCCCAATTGACGCCGCTATCGGCCACTTCGCTGCCCTGCACGGCGGTTCCCGAAGTGCTGGAATTCTTGCCGGAGACAGCGATGGTGGCGCCGCTGGTCGCGGTAGCCTGGCCTGCCACTCCGATTCCGGAGGTGCTGGCGACGACGCCGGTGGTCCCGTACGTGCTGCCGGTCTCCGCGGTGGATTGGCCCGCCACTCCGGTTCCGGAAGTGCTGGAGTTGAGGCCATTGACGCCGAACGTGGTCCCGCTCGTGGCGGTGGCATTGCCTTGTATTCCGATTCCTGCATCGCTCACAGCCTTGCCATAGACGCCCGTAGCATCGCCGCTGGTAGCTGTAGCCTGGCCCTCCACGCCGAATCCGGTTTCGCTGTCGGATTGCCCGTAGACGCCGATGGTGGTGCCGCTGGTTGCGGAAACGAGGCCATACACCCCATATCCAGACGGGGCTCCCTGTGGTTCCATAAACGCCGGTCGCAGTGCCGGTGGTCGCCGAATTCGTTCCCGAGACGCCGTTGCCGTCGGGACTGTCGGATGCGCCAAGGACGCCGCTGCCGGTGCCTGTGGTCGCGGAACTTTGTCCCCCCGTCCCGTACCCTTCGGGGCTTGAGGTCGAGCCTAACACGCCGGTGGTGGCGCCGGTCTCACCGCTCGCTATGCCGAGCACGCCGACTCCTGTAGAACTCGCCGACAAGCCGTAGACGCCGGATGCGTCCCCGCTGGTGGAAGTGGCTATACCCTGTACCCCGACTCCCGACGAATTTGAGCTGGCGCCGGAGATCCCCCCCTCAGTGGCAGTCGCCACCTCGAGCTTAAAGTCGGATGGGCTGATGCCGATGCCTACGTTTCCGCTCTTTTGCACGATCGCCGAGTTCGCCAGTGTGTCGCTGTTGGTCCACATGGGTACATAACCGGCGGTGCCCGTGCCGCCGACCGTGGCGGGCGTCGCCGAGTTGGGCTTCTGGGAGCCGATGGAAGCGGCGGCGGTCGTCCCGGCAGCACTACTCCCGGCTATTCTTGCGCTCATCCCGGAACCCGCGCCGGAAAGGACGAACGCGGATACCGGCAGCCCCCCCAGCGTCTCCGCGTCCACCGCCTTCAGCGAATAAGGCACGCTGGTCATGAGCACGCGGGGCAACTCCGCCTCCCCTTGTGGCTGGACGCCCAACCATCGCTGCCCGGCGCCGAAAACTTCCGGCGGAATGCCTTCGTTGCGGGTGGCGCCCAGCAAAGCCGTATATTCGCCGCTGCCGCCGGCTTGCACGTTTTGGTTTTCCATCCAAATCGGGGCGCCGCCTTCCGGCTCTTCATAGAGCGCAAAAGTCACCCCCACGACTCCACTCAGCGGCTTGCCGCCGGCGCCGGTCAATGTGCCGCCGAACTTCACCAGCCGCGGCACGGCCGTCCCTGTTTTCGCGGCCGGCTGGGCGAGTGCCACAGCCGTCCAGCAGACTGCCATTAGAATTGCGGGAACTGAATTAAAGGTGCGTCTCATCACTAGATCTCCTGTACTGGGGCGCCGCGCGTTTTGCTAGGCCTTTCAGTACCCAGCCGCGAACGGACGCCGTGGATGTTTAGGTTATAATCCAATGGTCGGGACTGGCTCTGGAGTATTTTACGGTGATTAACCGGGTCGTTTTCACGGGTAACGCATTGCCATGACGGGTTCTGCGGCGATGGAGGCGGCGGGGCAGCAGATTGACAACGCGTTGCTGGAGGCGGCGCTGGAGCGTATTCTGGCGAGCCCGCCATTTGCGCGTTCCCCGCGGCTGGCGCAATTCCTTCGCTTCGTGGTGGCCGAACGCCTCTCCGGACGCGCCGTCTCCCCCAAGGAGCACGAGATCGGCGTGCGGGTCTTTGAACGGACCGGGGATTACGATCCGCGCATCGATCCCATCGTACGCGTGCAGGCCCGCCAGCTCCGCTTCAAATTGCGCGAGTACTACGCCGGACCGGGCGGCGCCGAGCGGGTGGTGCTGGACCTCCCGAAAGGTTCCTACCTGCCCGTCTTTCACCTGAAAGCGGACGAACGGGAATCGCCCCCAGCCGTCGCGCCGGCTCCTATCCCGTCCGCCCGTCCTTCCGGATGGTCCTGGACCGCAGCCTTCCTGGTCACTGTCATAGCCGCCGCGGCTTTGATGTTAAGCCTTTGGAAACACGTTCCGGTGCGCGCCGCCCGACCCGTGAATGCGGCCGCCCGCAGCGCTTATCTGGAAGGCCGCTACTACTGGAGCCAGCGGAACGAGGAGAGCCTCCGCCGCGCGGTCGAATATTTTGGCCAGGCCACCTCCAGGGATCCGGGCTATGCCGACGCCTGGGTGGGCCTGGCCGATTGTTACAACCTCTTGCCCGAATATTCCGCGATGCCGGGCAGCGAATCGTTTCCCCGCGCGCTGGCCGCCGCCAGGAGGGCGGTGGCCTTGGACGACACCCTGGCCGATGCGCACAGTGCCCTGGCCTTCGCCGCGTTTTACGGCATGCTGGATACGCGCACGGGCGAACGGGAATTCCAGCGTGCTTTGGAACTTAATCCGAATTATGCGGAAGCCCACCAGTGGTATGCCACGGCCTTGATGACGCTCGGCCGTTTTCGCGACTCGCTGGCGCAGATCGACCGGGCCCAGGAACTGGCCCCGTCGTCGCGCTCCATCCTGGCCGACAAAGGACTGATCCTGCTTTACTCCGATCAGACCGAACAGGCTTTCCGGTTGCTCACAAACATCGAGATGGCCGAGCCGGGTTTCGTTTCCCCGCATAGACACCTGGCCGGCTACTATCTGGCGCGCCAGGATTATCCGAACTACCTGCTGGAGTCCAGGAAGGCGGCGGAGCTATCGCATGACACGCATGCGCTGGCTGCCATTGACGCGGGCGAAAAGGGATTGGCGGCGGGAGGCGGGCGCGGCATGCTGGAAGCCATGCTGCGCGTGCAGAAGAGCCAGTATCTGCAAGGCCAGGCCCCGGCCTACGAATTGGCCGCCACATGCGCGCTGCTGGGCCGGAAGCAGGAGGCCATCGAATATCTGAAAGTGGTGCGTGAGCAGCACGATTACAAGATTTTGATCTCCCGCATCGACCCGGCGCTCGCCGGCATCCGCGACGCGCCGGAATACCGCGCGCTGCTGGCCGATCTGGATCGCGGCCGCTAGTGCGGTGGCATGCGCAGCGTGGGGAGCCCTTGCTTAAAGCATTCTCACGCGTCTGCTCGCACACACATCAAAGAAGTCCTTAATATTGAATGTGAGCAGCGCATCGATCCGCACATTAGTGTCCTGGATCATTACGCGCAGCAACATATCGACAAAACTGATCGCACGCTTCCCCAATCGAGCCTCGCGAAATGTAGCTTCCAGGGCGTCCTCGCGATAAGGGTTGTCGTCGATGAACTGCACATGGGGCGACCTGAGTGTTCGCTCCAGCCGCTCCATCCGGGCTTGTTCTTTACGAAGCGCGTGCCGAGGGTTTCGTAGAGAGTTGGCCATGGAAAGACGACTCTGAGCGTATCGATGTGGTGGGCTTTGTCCGCCGCCTTGCGGTGTTCGCCATCACGGGGATCGAACAAGGCGAACCAAAAACCTGCGTCCAGGACTAGGTTCCGGTTGATTTCAGGAGCCACTTTCATCCTTCATCGTCTTCGATTGGCCCTTTGGCGGGTGCGGATCCCGCCCAGGGGGCCGGCCTGCGTTGTCCAAAAAGGAATCGTCCCTTCATCTTGCGGTCCTTGCCCATGAAGATGAGATATATGCGGCTCCTCGCATCGATTTCGACCGATTTCTCGACGCTTGCCTTAACCTCTGCAGGTAAGTCCTTCTTCGACGCAAAGGAGAACAACGCAAGGTTATCGCCACACTCACGGGCACCTTGTGCGTCGAGCCAACGGTAGAGGCCCTCGTAGTCGCCCTGGACCCCGAGGTCAAAAGACATCCATGCAATTTTCTTCATCGGGACTCGCTCACCATTCGGTAATCGCATTTAAACATAATGCATTCCACGAAATAATTCGACTGGCGCCGATTTCCGCGTGTGCGTGTCTTCCAACCCCAGCCGTACATCCCGTGTTGCTATCATCGCGATGAGTCGATGCCGGCATCCGTCCCGCCCGTCCCCGCCGCGCAGGATCCCTCCGCGGCTTTGCGCACCCGCCCGGGTGGGCTGGCCGAAGTGGCGGGATTGTTCACGCGGCTGAGCCTGACCGCGTTTGGCGGGCCCGCCGCGCACATCGCGATGATGGAAGACGAAGTCGTCCGGCGTCGGCGCTGGATCACGCGTGAAGAGTTCCTCGACCGCCTGGGCGCCGCCAGCCTGATTCCCGGACCCACCTCGACGGAAATGGTCATCTATCTCGGCTACCTGCGGGCGGGCTGGCCGGGACTCATTGTGGCGGGCGTCTGCTTTATCGTGCCCGCGGCGGTCATGGTGGCCGGTTTGGCATGGGCTTATGTCCGGTTCGGCGGCCTGCCGCAGTCGCAGCGATTCCTTTACGGGCTGAAACCGGTAGTGATCGCGATAATTGCGCAGGCCCTATGGAAGCTTTGCCGCACGGCGGTAAAGACGAGGTTTCTGGGCGTGGCCGGGATGGCGTCCGCGGGCGCGGCCGTCGCCGGCGCGGGTGCGCTGATCGTTTTGGCCGGCGCGGGCCTGGTGGCGGGATCCCGCGAATGGTGGACCTCCGGGCGGCGGGAACTCAAGCCGCTGGTTGTCCTTCTGCTCATCGCCGCGGCGGCCCTGGCCGCGCAGTTCGCCATATTTGCCGCGCCGTCCGCACAGCCGCACGCGGCCGGCCTGCGCGCGTTGTTCCTTTACTTCACGAAGATCGGTTCGGTGCTCTACGGCAGCGGCTACGTGCTGCTGGCGTTTCTGCGGCAGGATCTGGTAGTCAGGTGGCACTGGCTGACTTCCAGGCAACTGCTGGACGCCGTGGCGGCCGGCCAGATTACGCCCGGCCCCCTGTTTACCACCGGGACTTTCATCGGCTATCTCCTGCAGGGCGTACCGGGCGCCGCGGTGGCCACCGCCGGTATCTTCGTGCCGGCCTTCGTGCTCTGCGCGGTCAGTGGACCCGTGATGCCGTGGCTGCGAAAATCGCGGCTGGCAGGCGCTTTTCTCGACGGTGTGAACGTGGCGTCCCTGGCGCTGATGGCATTGGTGACGTGGGAACTGGCCCGCACCGCCCTGATCGACGCCCTCACCGTGGTAACCGCGATGGTATCGGCAGTGCTGCTGTTGCGCTACCGCGTGCACACCGGTTGGCTCATCCTGGGCGGCGTACTCTGGGGACTGGCGCTGGCGTGCCTGGCTTAGAAAGCCGGATCGGAGGAGCACCTCCGCGAAGTCACCTGGCGGGCGTGGATTGAGCCGGAGCGGACGGCGGATCCTGCAGCATAAACACCTTCTCGTCGGGTTTCACCAGCTTCAGACGCTGGCGGATTTCCTGGTCCGGACCCGATGGGCTGCCGCTGAACCGGTCGATGCGCGACCGCTGCTCCTCGATCTTGCGGGCCATGTCCGCGTTCTTCTTTTCGTATTCGCGGATGAGCCGGCGTTTCTCCATCAGACCGGGAACGCCTTGCGGTCCCTGCAATGCCACAAACGCATAACCTGTAAGTGCCAGCAGCGCCGCAGCGCCGGCCAATCTGGAAAGGGACGACTTCATTGCCTGATGCCGAGAACATAATGGTAACATCGTCTTCGAAATCTGTTTCCGATTTTTTTTGCTATGACGGATAAAATTGTTGTGTTAAGTACCTGCGCCACCGAGGAGGAAGCCGCGAAGCTGGCGCGCGTGCTGGTGGACGCCCGCGTGGCGGCATGCGTGACCCTGGTTCCGGGCGCCCGTAGCATCTACCGTTGGCAGGAAGCGATCGAGTCGGCCGCCGAGTGCCTGCTCATTATCAAATCGTCGCGCCAACTTTTCGAACCCTTGCGCACGGCTCTCGAAAAAGCCCATGCCTACGACGTACCGGAAGTGCTGGCGCTGTCCGTGGCGGAGGGCGCGCCGGGGTACATGACCTGGCTGGAGGGTCAACTTGGCGCCTGAGGGCTGGCTGCGGCCCGGCATGGCCATGGCGCTGGACATGGATGGCGTGATCGTGGATTCGAATCCCTTGCACACCCAAGTCTGGACCGAATACACTCGCCGCTTCGGGATCGAAGCCGGACACACCCTCGCCGAACGGATGTACGGCAGGCGTAACGACGAGATCGTGCGCGATTTTTTCGGCCCGGGATTGAGTGTGGACGAGATAGCGGCCCACGGGGCCGCCAAGGAGGCGCTGTATCGGGAAATGTTGGGACCCCGGCTGGCGGAAACCCTAGTGCCCGGCGTGCGCGAGTTTCTAGGGCGGCATGCGGGCTTGCCCGTGGGGCTGGCGACCAATGCCGAACCCGCCAACGTGAATTTTATCCTGGACCGCGGCGGCCTGCGCGAATACTTCCGCGTCATCGTGGATGGCCACCAGGTGCGGCATGCCAAGCCGCATCCCGAGATCTATCTGCGCACCGCGGAACTGCTTTCCGTCGCGCCGCGGAACTGCATCGTATTTGAAGATTCCTTCTCCGGCATCGCCGCGGCGCAGGCGGCCGGCACACGCATCGTGGGCCTCCGGACGACCCATCGGGAGCTGCCGGGCGCGTACCTGGCCATCGACGATTTCCGCGCCCCGCAACTCGAAGCCTGGGTACGCGCACAGGTCCCGGACAGGCCCTGA
This sequence comes from Bryobacteraceae bacterium, assembly GCA_050011755.1. Classification (GTDB taxonomy): domain Bacteria; phylum Acidobacteriota; class Terriglobia; order Bryobacterales; family Bryobacteraceae; genus Bog-159. Next base: position 1,678 of record JBEKIM010000106.1, on the reverse strand, counting down.
ATGGGAGCGCTTGCGTTCATGCCGATGCAGTTGGCTCTGGCCTTTGGCATCCTCGCGATCGCCGCCGCAATTTTCGTGATGTGGCGCCGCGACGAACGCCTGCGCGGCCAGCGCGGGATGTTGCGCCGCGCCTATGAACTGGGCGAAGAGATCCTGAGCGCGTCGTCGGCCGATCAGATTTTCGACAAGGTGAGGGTGGTGGTCCCCAGAATCTTCGGCGTGACCAGCGCGGATCTTTACCTGTACAACCGCCAGGCGAAAACGCTGGATGCGGTGGATCGGAGCGGCGCCGAACAGACTTCCATACCGCTCGCCGCTCCCCCGCCCGGCCCGCAAGCGGGCGCGGTAGCCTGCTTCCACTACCGCACGCTGCTGGCGATTCCCGATATCTCCCGCAGCCCGTTTCCGATGACCGGTGACGACGGGACGGCAGCCCCTCGCTCGCTGCTGTTCGTTCCCATGCTCGCGCAAGGCGAAGTCCTGGGCATTCTGCAGATGGACCAGCGGGACCGCGCGCGGGTTTTCAGCCGCGATGAGCAAACCCTGACGCAACATCTGGCCAATCAGATCGGCGTCGCGGTCAAGCTGCTCGATCAGCGTTCCGTTCGCGAACAGCTTTTCCGCACCGAAAAGCTGGCGGCGGTCGGGCAGCTCATCTCCGGCATCGCCAACGATCTGCGCGCGCCGCTGGCGGCCATCGCCGGCCTGGCCCAGGCCGCGCAGGCAGGTGGAGACGCCGCCGCGGGACCTTCCGCCGCGGACCTGTCGGGTATCGCCGGAGAGGCCCGCCGCGCGGCTGAGATTATCGACCGGCTGGTCGGGTTTGCGGGCACCGGGCCGGCCCAAACCCAGCCCGTCGAACTGAACGGCCTGCTGCGCAACCTGATCGAATTCCGCGAGCGCGAGTGGAAGGTGCGCGGCATCCTCGCGCGCAGCCTGCTGGCCGACGAGCCGGCCATCGTTCTGGGATCGCATGGCCAGCTTGAACAGGTCTTCCTGAACCTGCTGGTACACGCCGAACAGTCCCTGTCCGACGCCAGCGAGAAATCCATCGTCATCCGCAGTAACCTAGTGGCCCGGCGCATCCTGGTCGAGATCGTCTACAGTGGTCCGAAGGGTTTTCCGGACCCCTTCCTGCCGGGCGCCGACCAGGCCGCCGGCGGCGCGGGCTTGGGCGTTTGCCGCGGCTTGATTGCCGGCCATGGAGGCGAGATCCGGCTGGTTCAGCAGGCCGGGGGCGACCCGGCGTTTCAGGTCGAGTTGCCCTGCGCGGGCCGCGAGAAGCCCAGCACGCACGCGCTCGAAAACGGGCGCGACGGGGCGCACAGCTTGACGGCCCTGGTGATCGAACCTGCCGAGGCCATCCAAACGCAGTTACGCGGTCTGTTGGCCCTGCGCGGATATCGCGTGGTACCCGTGAACAGCTCCGACGAGGGGCTGGACCTGGTGCAGCGGCTGCGCTTCGATGCCGTCTTCTGCTCGGTCCACGCGCCCGGCCTCAACTGGGTGGAGACCGCCGAACAAGTGCGGGCCCGCGTGGGCGGATTCGTGTTGCTCTCCGATTCCTATAATGCCGATCTTTCCGCCGACTTCGCGGGCGAGCGCCGCTTCGTGCTGGCCAAGCCGGTCGACGAGAAGCAACTCGACCGCGTGCTCGAAGCCATTCGCGCCGGTTCCC
>JBEKIM010000105.1:0-17171 GCA_050011755.1 Bryobacteraceae bacterium | reverse complement strand
GGAGTGCCGGCGTATTTCATTTCCAGAATGCGGGCCGAGGACGTTTCGCCATATAGAAAAGTGGCTATCTGGTGCATGAATTTCGCGTCCACCGTGCCGCCTCCGCCAAGTTGAAACGGTTCCGTGCGCGTGTTCGAGGGAGCGAAGGGTGCGCGCCATTTGCCAAAAAAGTAGATAGCGCTGGTCAGCACCAGGCGCGTAGCCGGTTCGATGGAGCCGCGCGTGAACAAATCCTGGATGCGGTCGCGCGTGTGCTGCGCGGTCCAGGCATTGATCGTCTGGCGGGCATCCTCGGGACTGTTTCGAAAATCGAGAGGCGTGAGCGGCGCCTCGAAAAGCGTCCGGATGGCGTGCTCGAATTCGGATTCGAGCGGGAATCCTTGCTGCACCCACAGCCCATTGGCGATCGCCAGTTGATTGCCGTCGAGGTTCGCCTGTTTCGTGAGTTCAGCCGCCAACGATGCCACCGCCGCATAGTAAGCGGCGTCCGGATGCGGCTGGCCGAGCGTGGCGGCAATGCCCGCCGCCGTCTGCCCGCGCGCGCCATTGAGCAGCATCGAAAGCGCCGTCGAGACGCTAAAGGGCGAGAGGATCAGATTGCCCTTTTGTTGAGAGAGTTCGCGGTAGGCGGCGGCCGCGAACCGGTGCATGCCGGGAGTGATCTCGCCAGAGGCCAGCAAGGTGCCCGCCAGCAACAACGGGACCGTGAGGGAAAGGTAGTGTGTCATGGGAACGTCCTACCTCTATGATGCCGCGAATCGCCGCGCCCTTTCAGACGTTCCTCAGCGCAGCGCACCGGCCACGCTTGTCTGGCCTGCCCGAGCCGGCTATGACTGGCGGGAGGAGGACAGATGCCTCTGCTCGACCGGCGATTCGCCTACCAGATCAAGACGGCGTGTTACACCAGCGCGGCCATCGTACAGGATAGCGACCAGACGCCCACCGTGGTTCCGGTGCGCACGCTGCACGGCTTTGAGCGGATCTCCGCGCCCCGGGAAACCGTAACCTGGAACGGACTGAATGACTCCGGGTCACCGGTCGCGCCGGGCACCTATCTGGCACAGATCCAAGCCAAGGCATCCCCCGACGGCGAACTGATCAATTATGCGGTGGGCAGAATCACGGTGACAGCGTAGGGCACGCTTTCGCGGGACTTAAAAGTCCCGCCGGCACGCTGAAGCGTGTCAGGATGGCCCTGCGGGCCACCAAATGTGATGAAAACTCAATTTGGAGGGCGGCCAATCCTGGCCGCAGCCGGCTTTCCAGCCGGCTTAGCCGCCTGTAAGGCGGCTGCGGGCATGATTGCCCGCCCCCCCAATTGGGTTTTCAACGCGCCGGAACCCACTCCACGCCGCCCTCCACCGGCTTCTTCATCTGCGGCACGACCGCGATTCCCGCGGGAATCCAGGCACAGAATGCGCCCTGCCCTTCGCCACAGGCGCCCGCCGGGTCCATCTCCACGCGCCGTGTCAGCGCCTCCAGATCGCGCATATCTTTGGCCGCCGCCACCGCCATATCGTGATCCGCCTGGCTCACCCTCACCAGATAAATCAGCCGCAGGTATCGTACACCGTGGGGCAACTGAAATAAGTGCGCTACCGGTTCGGCCTGCGGCGCGGTCCGGCCATCCAGGGTCGTCTCGGCCGAGACGAACTCCACACCATTCCGCGCTTTCACTGCGTAGTACGCCACTTCATAACCCAGAAAATCGTCGCCTACCGAAAACACCATCGTGTTGCCATCGGCCTTTTGCGCACCCAGTTTCAGACGATAGCCGCCGGACTTGAGCAGCGGCGTCACCACGCGCAGCCGCCATCCGGGCTGCAGGTCGATATAGCTGGGGCCGATCGGCTGGACCGCGGCCGCGAGCGCGGGCGCTTTGTGGGCGGAGCACCCGGCCAGTGTGTACGCCAACGCCGCCAGGCACAAGAAACGCCGCATACCTACCTGATCGGCAGCGCCGGGCTGGTCGCGTTGTAACCGGCCAATTGCGGCGCGCCGCCGTCAAATGCATAAAGCATCGTCTCGTCCAGCGCCCCGTTCGCGCACTGCAAGCGGTAACGAAGCTGCACGCGCGTGCCGGACGTGCTGGCGTTCGTGAAGTAGGTCAAAGCCTCGGCCGGCATCTTGCATACACCCATCTTGTCGCGTATCGCGGAGAAGAACTTATCCGCATCGGCCTGGTTGAGGCTGGCGCGGAAAGCCGGCGCGGCGGTCTGGTAGATGATGTCGAATTGTCCGCCCGCGAGGCGTTGGTGAAAAACCGCGGCTTCCCGCTCAGCCTCCGCGGCCACTCTGCGTGCGTGCAGCGAAAACAGCCCGCACGCTCCCATTACCAGCAGCGGCGACAAAACCGTCAGCCAGAATCGCCAGGATCGGCCGCGCCACCATGGCTGTAATTCCTTCCCGTCGCTGAATAACGCCTCCATCTTTGAGTATTGGTTACCTCATGCCATCGCCAGCGCGATGGCGCCTAGCACGCCCGCATCGCTCCCCAGCGCGGGTGGCACGATGTATTCGTCGGTCCGCTCCAGAATCTCCGCCGCCTGGATATAGCCGTTCAGCAGCGTCAGCACCTGCGCGCGAATGCGGGGAAACAGGTGCGATTGCCGCATCACGCCGCCGCCCAGAATGATCCGTTGCGGCGAGAGCGTACAGATCCAGGTTGCCAGCCCCAGGGCGATATAGCGCGCCTCCAGGTCCCACGCCGCATGCTCGGGCGGAAGCGTCTCACCGGGTTGGCCCCAGCGGGCTTGGAGCGCGGGTCCGCACACCAGTCCCTCCAGACAATCGCCATGGAATGGGCAGCCACCGGCGAAGGGATCGGCCTGCAGGTTGTGCGGTACCCGGATGTGTCCCATCTCCGGGTGGACCAGGCCGTGCAGCAGGCGCCCGTTGGCCATGCCGCCGCCTCCCAGGCCGGTGCCGATCGTCAGGTACAGGAAGGTGTCCAGGCCCTGCGCGGCGCCCCAGTGCGCTTCGCCGAGAGCGGCCGCATTCACGTCGGTGTCGAAGGCCACCCGCAGGCCAGTCGCCCGGCGTACTTCGCCTGCCAGGTCGGTATCGCGCCAGCCGCTCTTCGGGGTGGTCGTGATATAGCCGAACTTCGGAGACGCCGGATTCAGATCCACCGGGCCAAACGATCCGATCCCTATGGATTCGAGCCTCTGCGGCTGCGCCTGGAAAAACTGCAGCGCGCGGCCGATCGTCTCCGCGGGTGTGGTAGCCGGAAACTCGGTCCGCGCCAGCAAGTTGCCGTTTTCGTCACCGGTGGCGCACACGAACTTGGTGCCGCCGCACTCCATTCCTCCATATATGGGCATCAGGTTTGTTATACCGCGAAGCACGTTTTCATGAGAGCAACCCGCCCACCCGGCCACCTTTTCAGTTAAGGAGATCCTGTAATGCGTAACACGCGCCGTGGCGTCGTGGTATTGTTTTTCCTCGCTCTGGGCCTGGGATACGCCGCCACCGCCACCAATGTGGCACGTCCCCTTACCCGGCCCCCTTCCCGGCCCGCGGTCCGGCAGCCGCCCATACCGGATGCCCAACTGGAGAAGGCCATTCGGGCACGCTTCGCCGCCTCCAAGATTTCAACGCACCATTTTGACGTTCACGTGCAAGGCGGGGTGGCCACGCTCGAAGGAAAGACCGACGTCCTGCAGCATAAGGGGACGGCCACCCGGTTGGCCAAGACCTGCGGCGCCATCGCCGTGGTGAACAAAATCGCCGTCAGCCAGGCGGCCAAGGATAAGGCGGCCAAGAACCTCGCGACGGGCCGCCGCCGCGCCCAGATCAAGCGCAGCGATACAACCAAGCGCTCGGCCAAGCGCTCCAGCTAGGGCTCACGTGCACGCTGAAGCGTGTCAGGATGGCCCTGCGGGCCACCAAATGCGATGAAAACTCAATTTGGAGGGCGGCCAATCCTGGCATGATTGCCCGCCCCCCAATTGGGTTTTCAACGGTGCGCTACAAAGCACCGGAAACGGCCAGCGCCACCGCGATACCCGCCAGCCCCAGAAACGTGCCGAACGGTAACTCGTAAGTAGCGGGATCTTTATGCGTGATCTTAATATACGAGTAGCCGATCAGCGATCCCGCCAGCGAACCTGCGATCAGCATCAGCAGCGCACCGTCCAGTCCCAGGAACGCGCCCACCATGGCCACCAGCTTCACGTCGCCCAGCCCCAGCCCTTCGCGATGGCGCAGCTTGAAGTACATCCAACCGCCAAACCATAAGAAGAATCCGGGCAACAGGGCGCCGATCAAGGACTGCGCCAACGATGTCCAATGCGGGTTCCCGCCCACGCCCGCGAGCCACAGCAGCACCGACGCCGTATCCGGCTTGAATGGCAGGAACCACGCCAGCACGAGGCCGGCCGCGGCGCCCCCCAGCGTGAACTCATCCGGCAGGATGCGCGCTTCCAGGTCCGAAAACGTCAGCCCTACCAATAATGCGCTTAACAGGCAGAACTTCACCGCCGCCAACGACGGTCCCAGCCGCCAGACGAAAATGAAGAACAGCACCCCGGTCAGCAGTTCCACAATCGGATACCGCACCGCAATGGCCGCCCGGCAATGCCGGCAGCGGCCGCGCAGCAGCGCGTAGCTGAGCAGCGGGACATTGTCGTACCACGCAATCGGGTGGCTGCACGCCGGGCAATACGAGCGCGGCCGCACCACCGAAAGATCCTGCGGTAGCCGGTAGACGCATACGTTGAGAAAGCTGCCGATCAGCAGTCCGAATACCAGCGCCAGGCAGGCTTCTAACACGCCAGCACCTGCCGGTAAGTGTGGATAGTGTTATGGATCATTTGGTCGAGTGAGAACTTTTCCGCCACGGTTTGGCGTGCGCGCGCTGCCAGGCTGCGCGCCAGGGCCCGATCCGCAAGCAACTCCCGCACCGCCGCGGCGATGGGCTCCGGTTCGTTCTCCGCCAGCCAGCCGTTTTCCCGATGGCGCACGATTTCCGGGATCCCGCCCACGTTGCTGGCGATCACCGGAACCCCCGCCGCCATCGCCATCAGGATCGCCGAGCCCAGGCCTTCGGAATGCGTCAGATACAGGAACAGGCCGGCCTCCGCCAGGTCGGTTTCCAGGTCGCGCGAGAGCAGCAGGTCCACGCCGGCGCGGCGGGTGGCTTCGAGTGCCAGTGCGGTCCCCTTGCGCGGATCGCCGCTAGCCGGCGCAATCACCATTTCCCCGCCCGCTACGGGCTCGCCCAGCGGCACGCCGTCGTAGATCACCGATATTCTGTCTTGCGGCACGCCGCCCTGCATCATGATGCCCTTGACGAATTGTGACACGGCGGCGTAGCGGCTGGCATGCCTGTATTTCCAGCGCGAGCGAATCGGAAATGCCACCCGCCGCGATACCACCAGCGGCGCCCCGGCCAAAACCGTGGCCAGGGTATGCGCACGCGCATCGTGCGCGTGTACCAGGTCCGCCCGGCGCGATAGCCGCTGCAAACGCCAAAGCCCCAGTGGCCGCACATCCAGACGCAGGCCGCGGGCTCTATCCGAGAGAGGCGATCCCCGCGGCGAGAGCAGCGTGCAGTCGATATTCTCCGCGCGCAGGCCCTCCAACAGGCGCAGCACCTGCCATTGTCCGCCACGCATTTCGCGCCCGCAATCGAGGTGTAGGATCCGCATAGGAACGGATGGCTTCAGCGCCGCCCCCAATTGCTCATGTTACGCGCCTTGGCGTACTTCAAGAAAGTATAGAGAGCCGCCATATAGGCGATGGTCAGTCCCTCGATACCGTCCAGAAAGCCGGCCTGTACGAAATAAGTTTTCAGAAAGGTCCAAGTGGGATCGAGGATCAGGTGCCTCCATCCGAGCGGTGTCTTCCGGAACACCAGTTCTTCGGCAGCCAGCGTGGTGTAGCGATCCATGGTCCGCAGATGCTCGGAAAGTGAATCGCATGTGAAATGCAGCAAGTTCGACTCCAGGTGTCCCTGCCGCCCGCTCACTTGCACGCTTTCGTGTACAAAATCGCCGACCCACTTGGCCTTCTGGCGGTTATACAGCCGCACCTTGCGATCGGGATACCAGCCGCTGTGCAGAATCCAACGCCCCAGGTATTGGGCCATGCGCGGCATGGTGTACGCATCGAATTTCGGGCCGTTCTTCTTCAGGTTCCAGATCTCGCCTTCGAGCGCCTCGCTGAGCGCCTCATCGGCGTCCAGCGACAGGATCCAGTCAAAGCCGGCTTGCCCGGCCGCCCAGTTCTTCTGCCCCGCATAGCCTCGCCACGGGCTCTCCAGGACGCGCGCTCCCAACTTCTCCGCCAGTTCCATGGTGCGGTCGGCCGACCCGCTATCCAGGACGATAATCTCGTCGCAGCAGCGCAGGCTCTCGATGGCACGGGCGATATGACGTTCCTCGTTCAGTGTGATGATCGTGGCGGTGATCTTCATGGCGGCCGTCAGGGCGCGCCCTCCAACACGGGTGCCACGGTGAAGCACAGCAGGAAAACGATCAGGGCCGCCAGCGCCAGCCACTTCCTGCCCTTGGACAGGCCCGAGGGGTCCACAATCACGGGATGGCGGCGCGCCAGAATGAACAGCGCCACCGCCCAAAGACACCACGGCCACCAATGTCCGAAAATGCCCAGGGGAACGAGCGCCACAATGAAGATCATCGACAGCCGCTTGTGCCGGTCACCCACCAGCGCGTAAAGAATGTGTCCGCCGTCGAGTTGCCCGATGGGCAGCAGATTCAATGCCGTAGCCAGAATTCCGATCCAGGCCGCGCGCGCCACCGGATGCAGGTAGATATCCCCCCCGGGCACTCCCGGAAAGATGGCCTTCCGCAGAATCCAAAGCACGCCCGGAGTTCCGAACCGGATGTCGCCTTGTAGCGCGATGCCCGGAATCACTTTAGAGAATGCCAGTCCTACGGCCAGGGCCGGCAGCAGGAAGACAAACCCGGCGAGCGGACCCGCTACGCCGATATCGAATAGCACGCGCTTCGAGTAGATCGCCGAACGGATGCGGATGAATGCCCCGAATGTTCCCATCAACGTGGGCGCGGGCAGGAAATAGGGCAGGCTCGCATCGACGCCGTAGTACAGGCAGGCAAAGTAATGGCCGCATTCGTGGGCCAGCAGGATGGTAAGCAGGGTGAGTGAAAACGGCAGGCCCTGCCAGATCAGCGCGGGATGGCTCCAAACGTTGACGAAGGCATACAAGTAGTGCTGGACGTCGAACGGCAGGTTGCGATTGAAATCGGCCTGCAGGCTGGAACCCACCAGGGTCGTGGAGAAAAGCGTAACGAGAAAGAGCAGCGCGTGCAGCCAGTAGCGTTCGCGGAGGCGGGGCAGCGCGCGCGGGAACCCCTGGCCATTTCCGTTTTCCGCATAGGCGGGGTAAGTGGCCGCCGAATAATCCTGAGGGGACACAGTTCGATGACGATCTATCGGTCGCCTACTGCAGAGTCTGCAGCTCTTTGCCGGGCTTGAAGCGTACCGCTTTGCCGGGAGGAATCGACACTTCGGCTCCGGTGCGCGGATTCCGGCCGATGCCGGTCTTGCGTGGCTTGACGTTGAACACGCCGAAGCCCCGCAGTTCGATACGATCTCCCTGTTCCAAGGCTTTTTTCATGGACTCGAAGACTGTTTCTACGGCCATCTCGGCCTTGGTCTTGGTAATGCCGGTCTTGTTGACAACTTCGTTAATAATATCCAGCTTGATCAAAATGGGCCTCCCGGAGATCGCAGGAGAGAATTCCCCGCTTAGTGTTCAACCACATGATAGGATTAGATTTATCCGAAAGTCAAGCCGATAGTGAGGAAAGGCCACTGCCGGGGCGCGCGCCTTAGCGTGGGTTGCGGCATTTTGGTGCAACTGTACCCCATACCCTCGCGTCTCATACGCTGAAACGCATGCGCCCGATCCACTTTCAGCAAAACAAGGCCGGACTGATCGCCGATCTGACCATCCTGGCGCTGTTCCTGGTCCTGTTTTGCCTCCGTTAGGTTTTCGGAACTGAAACCGTAATGTTGCGGAATTTCAGGCCGCCGGTGTGATCCCCCTGAATGTAGAACGGCCCCGCTTCACCCTCGTTGGCGTCCAGCGCGCCACCGGTAATTCCGTCGATCTCCTTGTGGTCGATGACCGTAACGCCGTTGTGGATCTCAGTCACAATGCGGCCCACCAGCGTTACATCGAACGTCTCCCATTGTCCCGGTGCCCGCGGCAGGGCGGGTTCGGGCGCGATCCGTCCGTAGACCGACCCGATGCGGCGCTCCGGCGGATTGCTGGTCAGCGGTTCATATTCGATCTGCACCTCGTAGCGCCCGCGCAGATAGAAGCCGCTGTTGCCGTCGTCCGGGCAGTTGACTTCGTAGTGCACCTTGAAATCCTCGAACTTGCGCGTCGTCTTCAGGTTCGCGCCGTGAGCGGTATTGATCAGCAGCCCGTCTTCCACCTTCCAGTGGCTGGCATCCGGGCCGATCGGCTCCCAGCCCGTCAGGTCCTTGCCGTTGAAAAGCGGCTCGGGATCGGTCCAGGCTTTGGGCGCCTTGCGCTTCAATTCGGGTGTCCGCACGCCTTCGAGCGCCGTGGTGAAGTCGCCGCTTTTCTGCGTGCCGGTGAGTTTCCCGCCGCTGGCCTGCAGATCCCAGGTCAAAGCCGGACGGCTGGCGGATGCCGCGGACAACGTCAGCGTCATGTGCGCGCCATCCACGTGAAAATCCTTCACCTGGTAGACGTTTCCTCCAGGGGGTTGATACCAGACATCCAGTTCGCCGCCCTTTTCGGTCACGCCCAGCCAACAGGCGCGGGTACCGCGCGGCGTGGTGATGTTGAAATCCCACCGCCCGGTGAAAGGACTGCCGGCTTTCCCGGCGAGAGCCGTCAACAGGGCGGCGCCCAACATCAGACTGCCGATGAACATTCGCATGATTGCAGTCTATTACAAATCCACTTTTCGTGCCGGATAAGCCGGGATGAAGGTGTCTTTGGTGCAAGCATCATGCGCGCTGCAACATCCCAGGCACTTTGCGCGTCAGGTAGGGTGGGTGGTTAACGTTTGAGCCGGATACTGACAATTGCGATAGGTTTCCTTCTCGCGGCCTCTCAGGCTTATGCCGAGAAGAAAATCACGATTCAAATTACGCATCCGCCTAGCCTGGGGGCGGCGCTCGCGGGCCGCATGGTGGCGCCCGGGCAGATGACAGGCGATTGTTCCAAGGAATTCGCCGATTTGCTCTTTGCGGACCTGCGCGCGCACGGGCTGACAAAAACCGGCGGAGCCGATGTCAGTGCGCCCGCCATCGTTCTTTCCATTAACGTCTCGCGATGCGAAGGGCGGCCACAACAGGCCATTCTGGGTGAGGGCCTGCCGGCGGTGCATATCGCGCGCACCGACGGATGGTTCGCCGCGCAACTACAGGCCGTGGATCCGGCCAACGGCCAGGAGGTGGCGTCGGTCGCCGTACAAGGCCATGCGCAGAAGGAAAATCAAAGCCAGACCGGTGAGCCGGAGTGGCCGGCGCCCTCCGAATTGAAAGCGCTGGCGATGCGGAAAGCGATCGGCGAGGCCCAGCGGCTGTACACCACGTGGACGGAAAACCGCGATCTCCCGTTCATGGACGGCAAGGAATGCCACATGAAGCAGGCCTACGATTTGGCGAAGGCGAGCGACTTCCAGGGCGTCGTGCGGCTGCTGAAGGGCGAGGTGGATTCGTGCAACCCAGGGTCGAAGGCAGGGATGGAGGCTTGGTACGACTTGGGCGTGGCATACATGCAGTTGGGCCGCTTCGATGGCGCAGCCGCGGCGTTTGAAAAGGCTTCGGCACTGAACGGCGGCAAGCCGGCCGCGGAACTCATGGCGGAATGCCAGCGGGAGGTTGCAGCAATTCAGGCGCGGCAGCCCAAGCCGGCGCCGCCCGCGCAGGGCCCACCGGTGCAGACCGGGATGGTGATGACCAACGATCTCATCGTCAAGCTGATCCAGGGCAACGTGGCAGAGGACGAAGTGGTGAAGATGATCGCCAATCAGCCGGCGCATTTTTCGCTGGAGCCCGCCGATCTCGCACAGATGAAGGCGGCGGGCGTACCGGAGTCCGTCATTACGGCGATGCGGAACAAGAAGTAAGCGATTCTTTACAGCGGCCCGCCCGCCGTAATCCACGAATCCGGATGCTCCGCGCTCCAGTTGCACCTGGGCGCCGGCGCCAGCCAATCCATGCCCGAGTCTCCGCCGATCGGCGCACCCGGCGGCGCGCCCGGGGCCGGCATCACCACCGCGGGATCCGCCGGCCTCTCCAGAAATCGCTTGATATCCGCGGCCAGCAGCGCGTGCTGTGCCTGCTCCTCCTCGCCCACGCCGCCTTCAGCCTTCAATCGCGCCGCCAGTTTCCCGAGCTTCCACGCCGCCATCGCGCGCACCTGGCCGTTCGGCGCGCCGGTAGCCAGCCACATCACCCGATCCACCAGCACACGCTCCTCCGCCCGCCGGATTTCGGCTTCGTAAGGCGATCCCACAGCCGCATCGAAGGTGGCCTTCGTCAGCCGGTCGATCGCTTCTTCCAATCCCGGCAGCGCCGGCTCCTCCGCATGCTGGGCCACCATGCGCGCCGCACGATCCAACTGCAGCACGAACCCGATCGTCACATCGGCCGCTACCGTTGCCGGGCTCAGCGGGTCGAACCCATCCCCCGTCGTCCGCGGAAACAGCTCCCGATGCCTGCCAAACCCCGGAGGGCGCGGCGGAATCGCATCCAGCACCTGCCTGGGCACCGCCAGTTCGGCGGGCTTCAGCGTCGCCGCCAGGGCCTCCAGCGCCTTCCGCTGATTGGCCGGCGGCTCCCATTTCACCGGCGTCCGTCCATCCCCGCGCATGGCGTAAATGAAATCCTGGCCGCCCAGGCTTGAAGCCGCCGATTCCACCGAATAGCGATGATACATGTAGATGGGCACCAGCGCCTCTTCGATCGTGGCCATCGGCGCGCCGTTGCGGATCGTGTGCGCGCCCAGCCGGTCGAGCGCCGCGCGCCTGATCTTCATGATGCGGTTCAGCTCATCGGCCTGGTTCACGCCGTTCGACCACTGATCCACCCGCGGATGAATATCCGTATCCTGGTTCGTCAGGTAGCGCAAGTCCTTCGCCCAGGCCTCATCCAAAATGCGCGCCAGCCCGGCAGATTCGTCCCCCGGCGGCAGCACGCTGTAGCCATACGCGATGGCTACCTTGTCCCAATCGCCGATGCGCGCCGCATACGCCTCCGAGAGATCGATGCTGCCGTCCGGCAGCAGTTTCTCCTGCGGGTGCGGATAATCCATCACCGAAATCCATCCTTGCGTGCTGTCGTAGTAATTGTGCCCCAGTCCCAGCGTGTGGCCGACTTCGTGCGCCGCCAGTTGCCGGATCCGCGCCAATGCCGTCCGATATAGAATGTCCGGTTTTTCGCTACCGGTCTTGTAGGGTGAGAGCAGCCCCTCGAAGATCAGGTAATCCTGCCGGTCGCGCAGCGAGCCCAGCGTGACGGTGCCCTTGATAATCTCGCCCGTGCGCGGATCGGCGACCGATCCGCCGAAGCTCCAGCCGCGCGTCGAACGGTGTACCCAGTTGATCATGTTGTACCGGATGTCCATGGGGTCCGCCCCTTCCGGCAGCACCGCCACCTTGAATGCATTCCGGAAACCCGCCGCTTCGAAGGCCTGGTTCCACCAACTCGCGCCTTCGATCAGCGCCTTGCGCACGTCTTCCGGCGCGCCCGGATCCACCCAGTATTCGATCGGCTTCACCGGATCGCTCATGGCCGCCGCGGGATCCCGCTTCTGCAGCCGATGCCGGTGAATGTAGCGCCGCACCATAGGTTCGCCGATGGGCGTGCTGTAATCCACGAAGCTCAAACTGCCATAGCCCGCTCGTGGATCGTCCAGCCGCGGCTGGTAGTTCCCGTCCGGCAATTCGACCAGCGAATAGTGCTCGCGCAGTGTGACCGCGTCGGCGGTGGGTGTCACGCTGGCTACGGTGCCCGAGAACAATCCTCCGCCGAAGCCCCGTCCGCTCCGTGCAGGCGCGGCGCCCGGCGCGGGCACCTGGATCGGCGGCGGACCCTGTGTGGGCGACGCCCCGCCGCGTCCACCCGCTTCATGCGTGAACGTCAGCGTAACTTCGATCTCCGTGTTCTTGGGGAACGCCTTCGTGCGCTCCAGGTAGACCGTGCTGCGCGTCCGGTCGACCTTGTAAGCCGCGCCGCCTGAAAGTGCGCTACCCGCCCCGCCCGCATCCCGGACGAAGAACTCGGTGGCGTCCACCAGCACCCGGCCGCCTGTCTCGGCGCCGACGGTAAAGCCCCACAGGACGGACTTGGCGAACGAATCCTCCACCGATCGCCGCTCCGCCGGATTGGCGCTCGACGAACGGAACGACTCGTTTCCCTGCACCAGCAGCACCTTTGGACCGATGCGCTGAAACGAGACCACCTTGCCCTCGTCTTCCATCCCGCGATCCAGGCCGATGTCGTTCGACCCCAGCCCGGCCGCCAGACCGGTCGCCATCAGGAAATCGTTGTCGAAGCGCGAAATCTCCAGCCATAGATTGCCGGTGCGCTCCTCCCAATAAAGCGGGAAATAGCCGTCCAGCTTGTGCATACCGGCGGTGCGCTCCTCGATCGTGGGGATGTGCGCGGGAGCCTGGGCAAACAAGAGGCCGAACAAAAGGGAAACAATGGACAAACGAAAAACACGGAGCATAGGGTCCATTGTAAGGTGGAGAACCCGCGTCGTGGCGCACGCTTCTAGCGTGCCGGCGGGACTTTTAAGTCCCGCTGTTGGACATCATCCGCGGGCGATTGACGATCAAAGCCTATCTGGCTGAATCTATGGGTGCCGGGTTCGGGGTCCTGGATTCCGTGTTGACGGTGGTCGGTTCCGGGTGGTGGGTTGCGGGTTCCAGATGGTTGGTTATGCGGGGCTGGGAGGTTTTTTGGGGACAGATTGGGCGGACTGCTTGGGGTCGTTTGCCAGATTGTCAAAGAGCAGGGGGGCAGGTGGCTAGCGGGTATCCGGGGAGACAGGGGCGCTGGACATCACGTATGCCGGCGGCGGGGCGGGCCGGTGCATGGGAGGAGGTGTGACGGCGGGCTCGCTTTCCGCCGGCTGCACGGGCTCCGGCTGAGTGTACTCAGGCTGGGTACGGGCGCGGCGCTCGTTTTGCAACTGCTTCAGTTCGCGCATGGCGGTGCTGAAAGACCGCTCCAGGCGGACGCGCTGGGCGGAGACGCGGTCGAACAGGGCGGATTGTTGGGGGCCCGGCACGGTTGCGGTCGAGATCCAGGCTTCGCTGTTGTCGGCGCGCATGAGCAGCCAATGGGCTACGACCATGCGTTCGAGCAGGATTTTTTCGGTGGGGGCTTGGGGCTGCCACTCGGATTCGAGTACATCAAAAAGCTGCTGGTAGGCGCCTTCGTCTTCGTCGAACAGGACGACGTTGCGGGCGCGGAGGCCGAAGGTGACGGCGTTGAAGCGGACGGCGGCCTTGCCTTCGGGGGAGACTGGGCCGGTGGAGCGTTTCGCGTTCTCGCGGTTGGCTTGGTGTTGTTTGCGGGAAATCAGCATGGGTTATTCCTTGCGGTTGGATTTGGGGATGGGATGACGCGTCCATACCCGATTTCATTTTAGGGGCGAGGGTGATGGGGAACGCCGGTATGTGGAAGACGGGGAGTTAGTAAGTGGTGTGGGTGCAGTTAGATGCGGCGCAGGATTAAATTATGCTGATTGGTGACCGTTCGCCGGAGCGGGACCTAAAAGTCCCGCCGGCACGCTGAAGCGTGCGCCACGGGAGCTTCATGCGCCGCCGGCGGCCGTCCGCAAACCGCCGCCCGGTTGATCGATCTCCAGCTTGCGCATCTTATACAGCAGCGCTTTGTAATCGATCCTCAGAATCTTGGCGGCCAGCTTGCGATTCCAGTGCGAGGCATCCAGGGCGCGTAGGATGGCCTCGATTTCCGCCTTCCGTTTCGCCTCGTTTACCTTCTCCAAAACCGGGAATCCCATGCTGGACCCCGCGCCCGCCGGCTGGAAGCGGATCACTTCGCCCGCCGGCGCCGCGGCCGCCCCGGTATCGGCGCTTGCCGAGAACAACTGGCGCGTCAACTCGTCCGGGTCCTGGATCACCAGAAGCCGCCGCATCATATTCTCCAGTTCCCGCAGGTTGCCGGGCCACTCATATTCGAGCATAGCCTGCCGCAGCGCCGGTGGGAGCAGACCGGCCGATGAACCATCGCCGCAGTGCTTGCGCAGGAAAAACTCGGCCGCCGGCTGAATGTCCGCCAGGCGCTCCCGCAGCGGCGGCACGCGGATGGCTACCACGTTCAGCCGGTAGTACAGATCGCTGCGGAATCGCCCATCCGCGATGGCTCTCTTCAGGTCGCAATGTGTAGCCGCCATTACCCGCACATCCAGGGGAATGCGATCCTTGCCGCCCAATCGTTCGCACTCCTTGTCCTGCAGCACGTGCAACAGCTTCGCCTGCAGCCGCACATCCATATCGCCGATCTCGTCGAGCAGGATTGTGCCGCCCTGCGCCAGTTCGAACTTGCCGGGTTTGCTCGTGAAGGCGCCCGTAAAGGCACCCCGCTCGTAGCCGAACAGCTCGCTCTCCACCAACTCGCCCGGCAGCGCCGCGCAGTTCAGCTTCAGAAACGGCTTGCGGGCACGCGCGGAGTTCGTGTGAATCTGGCGGGCCAGCACCTCTTTGCCGGCGCCGGTTTCGCCCTCGATCAGCAGCGGTACGTCGGAGGCAGCCACTCGCCGCCAGACCGTATGCATGTCGCTACCCATCCAACTTTCCGTGAGGCAGCCTTCGGAAGCGGGCGCCGCGGCACCCTCTCCCGCCACTGCCGGCTCTTCTTTCAACGCGCTGCGGATCGCCGTCCTCAGATCTTCGTGGCTGATAGGCTTGGCCAGAAAATCCGTGGCGCCCGCTTTGATCGCCTGCACGACATTAGTAGTGGTAGCCGCCCCGGAAAGCATGATCACCGGTTGGTTGCGGCCACTGCTGCGCATGTCGCGCAAGGTTTCCAAACCGTCCCGGCGGGGCATCCGGAGATCCAGCAGCACCAGCGAAATGCCGCGATTGGCCTCCAGGCATGCCATCGCCTCCTCGCCGTTTTCGGCGACTTCCGCGGGATATCCGAGGCAGCGCACCACCATCTCGAAGTAATTGCGCGCGTCCGCTTCGTCATCCACGATCAGGATGGTCCGGTCGTATCTCATGCCTTTTCCGCGCCCGCCATTTCGGCCATCAGGTGAATTCCGCCGTCATCGTTATCCGAACGGCCCTCGGGTGTGGCCGCCGCGAATGGCAGGTAGAGGACAAACGTCACGCCCTGATTGCCCGATTCCGCGAAGATCTCCCCGCCGTGCTCCGCCATAATCCGTTTGCAAATAGCCAGGCCCAGGCCGCTGCCGGACCGGTCGCTGCCCCCGGCATATGACGTGTACTCCTGGAAGATGGTCTGCAAGTGCTCGGGCCGCACGCCCATGCCGTTGTCGGAAACTTCCATCCGGTATGCGTTCGCGCGGCGCGAGGCTGCGCGCCGGCGATCCACAAACGCGCGATCCCGCGCGGCCGCCGTCGTGCGCCGCTCCCAAAAGGCCGGGAAACCCCGCACCAGAATGTATCCTCCCCTGGGCGTGAACTTGCATGAGTTCTCCAGCAGGTTCACCAACAGTTGTTCCATTTGCGCCGTGTCGAACTGTAATGGCTGCCCGGGCGCCTGCAAATCGAGATCGAACGAGATGGTTTTCTCGCCGGCCAGCGGCCGGATCTCGTGCAGGGCCTGGCGGCAGCATTCTTCGATGTTGCCTTCCCGGATCTTCGATTGCAGCCCTACCCGCAAACCGGAGCTCCACTGGAAGAGGGCCGTCGCCAGCCGGCTCAACCGCCGGATACTGTGCAAGGTCCGGTCGAGCACTTCCTTTTGGGCAGTAGTCAGCGGCCCGAACTCTCCGCTCAGCAGCAAGCCGCAGTATCCGTTCACCGCGGTCAATGGCGTGCGGAAATCGTGTACGGCGCGCGCCAGGAAGTTCATCCGCTCCTGATCGAATTCCTGCAGACGCTGGGTGGTGGCCAGCAGGCAGTCCAGAATCGCGTCGCGGTCGTGACGCAGCGATCCGATCCGCCCCGCGGCCCGCTCCAAAAACGTCCGTAATGCATCCGGATTGACGGGCTTCAGCACCAGGGTTACAGCGTAGCCGGGGATGCCATCCAACATCTCTGCGAGGTGGCGCGCGTCGTCGCGGTCCATCGCCAGTATATGCGCGCAACCCGGCGCTTGCGCAGCCAATAGATCGGGCAGGCGCATCTGCTTTTCCCAGTCCCAAAGGCACAAGTCCGCGGCGGGCGCCGCTTCGTCCGGCGCCGCTACCGAAAGCCTCCAGCGGCCCGGCAGAGTTGCCAGAACTTCGCGGCAAAGCCTTTTGAGAAAGTCGTCGCGCGAGATGAGCGCAAGATGCATGTGGCGTGAACCGGGTCCCTGAAAACCGTGTCACTCAATTAAACAAGCCAGCCGGGTGAGTGTCAATTCCTGGCTTGCCGTAGCTGTTCTAAGGATTATCCGGTATTGTTTAAGGAAGTCCCGATCCGCGAAGTATCCTATAGGGTTGGGCACGCGACCGGGGACCACCCCGGCGGTTGTTCTGCATGCGGCGATACCGGAAAAATCCTACCCTGCAAACAAAGAATCTTTGCCGGCTGCGGAAACCTCTCAGGCAACCAGAGTGTAATCGTCGATACGGCACCCCGCCACGAAGCGGCCATCCTCCGTACGCCGCACCCAGACTACCTGCACTTCGCAACACAAAGCCTGGGAAGTCCGCGGATCGTTCCGGCATGGAAATCCGAGGATGCAGACGGCGTTTTCGCCCGCGGCCAGCGATTCGTCCAACAGGCAGGAAAAGCCGCCGCTGCTAAGGTCCACCGTTACGCTCGATAATACGCATTCCGGCCGGGGCCCTCTCACAATCGAGAGCGGCCAACACAACCGCAGACGGCGGCGCGTGCGGCGCTCCGGCGCTGGATGGCGCACGTCCGACGATACGGGCGGCTCAAGGCTCTCGAGATTCATCGCGCGTCGTCCCAATGCATGTGGAGTTCCATCCGGGATTCCGATTCATCGGGATTCCGGCCCATTTTTTGGCATCCGCCAAAGTCCAC
>JBEKIM010000104.1:0-17577 GCA_050011755.1 Bryobacteraceae bacterium | reverse complement strand
CGGCTCCGCCCACAACGGTGAGTGAAACCCAAAAAGTTAAAGGTCTCTGGTTTCCCTTCTCCTCGCCGCTTCCGGTTCTCGGCGGCAAACCGCCCGAACTCGATCAGGCGCGTCTTGTCTGGGTGTAGCTCCAGCCTGAATTTCCCCAACCGTTCCCGCAATTGCTCCAGGAACCGCTCGGCGTCCTCCCGTTTCTGAAACCCCAGCACCGCGTCGTCCGCGTACCGCACCACGATTACGTCGCCGTGCGCCACCTTCTTCCGCCATGCCTGCACCCATACATCGAGCACATAATGCAGGTAGAGATTTGCCAGGATCGGCGATATCACCGATCCTTGCGGTGTCCCTTCCTTCGTCTCGAACCACCGGCCGTCTTCCATCACGCCCGCCTTCAACCATCGCGCCCGCCCTCCAAGACCATAGTTTCAGAGTTTCTTAGATTTAGCTCCGAATTTGGCTGATCGAAGCATGCTAGGATGATCGTGGCGCCCTGCCAACGCACGCCGATAAAAGGAGCCGAAATCTATGCAATCTTCCCGCTATTCATTTGCCGCGGGCTTGGTCCTGGTTTCTTTGCCGTTGTTTGCCGCGGATCCACCGTCACGCCTTGAATACCACCGGGTGGCAAAGGGCTTCGTCGCGGAGGCTAAGAACTCGTACGGCTGGGCCAAGGGAAGCGGCTTTGTCACGGAGAATCCGTGGGGGCAGTATACCGCGTTCCTGATGTTGACTAACGAGAGGGGACAACGCACCTGGCGGTTGGAGCACTACCTGCCCTGGACTCCCGGACCTTACGTTTCCATCCCGGACCCAGACACATCCCAGGGCTCAACCATGTATCTGCTCGAGGGATCCAATCGGGCTTTGCTGATCGACACCGCCAATCCCGCCAAAGCGATCGAGGGCGTGAACGACCTGAAAACCGTGGTGCGCTATTTGCTGGGTCACGAGAGCGACGGCCAGCCGCGGGCCCATCCGCTGGACTTCGTGGTGGCTATTACCCACAATCATCCGGACCATATCGGCGAAAACGGGCGCATGTCGGACCGCACCATCTACTATCCGGATCTGGACTGGCCGGCACAGGCCCCTCCGAACTACGTTCCTATCCGGGAAGGCGGCGGCGCGACAAACCACGGCAATGGGATGGCGGTAAGTCAAATCGACTTGGGCAACCGGCTGATCAGCGCGGTCGCCATTCCGCCCCATTCGGCCGGCTCGACCGCCTATCTGGACGCGGAGAATCGCCTCTTCGTCACTGGAGATGCGATCGGTTCCGCGTGGCCTTATGTCCAAATGGGACCGCTCTCGCGTTATGACCAGAGCGTTCACCATATCGAGGATGTTACGCGCCCTTATCCCGACCTTGCGGTCCTGCCTGCACACTTCTATCAGACCGGGGCATGGGCAAGAGGCCGCGCGCCTCTCAACGGCCGGCCGCTCGATCGACAGTACATTACGGACATGGCCTCGCTCGCCGACGGGGTACTGGCAGGTACCATCACGGGAGAGCCGTTCTTTGCCGGCGTGGAAGCCTATTGGGCGAAGAACGACTCCGCCCAATTAGTCTATTCACTGTCCACTCTCTACCGGCCGGGAGAAGCCGGCGAGCCCTATCACGCGGTCCGCATCCCCGGCAATTTCAAACGCGATACAGGGGTGGCTTCCTTCGACGCCCGGATCGACGCCGTTTCCAAAATCCAGTCGGATTTCTATCTCATCCGCGACAGCGCCGGCGAAAGCCTTTTCCTGCTGCACGGTTCGGCATCCGCGCTATTGATCGGAACCGGTGGCGGTGGGCCGGGACTTGCCGCTTTCGTCCATTCTCTGATTGGTGATCTACCCCTCGATGTAGCCATTCTCGATCGCGACGCCCGCCAGTCCGGTGGCCTTGCGCAACTACATCCGCGCCACATCTACGTGGCGGCATCGAACGTTCTCAACGGTGTTCCGGGCACCGTGTTGAGTGACGGAACCAGCATCGATCTGGGCCTCAATCATACCGGCCAGCCGCTCACTCTGGAGGCCAGTTCGTTTCAGTCAGACGGCGTGGCGAACCTGAGCCTGCTTAACGCGGCCGACCGCGTGCTGTTCGCGGGGAATGCCTTTGAGAAGCAAGCAGCCCCGCCCAGGATGATGCGGCAGATCGGCAAGCCGGAAGAGGATCAGGCCGCCCGTGCGGCGTGGATGATAAAGATGAATGGCCGCTTCGACCTGGTCTACCTGGGGTCGAACGCGCGGTGGTACAGCACGCCCAAGGACCTGGACGAATCGCTAGCCGCCCGGGCAAAGGGAATGTAGTGTAGTGCATTCGGGCGACATTTGTGGGGCGGCCAATCCTGGCCGCAGCCGCCTTTCCAGGCGGCTAGACCCGCTGGAAGCGGGTCCGCGAGCCGAATAGCCCGAACCGCGCTGCCGTGGCAATCGAAAGTCGTGATGGCGATCGGCCCAGGCCGCGCTATGTCGCTGTGGACGAGGGTATTCCGCGATGACCTTGGCCAACCGCGCGCGAAGCCTAACATTCTTGCCTTTATATACGTCACAGAAGTATAATTCCCTAAAGTATGATGTTCAATCGCGACCTGAGCAAGGGCAGCGCCGAGCTGCTGGTTCTCACGCTGCTGGAAGCCCGCCCGCGGCACGGCTACGACCTTGGCAAACTCATCGAGGAGCGATCCAAAGGCCAGATCCGCTTTCGCATCGGATCGCTCTATCCCATCCTGTTCCGCCTGGAAGACCGCGGCCTGATTGCCGGCCGGTGGCTCGAAAAGGCCGGTGAGCGCCGCCGCCGTTGTTACCGGCTGACGCCGGCGGGCCGCAAATTTCTGAAGGCCCAGCGTAACGCCTGGGACGAATTCGTGGCCACCATCAACCAGATCGTGCGGCCCAGCCATGCCTGATTGGATCGAATATGTCCGCGGCAACCTGCGCCTGCGGGGCTTTCGTCCCGAGCGAGAAGCCGAGATTGCCGAAGAAGTGGCCCGCCAATTGGAAGATGCGTACACCGAAGCGCTGCGGCTGGGCGCAAGCGAGGCGCGGGCCGCCGAGATCGCGCGCCGGCACATCGCCGATTGGGGCGCCCTGGCACATGAGTTAGAAGAGGCGCGGCGAGGAAAGGAATCGGCTATGACGATGTGGCAACATCACGCGGAAGACCGCGCTCTGCGCGAACGCGGGCGGCTCACATTCCTGGCGGGATGGGGCGGCGACGTGCTCTACGGCCTGCGCGTGCTGGGCAAGAATCCCGGCTTCACTACGGTAGCGATTCTGACGCTGGCGCTGTGCATCGGCGCGAACACAGCCATTTTCAGCATCATCAACGCGGTGATGTTCAAGTCGCTGCCGGTACGCGATCCCGAGCACCTGATGCTGCTCAAATGGACCGTCCGGGGCAAGCTGAAGAACCACGGTTTCAGTTCCTACGGAGATTGCGACAGCCGCTCCGGGAGCGGCAATGAGCACCGCTGCTCGCTGTCGAAGCCGTTCCTGGAAGAAGTGCGCCAACATGGCCCGTTCTCCACTCTGGCCGAATTCGCGGGGGGCGGCTCGATTACGGTGAGCGGCAGCGTCGCCGTACACCGGGCCAGCGGGCAGTACGTGTCGGGCGATTATTTTCAAACTCTCGGCGTAGGCGCCGCCGCCGGACGCGTGTTCGTCCCAGCCGACGACGCGCCGGGCGCCGCGCCCGTTGTCGTGTTGCAGTACGCCTACTGGAAACGCCAGTTCGCCGGCGACCGGTCGATTATCGGAAAGACGCTGGATCTGAATGGGCTGCCGTTTACCATCGTGGGTGTCGCCGAAGAATCGTTCACTTACCTGACGCCCGGCAACGTGCGCGATCTCTCGGTGCCGTTGCTCCAGCACCGATCCTTGCACGATCCGGATTCCTGGTCGCCGCGCAAGGAAGATGCGGGCGCATTTTGGATTGTGGCCGCGGGCCGTTTGAAGCCGGGCATTTCCGTGGGCGCCGCACAAAGCCAGCTTACGGCTTTGTTCCTCAACCATCTGATGCACGCCGAGAAACCGATGGCGACCGCCGCGGACGCGCCCGCGATTGAACTGGTCCCGGCGCAGACGGGTCTATCGGGCCTACGCGGGCGGATCTCCACGCTGCTATACGCGCTGATGATCGCGGTGGGCATCGTGCTGCTGATCGGCTGTGCCAACGTCGCCGGTCTGCTGCTGGCGCGTGCCGCCGCGCGGCAGAAAGAGATCGCCGTGCGTCTCGCGCTGGGCGCCGCGCGCGGCCGGCTGGTACGTCAACTGCTTACCGAGAGCGTCACGCTTTCCGTTCTCGGCGCAGCCTTAGGTATCCTGTTGGCCTTTTGGGGCGCCCGCGCGTTGATCGACTTTGCCGGGAGCGAGACGTCTCGAATTTCCGCCGACCTGGATTTACGCGTACTCGGCTTCACCCTCGCCGCCGCGCTCGGGACCGGAGTTCTGTTCGGGCTCGCGCCCGCGCTTCGCTCCATGCGCATCGATCTGACGCCGGCGCTGAAGGACGGCGTGGCCGCCCTGAACGCGCGCCAGGGCCACTTTCGCCTGGGCAACATCCTGGTGGTGATTCAGGTGGCGCTCACGGTGGTGGTTCTGGTGGGCGCCGGCCTGGTGGTGCATACCCTCCAGAACCTGCGGAAACTGGACCCCGGTTTCGCCACCGATAACCTGCTCACCTTCGACGTGGACGCCACCCTGACCCACCTGAAAGGCGAGCGTATGGCCAGTTTCTACCGCGGCCTGCGCGACCGCTTCAACGCGATTCCGGGAGTGTCATCGGCCAGTTACTCCGATTCCGTTTTGTTGAGCGGAAGCATGTCCGCGACCGACTTCCATTTGCCGGGTACGCCTCCCAAAGCCTCTGTTCCAACCGATATTCTCTCCATCGGTCCGCAATTCTTCGAGACCATGAAGATTCCGGTGCAGCAGGGCCGCAAGTTCAAGCCCGAGGACTACCAGTTGGCGGCCAAAGCCGACGGCGATCCGAAAGGCCCGGAGCGGATCGTGATACCCGCCATCGTCAACGAAGCGTTCGTGCGCGCTTATTTCCCGAAAGTAAATCCGCTGGGACGGCCCTTCGGCGCCTATATTCCGGGTGTCAACGGCGAGCCGGATTCCTCCCCCCGCGCCGGCTGGGAAATCGTGGGCGTGGTGCGCGATCTGAAGTACGACGACCTACGGCGCGCGATTGCACCCACTACCTATGTTCCCAGCGCATCCGGCGGTTCGTTCGAATTGCGCACCGCGCGCGACCCTCTGGCGGTGGCACCGGACGTGCGCGAGATCGTACGGCAGGCCGGCAAGGATATACCGGTCGTCAATGTCAAAACGCAAGCCCAGCAGATCGAAGGGATGCTTCTCCAGGAGCGCTTGATTGCCCGCCTCTCCAGCCTTTTCGGCTTAGCGGCCCTACTGTTGGCGGCGATCGGACTTTATGGCCTGCTCGCCCACGAGGTCACCCGCGGAACCCGTGAAATCGGTATTCGGGTGGCTCTGGGCGCGCCGGCGGGACTCGTCCTGCGGCGGGTGGTGCGGCATGGCTTCATATTGGCCGCCGTGGGCATAGCCATCGGGCTGGCGGCGTCGGTGGCCGTCACACGATTGCTCGGCGCGATGCTCTACGATGTGAAACCCGGCGATCCCGTGACACTCATTGCGGTGACGTTGCTGCTTATGCTGGTGGCGCTGGCCGCCTGCTACATTCCGGCGCGCCGCGCCACGCGCGTGGACCCACTGCTGGCCCTACGTCACGAGTAAACGGGGCGAGCCTGGGAGCGTGCCGAATCAATGTGGAGAGATAGAACCGGATGAGGCGCACAACGGCATCGCATTTACGGCTTTCAGCCTGCCGTAAGGGGACGAATCCTATTCTGAAGGTTCGGCCTTATGAGCGCAGAGTCGATCGATGTCGTTGGGCTTTTCGTCCTTGAGCTTCGATCGCAGGTCCGCCAGTCTGGCGAAAACCTGCCCCTCGCTTCTCTGACGGGCCTGGTCAACGATCCGATCCAGCCGTGTACCGTTAGCTTTTGTCATGCTTTTCTTGCACTCCAAGGTGAACATATCGGCAAAAGTCTTACCTTATCCCATTCCTGGCCGCGCCGCAAGCGCCAGTGGTTTCAGGAGCTGGACGGCTCCCGAAGCCGTAATATGTTCGCTTTTTCCTCTAAAGTCAATGGTCTCGTTCGATAAGGGGGTGGCAGTACTTTCGATCGCCCGACGGTATATCTGCACGTTTTACCCCAGAGCGATAGTCGGCACATATCTTGCAAGTTGTTCTTTCTTCAGGTGATTCATTAGTGCCGTCTAGCGCGAAGACATTAGCCCAAATGGTATAGTGGGTCTGTCGTTGGCGACATTCTCCCTATGCCCTCAATGCCTCCACACTCCAGAATATCAGATGCGGATCTCCTGAAGGCGACCCAGAACACCGCACTTTACCTAAGCCGGCTGCGCAAGGCCGAAGCTTTCGTGAGCTTGCCTGCTTTGGACGAGATGGTGCCGAGCAGCCCGGAGCAAATGCAGGCCGATTGGCGGCATGCATCGATTGTGGTTGCGACCTCCGTGATGACCGGACGGTTACATCTCAGCGATCTGGATGCGGAATGCTATCCACGGCTCGAGGCCGTTTGGCTGGACGACATACGACAGCACCTTGCCTATTTCAACTGGATCAACAGCCGGGAAGAGGTGGGTTTTTGGTCGCCGCAAGATCTTAGGCAGGGGCATTATAACGATGCGTGCGTGGAGGTCCGCAACCTGCTCGTCGACCGGAAGGTCAAAGACCGGTTGGAGAACTTTGCCTCCGTACGGGGATACCTGAGCGAGCGCTACCTCGACGAGTTCCAGCGCTTTAACGGAGAACATTGCGCGTCGCTAGTCGAACTGAAGGCCGCTCATATTGGCGCGGCGGCCGCGCGGGAGTTTGCGGCCGCGCTGGCCGCGGAGTATTCCCGAAAATTCTATGAAAACGCGATTTCCGCAGTGGAGTTGTGCGACCGGGATGCGTGCGTCGCGGTTTTGCAAGCGCTGCAACATGGCGGAAGCCTTCCCGGATTTCCTTCGCCCATAACCTGCTTTGAAGCGGCTCTGGCGATTTCATTTCTGGACGCCACCACAATTCAGGGTCTCTGGAAAACAGGTCCAAACATCAGTAGAGACACGACGTTTTAGTCGGATTGACCGGAAGACCCGCTGCGCGTGCTGGGGCCAAAGGACTCAATCTGTTGGCACACTTTGTCGAAAATGCGCTCCTGTTCGACTTCCGATAGTTCGGCAAGGGGACGCGCGGGATCGTTGACGGCTTGAAATCGATTTAAATTGGGATCTCTCGAAAACCTGCACGGTGACACGATGACGGGAAGGATGAGAGTGCTTTCCAACTCGGCCTTGCGGAGGAGGGACGGCAGTTCGGTGCTGGTGACGAAATCCGACGCGAGGAATGCAGCCGAGATCAGTAAAATCGCCGCCTTTGACCGCTTCAGCGCCATGGTGATCTCCGTCTGCCACTGCTGGCCGGCCCGGATTTTGGTGTCATCCCAGATTTCGATGCGCTGCTCCCTTTCGAGCGGTTTGAGATGAATCCGGAGGCGTTGCAGGAAGATCTCGTCCTGGTGGCAATAGCTGATAAATACGTTGGTTCCCGGCGAGCCGGTTTTCAGCCTGCTTTGAAAGCGGCTGGGGTTCGAAAGCGCGTCTTCGAGCAACTCACGGAAGCCCTGGAGGAAGGCGTCCTGCGAGTCGAGACTGTAGTGAAATGCGGGGACGCCGGTGACGTCGAACGACAGACGGTCGGCGCTCTCGTACATGATGAGCACAGGCTTCTGCCGGGCATGGGCGTAGCCGAGAAGATACATGGCCGCGGGACTGGAGTCGGTGACATCCACGACAATCAGGCTGGCAGCCTCGGCTTCGGCGTAGAGTTGCTCCAATGCGGAGTTAGCGAACGCCGCCGTCGAAACGGGCTTCATTTCGGCTTTTAGGGCAGCGGCCGCCTGCCCCATGGCGATAAGAAAGAGATTGAGTCGAGGGTGGTCGGGCTGGACAATCAGGATCTTCTTGCGAATCGTTGGCATCTTGGTCGAGTACCTTTTTTTCGGTGCCTCAAGGCCAGCTACATCTATAGAATAGCGTGCCCGCGGAAGCCGGGCAGCGCCTATCGAACGGAATCGGGCGGCGGGCCATTTCACAAGACTTTGACATTTCGTTCACGACTGCTCTTCGATCCTGCTGGTACGCTGGGAACTGTTTGCGCGCGTACTGCGCGCGATTCGTAGAGAAAGGATCAGCCGGCATGAAGTTCGGTTTCTTATTCTGCATTGCAGCTTTGGCAGGGCTTTGGAGCGTCAGTCCCGCGCACGCACAGTCCGGTTGCACGGGACCGAACGGGAGCCGTTTCAATCTGGAACCTCGTCCGAATGCGGTGGTGCAAGCCGCCAGGTCGGTTGCTTTTCTGCCCGGCCGGGCAGGACCGAACCTCGATCTGGTGGTGGCCACGGCAGCCGACGAACGCGGATTGGGCGGCAGCGACGATGGTTTCTATGTCCAAAGGTCGAACGCGAACTGCGCGCCCGATTTGGAAGGCGGTCTGCCCGTGATCAACACAGCCATCGATTCTTTCGTGCCGTTTGGGACCCCCACGGTGATAGCGGATCCGGCGCGCGACGCGTTCTTTATCGTAGACCTGCGATTTGGGTTGTCGACAGACGATAACGGCGTTGGCATCGTGAGAACCACCGCCGCCAATCTGCTGAGTTCTACGGCATGCCCGAGCGGTACGGAAACCGGCGGCAGCGCCGCATGCTGGACACTCGGTACGGTCACAAATGTCACGCCATTGAATTCGATCCTGGATTCGCCGCACGTTGCGGTGGACGCCCGCACCAGCGGTACCGGGGCCGGCGATATCTACGTGGTCGTCGCCGAGCGCATGGGCGACAGCCTGAATACCAGCGTTTTTCTGACGGCATGCACGAATGAGAGGCTGTCTTGTGGGAAGTCGATCGAGATCGGCGGCGGGGACGCGGAGGCGGATTTCCCGTTCGTCCAGGTGCGTCCGGATGGCGGCGTCACGATATCGTACCGCAATACGAGTTTTCCGGGAGTCAATCCCGAGGAGATTAAGTTTGTTAATTGCACACCCAACGGCGCTCCGGCCCCGCCCACGTGCGCGGCGCCGCTGTTAGTGACAACGGAGAACGACCCCGTCTTCGCCACTCTCCTTGGAGATGTGCCGATGGAGGACCAACTCTATCCCCGGCACGCGCACCGCCTGGAGAGCGACGGGACGACGGTCACCACGTTTCTGGTGTACGATCGCTGCGATGTAACGGTGACTCAACAAGCCGGTCTGGGGTCGCCATTCTGCCCGAAGACCGACGTGGCGATCGCCAGTTCCAGCGATGGCGGCGCTACCTGGTCGCCCATCGCAAAGGTCACCGCCAGCCCGGGGCAGCAGTTTTTTGGGACGGTGGCTACAGACGTCTCGACAGAAACGGTGAGCATCGCTTACTACTCTACCGAGAACGATTCATTCAAGCAGCGGCCACAGGTCTTTCTGGCACAGATTGTTCCGGGTTCGACCGTGGTGGGCGATCCGCGGCTATTGACATCGGACTTCGCAGACGTGCAGGCTACCTCACCGATCGGCGTATTGGACCAGCCCGCGGGTTTCAGCGACCGCCTGGGACTGGCGGCGAGCGGGACGGGAACCGCGGGGCAGAGCCATGCCTACGTCGGGTTCACCTGGAATAGCGTTTTCGGCGCCTATGGCGGTGTCCCCAGTGCCGACGTGAATAATCATCTAACGGTGTTCTCGTATTAGAGCGCGAGGCGATCGTCATGAAAACTGTAATCCTATTCAGCATCGTTGCGGCCGGGGCACTGACGGCGCAAACGACAGCCGGCGATCCGGCACGCAGGCAGGCCATTCCAGAAGCGTTCCGGCGATTCCGCATCCCGCCGTCGGCGCCGCTTCGGTTTCTGGCCTCCGAGGAGGGCAGGCGTTTCCTCCGCGCGACGGGGCATCCTCTAGCCAAGGCGGCGATTCTGGCATTCGGCGAGCCCGCCCAGACCACGGTGGCGCCTGAATCCTGGCGGGAGCGAGCCGGCCTGGCGGAAGAACCGGCGATGGCCGAAGCGGCGGCGACCGGATGCAACGGGCCTGCCGGTACGCGCTTCAACCTGGAGCCGCGGCCGAATGCGGTGCCACAGAATCAGGCCTCAGCGGACTTTCTGCTCAATCGCGTGGGTCCAAACGAGGACCTGATCGTGCAAGCGGCGAATGACTGGCGCGGCAATCTGAGTTCGGGGGTGGATTGGGACCAAAGCGTGAGCGGTTACTATGTGCACCGCTCCGCCGCCGCCGATTGCAGTGTTCAATTCGAGGGTGGCTTACCTGCTCTTACGTTTCAGGGGAACACGGAGATGGGAACCGGAAATGCCGTCGTGGCCGCCGATCCGCACCGTGACGCATTCTACATGGCCGATGTGCGGTTCGGGTCGGCCAGCACGGGGGGCGTGGCACTTTTCCGGGCGGCGGCGTCCGCGCTGCTAAATCCGGCCGCCTGCCCGAACGGTACGCACACCGCTGCGCAGGCGGTATCCTGCTGGACGGCCACTCCGCCCGTGCTCCTTTTTGCTCAGCCCGTTTTCGATTCCGTGAACGACCTGCCGCGCATCGCGGTGGATCAGCGCGCCGCGGGAACCGGAGCGGGGAACGTTTATGTGGCCGTCGAGCAGTTCGATTTCAGCAGCTATGCGAGCAGCATCGCCCTGGTGGCGTGTACGCCCGCGCTGAACTGTAGTGCTCCTGCCACGGTGAGCGCGCCGGCGAGCACAGCGGCGGCGTTTCCCTACGTGCAGGTCCGCGCCGACGGGTTGGTTACGATCTCCTTCGTGAATGCGAATGCGGACGGCAGCGACAGCATCGAGTTCGCGACTTGCAGCGCCGGCGTTCCGCCGCAGGCGCCGGCTTGTAGTGCGCCCTCGCTGGTGACGGAAGTCGCGCATCCGATCGGCGGGCGTTTGGTGAATATCAACCTGCAGGCGTGGACCTATCCGAAGCATGCCAGCCGGTCCGAGGCAGGCGGTGCGTTCACCAGTTTTCTGGCCTACGAGGACTGCAAAGACCCGTTCACACATGGGAATCCGCCTTCCACCGTATGCCTGAACGCGGAGGTGCTGATGACGGTGTCCACTAACAACGGCCGGACCTGGTCGGCTCCGGCATCGGCGGACACATCGACCGGGCATCATTTCTATCCCGCCATGGCCGTGGACGCCTCCACCGCTACGGTACACCTGACTTACTACAGCGCGGCGGGGGATAAGTTCAACCACGAATTGCGGGTGCTGCGCAATCAGGTCGCCCCTGGGAGCACAACGCTCGGAACCTCCCAATTTGTGACCCAGGTGCTCGATCCGATCGATGGCGACCCGCAGTCGTTGGGCTTCTTTCAGTCGGACTTTTTCATGGGTGCGATCGCCCGCGGAACCGGGAAGCCGGGGCAAAGCCGCCTATACACGTCGTTCGATTCAACCGTCGTCCCGGGGACGTATCAAGGGCGTCCGGACGCGGAGCAGAATAACCACATCGGCGTGGTCGTGTATTAAACAATGGGAAGAGCCGGCTAAAAGCCGGACTGCTGGAGTTTGGACTTATCTCGCGATGACTGGCCGCCTGCCCGTGGCGCACGCCTCCTCTCAGCGTGCTGCGGCGGACTTCAGTCCGCCGTCGAGGCGTAGTACGATGATGTTTTATCGCATATGAAGACTGCCGTCGCGGTGCTTACGCTGTTGGCCATTTCGCGGTGCGTTCAGGCGCAGACCGGACCTCCGCCCATTCCTGCAATTGAATCCGTTACGCCGATGGGGTTGGTTACGCAGGACTCCGTGGTGCAAGGCCGCGATGGCACGTACAGCGCGCAAATGGGCAAGAACTCGTTCTGGCTTTTCAACGACACGGCGCTGAAGGTCTACAACGCGTCCAACGAGAACTTCTTTTCCAATTCGCTGTCTTGGGCCACCGATCTGGACGCGACCAACGGGATTACGTTGAACGGCAACTACGTGGATGCAAGCGGATATCCTACCAGTTTTTTTCCGTTTCTTCCGTGGGAACTGCAATACAACCAGGAACACGCAGGCAGTGGAAGCAGTTGCCAGGTGAAGCCCTGCGGCGCGGAGTTCGCCATTTGGCCCGGTCCGCTCGTCCCCGACCCCGCCCGCAACAGGGCCTTGATCCTCTATGGGGAGATATGGCGCTCGCCCACTTATTCCGGCTGGGTCTCCATCGGTGAAGGCATCGCCATATGGCAGAACGGAAAGATCACGCGGCCGGTTATCAGTCCCGGAACCGCTTACCCGACCCTGATGTGGCAGGGCAGCGCCGTGGGCTTCACTTCTGGATGGGTGGTTAGCGGCGATACGCTCTACACGTATGGCAATAAGGGCGTGTTCCTCGCGGAAGATACGCAGATTGCGAGCGTACCATTGGCCAGTGCCACCACCGCCAGTGCGTGGACCTATTACGCCGGAAACAGTACCTGGAGTTCAAATGCGGCGGATGCGGTGACGGTGTTCAATGGCGGGGCTGCGGGAAGCTCAGTTTTTTACGATAATTTTCTCGGCATGTATGTCGCGATCTATAGCGGCGTGTTTAACAGCAATCTCTATTACAACGTCTCCTATACTCCGTGGGGGCCATGGTCCGCGGCCACGCAGTTCTACACGGGATTGCCGGCTTACCAGAATAATGCCGATTATGCCGCGCTCGCACACCCGGAGTTTGCCCAGGGCAACGGCCAAACCCAGTTCGTTACCTACGTGCAGGACACCGGGTTCCTCGCCCAGGACCTGCAATTGTTGAAAGTAGTGTTCGCGCCACCTACGCCTGAATGAGCAAAGCCACCGATAACCTGACCGCCGCCCTACAGCGCGGCACGGCTGGAAGGCCCAAAGCGGGAGGCTTCCCCTATCTGGCCGAGACGCTCCGGCGCGCCGGGGTAACGCGTAATCTATGGTTTCTGCCTGCCTGCGAAAGCCTCTTCCTGACAGAGGACGGGCCGGTCGCCATTCAGGGCGAACCTCTGGTGTCCGGCACCGTGGACGTGCCGCGGTTCGATCGGGAAGCGCTGATCGCCGCGCTGCGAACGGACCAGTCCGGCAATAGCACGTTTCCGGAGTTCCTGGCGGCATCCTGGCGCGCTGGGGTGGTCCGTTACGATGTCGATTTCACCGCGCGCACGGTGGCTTACTACGGCTGCAACGGCGAAGAATATATCGAGACGTATCCCGCGGTCGAAGTGGAATAACCCGATCAAACATCAAGCACGATCCAGGCGGGAGCATGGTCACTGGCGTTTTCTTCCCCCCGCACCGATCGGTCTACACCGCCGTCTACGAGGCGCTCCGCCACCACCGGCGAGAGAAGGAAATGATCGAGCCGCATGCCCTTGTTGGCCGGCCACCGCTCGCGTTTGTAATCCCAGAATGTCCAGAGCGGCCCATCCGGGTACAATCGCCGCAGAGCATCTGTCCAGCCTTGAGCCAGCAATCGGGCAAAGGCCGCGCGGCTTTCCGGCTGGATCAGCGCGTTGTCATCTAACGATCGCGTGGGATAGATGTCATTGGGCGCCGGCACGACATTGTAATCGCCCGCCAATACGACAGGCACGCCGGCCGTAATGAGTCCGGCGGCGTGGGCCATGAGGCGTTCAAACCATGCGAGCTTATATTGGAACTTCGGGCCAGGCTGAGGATTTCCATTCGGCAGGTAGATGGAGGCGATCAAGACCCCGTTCACGGCCGCCTCGATGTACCGCGCCTGGGAATCCTCGGGGTTGCCGGGCAGGCTGGAGCGCACCAGCACCGGAGCATGATCTCGCGCCAGGATAGCTACGCCATTCCAGGAACGCTGGCCCTGCCAGACGGCTTCGTAGCCGAGGGCGCGAAGGGCATCCGCGGGAAACGTCTCATGCGCCGCCTTTAGCTCCTGGAGGCAAACGACATCGGGTGCAACCTGGCCGAGCCAGGCCACGAGATTCTCCAGGCGCTTGTGGATGTTGTTGATATTGAAGGTCGCGATCTTCACTGTTCGGCCTCCACGCCGGCCCTGGCTTGCCGGCTGGTTTCAGCGGCCAGCCTTTTCGGGTCCGTAGTCGACGTCGTCCGGCAGTTCGTTCTGGTCGGTGGCGGCGTCGAAGGGGAAATGCCTGGCCAGGTCTTCGCCGACTGCTTCGATGCCGGCGACAAGGCCTCCGGTAAAGTCACCTTGCGCGAATTTTTCCGACACGGTGCGGACGATGTGATGCCAAAATGCCTGGCCGACTTTTTCGTGGATGCCGCTGTCGCCCAACACGACGAACTTGCGGCGCGCGGGTACGACGAAAAACAAAACGGCGTTGCGTTCCTTCGTCGCCGTCATGCCCAGCCGCTCGAACGCCTTCTCGGCGGCTTTCCGGACATCTCCCCAGAACAGCGGTGACAAAGAAACGCGGATTTCGCCGGAAGTCCGCCTCTCGGCTTTCTGAATCGCCTGCTTGATCCGCTCCTTGTCGATGGTTACCATGATCCGCTTGCTCCTCCACCGCCGGACCGTCCGCCGCCCCCGCCAAATCCGCCCCCGCCTCCTCCGCCACCACCCCCGCCGCCACCCGACATGATGCTGGCCAGCAAGTAGAAGGCGAGTGCGGGGTGGGTGATCACCAGGGCCAGGATCAGTATTCCGGCGATGCCATAAAAGATCCATTGAAACAGGCTGATGGGCTGGGGTTTCTCCGGCGCCGGGGCCGGGGCGGGCGCGGGTGCATTGGCCTGCCCGCCGATGACGCCGGTCAGCGAATCGATCGCTGCGGTTACCGCCTCGTCAGGATGGCCGGCCTGAATCCGAGGCTGCATCACGTCGTTAATGACGCGCGAGGCGATCGCGTCGGGCACCACCGCCTCCAGACCGTAACCGACCTCGATCCTCATCTTGCGATCCTGGGACATGATGAAAAGGGCGAGCCCGTCATCGAGCCCCTTCCGGCCTACCTTCCATTTTGCGAAGGCCCGGACGGACCAGTCGTCGATTGGGTCGTCGCCCGTGGTGGGAGCGATGTACACAATCAATTGATGGCCTGTCGACTGCTCGTATGCGGAAAGGCGTGCGTTCAGTGAGCTCACCGTCTCCGGCGACAGGAAGTTGGCGGTGTCCGTGACCCATTGGGTGGGCGACGGAGGGATGGGTGTTTCGGCCGCGTAGAGAAGCGCGCTCGAAACGAGGACGATAAAGCCGGACAGGCTACGGCGCACAAGCCACCTAGAACTTTACCTCGGGCGCCTTTTCGCTTCCGGCTTGCGCCTGGAAGTAAGGCTTGGTCGCGAATTTATCGCCGAAGAAGCCGGCGACCATCACGGCTGGAAAACTGTTGCGGCGGGTATTGAAGGCTTGCGCCGCCTCGTTGAATCTCTGCCGCTCGACGGTAATGCGATTTTCGGTGCCCTCGAGCTGGGCTTGCAGGTCGCGAAAGTTGGCGGTGGCTTTGAGCTGCGGGTAGTTTTCGGTGACGACCAGCAAGTGAGACAGCGCCGAAGACAGCCCTTGCTGCGCAGCCTGATAGCGCTGGAAGGCCGCGGGATCTTTGGTAATGTCCGCCATGGCGGCAGGTGTGACCTGGCCAACCTTGGCGCGAGCCTCCGTCACCGCGGTCATGGTGCTCTGTTCAAAGTTGGCGGCGCCTTTGACGGTCGCCACCAGGTTGGGCACCAGATCGGCGCGCCGTTGGTAGGCATTTTGGACCTGGGCCCACTGCGCATCGGTGGCCTGATCGAGTTGCACAAGCGAGTTGTAAACACCGCTGATGGAAGCTACCGCGATCAGCACGAAAACGAGTCCCACGCCGGCACAACCAATGGCTATCTTTTTACCCATTTAGGCTCCATTCTTCGCTTTCAATTATACTTGAGCCCAGGCGGGGCAGGCTTACCCATGGTTAACAAAAATCCCAGCGCGGCCCGTTTGGAGATATGCTAGCAGAGACCAGGAAGGTTCAAGCGGCGAACCTGGGTAAACACGTAACGGTGGAAATCGCCGAATCCAACGACTGAAGGAAGCCGAAGGAGGGCTGTCCAAATGCTGCATCGCATCCAACTGAAAACAAGCGTACGTGCGGTAACTGAGAATTCTCTAATCCGCGCGAGCACCTGTAACGCAATCCTGAGAGTTGCAATTCTGAGCCTGTTTCTGGCATCGACTCTGGTTTTCGCCCAGGCGCCAGCGGGATTGAACCGTCCGGCGGGAGTGCCCGAGGGGTATGTGATCACGCCGTTCGGCTACTTCCATCCATCCTGTGTCCTGCGGCTTGCGGAAGGAGAGAATCTGTTGGCGGGGCTGGTCGTCCAACATGCGGACGGAACCTCCGAGAACGTGACGCCTTGCTATTACCCGCATTTCACGGCCAGCGGAGAGACGATCGCCGCGGCGTAATGCCGCCGACGATCAGCCATAGCTGGATTGAAGCTGGAGACGCCACTACGACCACCTCCTACGGCGAACTGACCGCAACCTGGACTGTGCCGCCGGCGCCGACGGTAAACAATAGCCAAACAGTGTATCTGTTTCCGGGCCTGGAGGATATTGACGACATCGTGAGCATTATCCAGCCGGTGCTCGGTTGGAACGCCGATTTTAGCGCCGGGTGGGGCATTGCAAGCTGGAACTGCTGCCCGGGCGGCATCACGGTGGAGAGCACCCCCGTGCGTGTCAAGGCGGGCAATAAAATTCTAGGCACTATGAAGGACTCTTGCAGCGCGGGTACGCTATCGTGCTCCACCTGGAATGTGACGACCGAGGATGTGACTGCGGGGAAAAGCACTAAGCTGACCAATACGCCCAGTGAGGGGCAGACGTTTAATTGGGCGTTCGCCGGCGCGTTAGAGGTTTATAACATCGCCAAATGCACCGATTACCCCAAAGGTGGCTCGATCACATTCTCAAGCGTGTCGCTGTACGACGATCGCTTCGACCCGATCTCGAATCCGGGTTGGTCGATCGTGAGTTGGGCCGCGGGCCTGAAGCCGCAATGCAGCTACGGCGGGCAAGTCGCGGCTACCCAGGTGACGCTCGACTATTGATCTTCTCCCGGCGGCTCACACGAAGTCTCCCTGTGCGGCGGCCGCATCGGGCCGCCCCCAGGGATCGCGCCGAGTTTCGAAAGCGATTCCACCGCGCACCGCGACTTGCAAGTCGTGCTGGTGTGGGCACAGGGTCGCTTCGCCGGCGAAGCCGTGACGGCGGGATGGCTAAGGTTCCACGACGAAAACCGTAGAGATCGTGTTGCCGCCTATATAGTTCGTCGTCCCATACAGGGCTCCCTGCGGACCGATCACGAGGTTCGTGGGCCCACCCGTCACCCCGTTATACGGAAAACTGTAAAGCACGTTCTCGGTCCAACTGCCACCGGGTGAAGCCGGCGGGGTTAACGAGTACACCGTGCCATAGCCCAGGCCTCCATCCGAAGTGGAACCATACAGGACTCCGTTGCTGCCGATGGCCACGCCGTGAGGATCGCTGCCGTCCGCCGTCCCCCCGAAAGTGTACAA
>JBEKIM010000103.1:0-17200 GCA_050011755.1 Bryobacteraceae bacterium | reverse complement strand
GTTTGGGAGCGCAAACCAGCCACCAAACGTTCCAGCAACTCGCGCCGGTTCCACACCGGCACAATTACGGTAACATCGCGGCCGCTCATGTTTTGCGCCGCGGCAGCCGTTTCTTCATCAGGAAGAGCAGATTCCGCAGGCCGTCCCTCCAGGGATTCAATTTCTTTTCCCCGACCCGCGAGGTATACATGATGGCGATTTCGCCGAACCGCACGCGCGGGTTCTTCAACGCTTCGATCTTGATTTCCTCGGAGAAGGCCATGCCATCCGCTTCCAGTTGCATATCTTTGAGGATGGATCGGCGGAACACCCACATGCCGGATTGCGAGTCGCGCACCCAGCGGAAGTACAGGATCGACATCGCGACCGAAAGCACCAGGTTGCCGAAATGGTGCTTCAGGCTCATGGACTGCCGATCGCGCACGGGAAAGCGCGAGGCGTTGAGGAAGTCGACCTTCAAGTGCCGGAATGCTTCCAGCAGATAAGAAACCGCATCCACCGGGTAACTATGGTCGCCATCCAGGGTGACGATGAGATCGCTGGTAGCGGCGGCGAACCCGCGTTTGTAACTGCGGCCATAGCCGCGAGTTTCCTCGCGGATCACTTGCGCGCCGAGCGATGCCGCCACGTGCGAGGTGCTATCGGTGGAGGCGTTGTCCACAACGATGACCTGGTCGACAAAATCCGGCATGTCGCGCAGCACGCGCTCGATGCCCTGCTCCTCATTCAGGCAAGGGATGATGACCGTGATGGTATCGCCTTTATACATTCGTATCGTCTTTATCCGTACCGGGAAGCGTCCATTGTTATGATGGTAAATAAGATGAAATGGGCCGTATCGCTGCTTGGTTGCCTGAGCTTTTGCCTTAGCGGGGCCGCCGCCGAACTCACCGGGGGCCGGACTGTGTACCTGATGCCCATGGGCCGGGGCCTGGACCAATTCATCGCCAACCGGCTCACGCGTATGCATGTGCTGCAGGTGGTGACCGATCCGGCCAAGGCGGAAACCATCATCACGGACGAGGTTGGCGCGCCGCTGGAGGATAAGTTGAACGAGTTGTATCCCCCGCCGGCACCGGCCAAGGAAGCGCCCAAGGAAAAGGAAAAAGAGAAGGTGGAGACATCTCCGGCCCGCGGCGGACTGTTAACCGCGCTCGGGGATCCCGTCAACAAAACGGATAAGGCCGGCGGCATGGGCGCCGGGGGCCACAGCCGCGGAACGATTTTCCTGGTCGACGTGAAATCCCGCCAGGTGCTCTGGTCGGTTTTCGAGAAGCCCAGGAACACCAGCCCGCACGAGTTGGATCACACCGCCGGGCGCGTCGTGAAACAGCTTAAGGAAGACCTCTCTCCGAAGACGAAGTAGCGTTCTTTTCTCCTATCGCCTCCCGATAGCTCTCCACCAGCCGCGCGGTGATGGCGGCCATGTCCCAATGAGCCACTACTTCGGAACGCGCGCGCAGGGCCATCTCCGCCGCCTGCGGCGCATTTTCAAAAACCTGTATCACTTTTTCGGCGAACGGCTCCGGCGCGTCCGCCAGCCGGCAGAACTCGCCGTCCTGCTCCGCCAGGCCTTCCGCGCCGATCCGGGTCGAAACCACGGGGATGCCGCCGGCAAAGGCTTCCAGCAGCTTGACGCGCACGCCCGAACCGCTCCGCACGGGGCAAACGAACACCGCATAGCGCGACAGGGGCTCGCGGATATCTTCCACAAATCCCCGGATTTCAATGGTAGGCGCGCGGTCGGCGTAAGGATGCCGCTCGGGCGCGTCCGATCCCACCACCACCAGCCGCGCTTCCGGCCGGCGCGCCACGATGCGCGGCAACACTTCATCGACAAACCAATCCAGCGCCACAATATTCGGCTCGTGCCGGAAGCTTCCCAGGAACAGCATCGTGAACGGCTCCCGGCCGTCCGGCGTGAACTCGTAGCGCGCCGTGTCGATCCCCGCCCGCAGCCCCGCTTGCAGGCGGCCGCGAATCCCCGGCAGAAAACTGGCCAGGTACTCCCCGTTTTCCCGCGTACATACCTGCACGCGGTCGCAGCGGGGAAGCACGCCCAACTCGTAGCGCAGCGCCCGCAGATACTCGTAGCGCGCCTTGATCCGGGCCAGCGTACCCGTCATCAGCGGAAGGCCGCGCGCGATGGATTGGAAATAGATATCGTGCTCGAACAGGATGATGGGAATGCGCCGGTAGGCGCCCGCGTATTGGCCCAGCGGCGTGTATTCGAGCTGCACCACATCGATGCGGTGCAGATATATCTGGCGGTGGATCAGCCAGTCCAGATCGGCGTTGGCGAATTCGGCCACCGCGTGAGGACGCATTGAGCCCAGGCTGGCGGGCTGGGGCGGACGCACCAGAAACTCGGCGGAGGCGCAGAAATTGCGCAACTCCTCCTGCGCGGGCGCCTGGGACCGCCTGTCCAACATAGCCACCACGTGGACCGTGGCGAGCTTGGCCAGTTCGCGCAGCGTTTGATACATGAACACGCCGCCCCCATGCACCGGCGGGCAGATCGGGTAGGGCGAGACGAACAGCACGCGTAAACTGGAACCGGTTTGCGGCAGATCGCCGGCAAATCGATCCCGGAAGTATCCCCCTAGCGGTCTCCGGAAGGCTTCCGTATCATCCACCATGGCCAACCGGCGCGCCCGCCAACGCGACGACATCGCCCCAGGAAGCTGCCGGAAGGCGCGCCACCAGCCGCGCAGATTGGCGCGGCCGGGCACGTCGCCGGACGCCACGCTGAGCAGCGCTCCGCCATAGCTGAAGAAGAAATGCGCCGCCAGCCGCCGCCAGTCGTGGATATTCTTCCAGCAGAACAACAGGTAGTTCTTCTTGAGCACCGCCTGGATCTGCGCCTCGCTGAAGCGCTTGCCGATGGTGCCGCGATGCTCGTGATACACGATGCTGCGCGGCTCATACAGCACCTGCCAGCCGCGCTTCCATGCCAGGTAGCCCAGGTCGGTGTCTTCCAGATAAAAGGGCGCCAGCAGTTCGTCGAAACCGCCCAGTTCCAGAAACTTTCGCCGGTCGAAGGCGCAGGATCCGCCGCCCCCGTAGAAGCACGGAAACAACCCGGTGATGGCTGCGTCGGCCCGATGCCGCACTTTCAGCCCGCCGTCCTGCCACCAGCCTTCGGTCAATCCCGTCTCTTCGCGCAGCTTGGCTGGATCGCGAAAGAAGATCTGGCAGGAGACGGCGAAGACGCGTTCGTCGGTGAAGCCTTCGAGCAGTGGCGCCAGAAAATCGGGCGACACCTGCATGTCGCTGTTCAGCAGCACCACGATGTCGTTCTTCGCCGCACGGAATCCGGCATTCGAGCCGCCGCCAAAACCCAGGTTCCGGTCGAGCGCCAGCACCTTCACGCCGGGAAACGTTTGCCGCACGAACTCCGCGCTGCCATCCGCCGACCCGTTATCGACAACCAGGATTTCGTTTTCCCGATTCCCGCGGAGCGCGCGGATCGCGGATGGCAGGTATCGCTCCAGCAGGTCTCGCCCGTTCCAGTTGGGAATCACCACGCTCGCGGCGTTGGGGAGGCATTTCCGGTTGCGAGGCGCCGCCCGCGTGCCGAATATGAGCCAGGCCAGATCCGTGATGGCCAGGGACAATACCGCGGCCAAAAACATCAGGGGGGAGAGGATCAGGAGAAGGACCGTCATTGCAGGTCGGCGTCAGGTCCCAACCCGACGCGGCGGCCCAGCCGCACCCAGCGCGAAGCTTCCAGCAAGGCCAGCTTGCGGCGAAACTGCTCTGACTCGGCGCTAAGGGCTTGCGCCCAACGTGTGCGCTCTTCCACCGTCTTTTCCGCCTGCTGCAGATACTCCACGCATTGCGCCAGCTCCCGCAGCTTGCCGTCAAGCTGCGCGTTAACCTGCGCCGCCCATTCCGATTTCGCGCGGTTCTCCGCTTCCAGTTCCGCGATCTTCCGCTCGTAAGCGTCCACCACGGCGCGGGCCGCGGCCTGTTCGCCGGCCAATTCCGCCTGCAGTTCCTGAATGCGAGCGCCCCGGCTGGTCACTTCCCCATCCAGGCGCGCGGCCCAGTGGTTGCTCTCCTCCAGCTCCGCCGTGACCTTGCGATGCTCCAGGTCCAGATCCGCCAGTTCCCGCTTGGCGGTCTCCAGC
Source organism: Bryobacteraceae bacterium (assembly GCA_050011755.1). Classification (GTDB taxonomy): domain Bacteria; phylum Acidobacteriota; class Terriglobia; order Bryobacterales; family Bryobacteraceae; genus Bog-159. The sequence continues at coordinate 13,067 of JBEKIM010000103.1, read as the reverse complement.
CAATCGTCCTTTCGCCGCAGTTCGCCTTCAAGCAGCGCGATGTGCGTCTCTCTCTCGCGCAGCACATTCCCCGCGCTGGGAACATAGACGAACGTCGGATTTCCAGTCTGAGGGCGGTGCGCGCAGACCGCCACGAAGAAGTGCGACTCCGCCGGCGATGCGGCCCCGCCATCCACGCGTACCTCTGTAGTACCCGATTCCGCCGCCTGCATCGGACGGAACGCCACGCCTTCGACGTGGTTCTCGAGAAATAGGGAGATATGCGGAAAGATGGCCGCTAATTCCTCGCGGAACTCGTCGAATTCGAACTCGTGGGCGTGAAACGGGTTGGCCCCCGCGCCGCCGCGCGATGCCGCGTAGTACAGCTTGTTGGGAGTCGAGACGATGAACTGTCCGGTGGGCGCCAGCACGCGCCGCACTTCCAGTAGAAAGTCGCGCCAGCCAGGCAAATGCTCGATGACCTCGAAAGCGACCACCAGGTCGAAAACCCCATCCCGGTGCGGCAGCGCGGTGCAGGAGGCCTGTTCGAACTGCAGACCCGGCGGAGAATAATGCGCACGGGCGAAGGTCACTGCCACCGCGGCGATATCCGCGCCCACCACCGATCGCGCCGATTCCGCCAGTTCGGCCGCGCCGTAGCCCGCGCCGCAGCCCGCGTCCAAGACCCGCTTGCCCCGCGCCAGCCGCGCCGCGAATGCGTAGCGCGCCAGATGCTCGTTCAGCAGGTTCGCATCCACCTGTCCGGGGATTACGCGCTCGCCGGTGAATTCGACGTTCATCGATTCAACCAACCCCGTGCTCCGTCAGTTCCGCCGCCGGCGCATGCGCCAGCCGCGCATTCACCTCCACCCGGCACGGCAGCCGCAGGAATCCGTAGATCTCGCCCGGCGAGTGTCCCATCTGCAGGGCGATGGCGTTGTCGATCCAATCGCACATCTTGTAGCCCAGCAGGGTGCCGTCGGCGATGGCCGGCGAAAACGAAAACGAGGAGGGATATAGTTCCGGCATCTCGAGATGAAAATCGACCGTATAGACATCCTCGGCCGTCATCGCCGGCAGATCGTAGCCCTCGCGCGCCGTATTCGTGCCCGAGAAATCGATGCCCAGGTGGTTGCGCATCATGAACCCCACGATCGGCTGGACGATATCCGCGTGGGCGCGCACACTCACGCGCAAAGTGATCCGTTGCGAAGGCTGCAGCAGATGAACGGGATCGCCCTGCGCGTCGAGCACCGCGATTCCCAACACTTCCGCGCGCCCGTCGCCATAGCGGTGATCGATATTCGGAATGTGTTCGACCACCTCCGGCGCGCGCACGCGCGAGCCGCTGCGCGCCCGTTCAGGCGAACCCTTCAGCATCAGGTACGCGGAGTCCTTCTCCACCATGGCCGCCAGGTATTTGGCTACCACCCGGTCGGTTTCGCCGATCTCCCGGATATGGCCGTGTTCCAGCCACATGGCGCGATCGCCGATCGCTTTCACATCGGCGATGGCGTGGGATACGAAGAGTATGGTGATGCCGCTCGTGCGCAACTCATGTACCTTGCGCATACAGCGCTGGCGGAAATAAATGTCGCCCACGGCCAGGGCTTCGTCCACCAGCAGGATCTCCGGGTCCACGTTGATGGCCACCGCGAATGCCAGCCTCACCACCATGCCGCTCGAATACGTCTTCACCGGCTGGTTGATGAAGTCGCCGATTTCGGCGAAGTCTTCGATGTCTTTGTAGCGCCGATCGATCTGCCGCGTGCTCAGGCCCAGGATGGACCCGTTCAGATAGACATTGTCGCGTCCCGTGAATTCGGGATTGAATCCGGCGCCCAGTTCGAGCAGCGCCGATACCCGCCCCTCCACGTTGACTGAACCGCGGGTGGGCTGCAGAATGCCCGCCACCATCTGCAGGAGGGTGCTCTTGCCGGAGCCGTTTTCGCCGATGATGCAGAAGGTTTCACCCCGGCGGGTTTCGAACGTGACATCGTGCAGCGCCCAGAAATCCTGGTGGCGCTTCAAGCGGTTGAACGAGACCAACTCCTTCAAACGGTCTCCCGGCGACTCATAGATCGAGTAGCTCTTCGAGACACCCTGAAATTCGACGGCGTTCACGTTCGGTGGCCTGGGAATTGCCTGGAATCATCAGTGTAGCGGAAGTGGATTGGGGGGTGGGAGAGATGGCGGCGCCGGCCGGGTGGATGGCCCGGCCGGCACCGATTTGACTGTTTTGGATCCCTAAGGAATAGTGACGGCCACGATCGCCGACATGGGAGAAATATTTCCACCCGTGTCTTGCGCCTGGATCCCGTAATAGTAGGTAGTGTTCACCACCACGCTGCTGTCGTTCATCGATGTCGCCGTTGGCGCGACCACTCTGAACGAGATCAGATTGGATGGCGAACTGCCCCGGAAAACGGTGTACGAAGCCAGCGGCATCCCACTCTGCGCCGCCGTCCACGTGAGACTCACTTGATATTTGGTCGCGCTCGCCGCCAGGTTGCGGGGCGCCGAGGGCAGTGCCAGCGTGGTCGCGGAGACCGCCACCGACATCGCCGAAAGATCGCCGCCCGTGTCGACCGCCTCGACCGCGTAGAAGTACTTCGTCGCCGGAGATCCCGAAGTGTCTGTATACGCAGGCTGCACGACGGTCGCAATCTGGCTCAGGCCGAGAGCCGTGACGCCGCGGAACACGCGATAGTTCTGGATGGGCAGGCCGCCGCTCGCCGAAGGCGACCAGCTCAGACTGATCTTCGTCGTGGAAACGGCGGTGGCCGCGAGTCCGCATGGCACCGAGGGTCCGGTCGGCGCCGTAGCCAGGACAGCCGCGGACATCGCCGACAGGTCCCCCGCCGTGTCCGCCGCTTGCACCGCATAGTAGTATTTCCCGCCGGCGGTGACTGTGGAATCCCAGTAGGACGTTTGCTGGACAACTCCCACCTGGCTCATATTGGACGCGGTGGCGCCCCGGTACACGTGATAATACTGCACCGGCAGCCCGCCGCTGGCCGAGGCGGACCACGCCAGGCCGATCAAGCTGCTGGAAGATGGCGTCGCCGCCAGGTTGGTGGGAGTCCCAGGCGGGGCCGGCGTCGCGATCCGCACAATCGCAGACATCGGCGACAGGTCCGCCGCCGTATCTGCCGCCTGCACCGCGTAGTAGTAAGTGGTGGTCTGATTCACGGTGGCGTCCGAATAGGAGCCCGCCGCCACCACCGCGATCTGGCTGAGATTGTAAGCTGAACTGCCCCGGTATACGTGGTAATACTGCACCGGGAGACCTCCGCTGGCCGAGGCGGACCATGTGAGGCCGATGCGGCTGTCCGATGCCGCCGCGGCCGTCAGATTCGCAGGGGCCGAGGGCGGCGTCGGCGTAGTGGCGGATACGATAGCGGACATCGCGGAGACATTGCCGGATGTGTCGGCCGCCTCCACGCCATAGTAGTAAGTGGTCCCGGCGGTCAGCGGAGAACTGTTGTAAGAAGTGGAAGTGCCCGCCGTGCGCGCCACCTGTACCAGCGCCCCTGGAGAAAGTCCCCAGAACACGATGTAACTGCCCACCCCGCTATTGTCCGTGGACGGCAGCCAGGTCAAGGTCGCTCGCTGGCATGAAACGGCGGTGGCCGCTACTCCGGCCGGTACGCTCGGCGGCGTCACATCCCGGGTGGTCACATTGACGCGCTGTGAAGGCGCGGAGACGTTCCCGCCTAAATCGAAGGACTCGATCGTATACGTGTACGTGGCGCTCTCGGTCAGCCCCGAGTCCTGATAGTATTGTTGCGCCGTCACGCCCACGATGGACCCGTTGCGTAAGACGTTGTAGCCCGCCACGCCTACGTTGTCCGTGGAAGCGCTCCAGCTTAAGGTTGCCGTGTTCGGATTGCCGGACACACCGGCAACACCGGTGGGAACCGAAGGCGGGACCGTGTCGCGCGGCGCCACCAGCGACGCATAATAGCTGGTCGCCGTGCTGGTGAAGATGGCTTGCGGCACGTTTTGCGAAGCTTGCGCGCTTTCCTGGCTCAGGATCTGTCCCGGCGGCAGGTTCTCCGTGGAAGTGCCGTATGGCAAATAGGCCGAGAAGTACTGCGATCCCATGGGCGCCAGGAAGGCCATCTGCGTGTAGCGGGCCAGGCTTTCCATGGTTTGGAGAAAATAAGCGTCCTCCGGCGCCCAGAAGCTGAACGGATCCCGCGCCCGGATGACATTGTTGGCCAGCACACCGACCTCGCTATCCCGCTCCTTCGACAGCCAGCATTCGCTCATGCCCAGCGGCTTGCCCGCCGCCGCCGCCGTGCTCGCGATTTGCAAGGCGTTCGGCAGAAAACTGTCGTTCACCGGATAAATGTGCATATCGATGAAGTCCACCGGTAATGCTACAAAACCCTGGATAAATCCCAAGTATCCATTCAGCCACGTGCCTACGCCGGCGCCCAGTTTGGTCTTGGGGACGCCCGCCTGCTGCACGCTCGCCAGGATCTGGCTCAGCATGGCGGTAGCCCCACTCGCCGTGTTCACGTTCGATTGGCCGCTGTTGGCGGCTTCCGTGTCGGGCTCTTCGAGCACCACCAGGTAATCCGGCTGCATGGTTTGCGCGACGACCGCGGCGTTCTGCGCGCGCGCCTGCTGGTAATCGGCCCAGTCGAGCGTGGCGTAAAACGGCGCCACGTTCCATCCGGACTGCACATCGTTACTCGTCAGCAGCGTGTCGTTTTCCACGATGAGTTTCAAACCCGCCGCTCGTACGCTGGCCGCGACCTGTTGATAGAAGCTCACAAATTGTGCATACGACTGCCCCTGGCTGGTCAGGAACGGCTCGTACAGGATGGGGAAACAAACCTGTACCATCACCGCCTTGACGCCCATCGCCTGCAACTCCTGCAGTTGAAGCTCAATCCCCGCCATGGCGCCGGGGTTGACCAGTTGCGGGCCTGCGTTGGCATTGGCGTCTTCGAGATTTCCCGCAAATACGGTGGAACTCTGCGGCAACGTTCCGGCGTTCAGCGTGCCGTTGAAGTTGACCAGGTAAGTATTGAGCGAGCTATAGAGATCCTGGAATGCCGCCGGCGGCGGCGGAGCTTGCGCATCCGCGCTGCCGTAGGGGAGTAGGGCCAGGAACATCAAAACCGCGATCGTCGCGGAGGTGGTCCTCGGCCCTGCGAACGGAAAGGATATCGATTTCATGTGAATTTTGCCACCCGGTATGCTCATCGGCAGCAAAATGGGAGTAATTATACTTAAGACCTAATTATCTTGTTAAATGATGTCGAAGTGTAACTCATGGAAGGAAATCGGAAACTTAAGGGGAGAAACGCGGAAAGGCCAAAACGGAACCGCTAAAAAAGGAGCGGGCGGCCGCCGGTTCCTGCTGCGGGAAAATACTCCGGCCGGTGGAGTCTGTTCGACTGCGGTGCAATTACCGCGGCGCCTGTTGCAAGTCGTTGCGTCTGGCGCGTCACCACTCATCAGCCGGTCAGCGAAGGAAGCCGGTAGCCGCCCATCTTGTCGACTGGTTCTATTTAACCTCCTTTTTCAAGCAGGTTACCCCTCGCGGGGTATCTCGAACTCCCCTTTCGACTTCGGGGATCATCGGATCGAGAACCACATTTCGCTCTCCATCCACATCCACTATGCACCCGGTCTCGACGGCTGTCAAGTGCTATCTCAAGTCTGTGCCATCTCCAGTCCGACGGCGCCGCCGGGGACGGGCCGGCACGGCGATGCGACCGGTATCCATGGTATACCCGGAATAGATGGAAACCAGCTTCAGGAGAGGTGCATGAAAGACGAGGTCGTTGCCGTAACGGGCGCCGGCGGCTTCATCGGCGGCTCGCTGGTCGCCGATTTGCGCCGCCAAGGTTATCGCCGCATCCGGGCCATTGATATCAAGCCTTTCGACCACTGGTACCAGCGCTTCGACGACGTCCAGAACCTCTCGCTCGACCTCACCCTGCGCGAGAATTGCGAGGCCGCCGCGGCCGGCGCCTGTCAAGTTTTCAATTTGGCCTCCAACATGGGCGGCATGGGTTTCATCGAAAGCCATAAGGCGCTCTGCATGCTCTCGGTCCTGATCAACACCCAGATGCTTCAGGCCGCGCGGCAGTCCGGAGTGCAAAGATACTTCTACTCCTCGTCGGCTTGCGTCTACAATGCCGCCAAGCAGCGCGACCTGCTCTCCCCGGCGCTGAAAGAAGAGGACGCTTACCCCGCAATGCCCGAAGACGGCTACGGCTGGGAGAAGCTGTTCTCGGAACGCATGTGCCGCCATTTCCGCGAGGATTTCGGATTGAACACGCGCGTGGCCCGCTTTCACAACGTCTACGGTCCACACGGCACCTGGCGCGGCGGCCGCGAAAAAGCGCCGGCCGCCATCTGCCGCAAAGTCATCGAAGCGCAGTTGTCCGGCAACCTGCAGATCCAGATTTGGGGAAGCGGCAGCCAGACGCGGAGCTTCATGTACATCGACGACTGCCTCCGGGGCACCCAGGCGATCATGAACTCCGAAATCCTGGAACCCATCAATCTGGGCTCCCATGAACTGGTCAGCATCAACCAATTGGTCGACCTGGTGGAAGAAATTGCGGGTGTGAAGTTGCAACGCAGCTACGACCTCAGCGCGCCCAAAGGCGTCAACGGCCGCAACAGCGACAATACCCTCATCCGGCAATACCTGGACTGGGAACCCGGCATCCGCCTCCGGGACGGCTTGGCCAAGACCTATGCCTGGATCTATGACCAATACCAGGCCTGGCAGAGCGGCGCGAAATACGTAGAATAGAGCAGCCTAACCCCTCCCCCCGGTCCCGCCGATAGATAACCGGGCGCATGTCCTACCTTCAAACCGGCAGCACGTTCGTCGACCGCCTGCGCAGCCGCATGGTTCAACGCGAGATGCTCGATCGCCTTCCGCGGACCGGCGCCCTAAAGGTCCTCGATCTCGGCTGCGGCTATCACGCCGCCTGTCTGAAAGCCATTGGCCCCCGTCTGGCTCAGGGAGTCGGCGTGGACTTCCTGGTCAGCGAAGAATGCCGGCGCGATCCGCGCCTCCGCTTCGTCGCCTCTTCCATTGAAGAAGCCTGTCCGGTATTCCCGTCCGCAACCTTCGACGTGGTCCTCTGCATCTCCATCCTGGAACATCTTTGGGATCCCGCGGCCTGCCTGTGCGAGTGCCATCGCGTTTTGAGGCCCGGCGGCCGCCTGCTGGTCAATGTGCCGACCTGGTATGCCAAGCCCATCCTGGAATTGTCCGCGTTCAGGCTGGGGACCAGCCCCGCATCCGACATGAATGAGCACAAGATGTACTACTCGAAACGGGACCTCTGGCCGCTTCTGGTTCGCGCCGGCTTCGAACCCAGCCGGATTCGCCTGGAGTACCGGAAATTATGCATGATTCTGTTTGCCACCGCCGTCCGCCAATAGACGACTGGAATCGCCACTGGGTGGATTTTGGCGCCGCGGCGGCGTGGTCTCCCGCCACGCGCTATCGCCGGAGGCTGGCTCTGCGGCTCCTGGACGCCGGCCGGAGCGCGGCTCCCGTGCGCATGCTCGAAATCGGCAGCGGCACGGGCCGGTTTGCCGAAGAGTTTCTGGCGCGGACTCCGGGCGCCCGGTTTCTCGGCCTGGAGTTGAGCCAGGCCGCCATCGACATGGCCGCCCGCCGTGTACCCGCGGCCCGCTTCCTGCGGCGCGACCTGCGGGCGCCCGTTGACGCGGGGTCGGAAGGGCTCGACTTCCGCGCCACGCACGCGCTCTGTTCCGACGTGCTGGAGCATTTGGACGAACCTGGCGTGCTGCTGCGCCACGCCGCGGCCTACATGGCGCCCGGCTGCCAACTGGTGGTCACGGTCCCCGGCGGCTGGCGTAGCGCCTTCTACTGTCACATCGGCCACCGCCGTCACTATCGCCCGAAACAGCTCCGCGGCCTGCTCGAAAGCGCGGGTTTCGCCGTCGAGCGCGCCTGCGCCGCCGGCTTTCCATTCTTCAATCTCTACCGCATGCTGGTCACGCTTCGCGGGCAAGGGATGATCGCCGCCGCGGCCGGCCGGCCCTCGCCGTTAATGCGCGCCGCCGGTGTGATCTTCGACGCTTTGTTCCGCCTCAATCTGATGCATCCGTGGGGATGGCAATCCCTGGCGGTCGCCCGCTATCGCGGATCGTAAGGCGCCGGCGCCGGGTCCTGCGCGTCGGCGTCCACTCGCCAGACCTTACGAGCGGGTTGGCGCGACGCGTAATAAGCGATCAACTCGCGATTGGCCGCATCCCCCATGTCGCGCGCCCACACGATCGCCGAACCATCGATATCCGCGCGATTGTACACCCACTCCTCCAGCACGTTGTGATCCGGCGCATACCGTATGATCGCCAGGTGCGAGGACCCTACGGGCCGCTCCTGTGCCAGCCGGTCGATCACGTTCAGCCGGTGCGCCGTGAAGAGCCTGTGCGGATACTCGTCGGCGGTCAGCCGCGATGCATCATACGCCGCATTCGCGAAAAACAGCGCCGCGAACACCGCCACTCCGCGCCGTCCGAAATTCACCCCGATGTACTGTACGCCCAGCATGGCCGGCACCAACACCAGTCCCGTCGCCGGCGCGAAATAGTGTGGCAGCGAATACCGTTCGAGCAACAAGCCGGCCGCGGCCACCGTCGCCATGCCCGCCGCCATCCGGACCTTCCGCCCGCCCCGCAGGAATAAGCCGGCAAACAGCGCCATGGCCGAGACCGGATTCAGAAAGTACCGCAGCATGTTCAGGAAGACCGTCAGCAGGCTCAGCGGATCCGCGCGCGCCGCGTCATAATACGATTTGTCCCATGCCCAAAGCCGCCTGATCGTTTCGTGGTGGTAGACCGGCATGGAACCCGCCGGCATCGGCCAAAAGATTGGCGACGCCCCGTAGCGTGCCTGGTGTAGAGCGTACGGCATGACCAGCGCGTGGCCCGTTACCCGGTAGTTGTAGTAGAGCAGCCACCCCGTGCCGCAGCCCAGGATCGCCGCTGCCGGCCACGACACCCGCCACGCCGGCAGCTCTCCGCACGGCCGCCGCGCTCTCCACCGCCAGATGCAAAGGGCGGCCGCCGCTCCCAGCGCCATCACGGCGCCCTCGTAAGGCCGGCTGATCGACAGTCCGGCGAGGCCCAGCGCCGCCCATCCCGCCACGTCCGCCGTGGGCCGCCGCGCCAGCCGCGGAATCGCGCCCACTACCAGCGCTCCCGCCGCCGCCGCCACGCCGCCTCCCATATACGAATTGATCCAATATCCCGCGATTCCCCATTGCGCCGCCGCCATCAGCCCGCCCAGCAGCGCGTACCTGGGCGGCAGCCATCCCTCCAGCATCCAACAGAGGGCCGCGCACATCAGCCCGCAGCTCAGACAAACTCCATACCAGGGATGGCCGAAGAGCCTCCATCCCAATGCCAGAAACAGCGATTGCCCCGGCGGGTACTTGCTTTGATAGGTAGGTTGAAAGTTCTCGTGGAAAGTTTCGAAATGAACCCACATGGGATGCGGGGGGTTCGTTAACCGTCCCCGGCAAAACGTCTCGGCTCCCAACAGGTATGCGAACTCGTCATGCACCGCGGGCTCTGGAATCGGCCGCGCCGGCAGCATGGCCAGCCGCGCCGCTACCGCCAGCGCGAAACATAGCGCCGGGGCTGCCCGTATCCCATGCTCACGGCGCCACATACGGCACCGGCGCCGGATCCGCGACATCCGGCTCCAGCAGCCAGACCCGCCGGTCCTTGTAATAATCGATCAATTCGCGATTCCTTGCCGCGCCCATGTCGCGCGCCCACACGATCTGCGATCCATCGATGTCCGCGTGGTTGAAAACCCAGTCGTCCCGGATGTCGTGATCCGGCGCGTACCGCACAATAACCAGTTGCTTGCCGCTTTCCCGCTCCAGGCGATGAATCGCGCTCAGGCGGTGCGCGGTGAATTGCCTGTGTGGGTATTCGTCCGCCGTCAGGAACCGCGCGTGTACCGCCGCGGTTCCGAAAAACACCACGATGAAGGCCGCCAGCGCGGCCGCGCCTGCCTTCACCCGCGCATATTGTACGCCCAAAAGCACCAGGATCAGCACCAGTCCGGTGGCCGGTGCGAAGTAGTGCGCGTTCGGATATTTCTCCAGCAGAAGCGCCCCCGCCGCGACGCCGAAGATCGCCAGCGCCATGCCTACCTTCCGGCCGCGCCGGAACAGCACCGCGAGCGCCAGCGCCAGGGCCGTGATCGTCGTCAGAAAGTAGTACCACAGGGTGCGCGCGAAGATCAACGCGAGCCCGGGCGGCCACGACCGCGCCCGCTGGTAAAGCGATACTTCGTACTCCGTCCAGAATCGGCGGATGACGTCGTGATGGTAGGCCGGCGCGGGCCCCAGGGCCATCATCCAGAAGACTGGCGCGACGCCGTAGGTCCTCTGGTTCAGCGCATACGGCATCAACAGCGCGTTGCCCGTCAGGCGGTAGTCATAGTAGAGCAACGCCGCCAAGCCGCAGCCCAGGATCGCCATCGCCGGGGCGGCCGTCCGCCACGCCAGCAGCTCGCCAAACGGCCGGTGCGACCGCCGGCGCCAGACCAAAAGGGCACCCGCGGCGGCCGCCACCGTGGCCGCGCCCTCGTAAGGCCGGCTGTTCGCCAGAACCATAATGCCTAGCGCCGCCAGCGCCTCCGCACCCGCCGTGGGCCGCCGTGCCAGCCGCGGGACTGCGCCCACCACCAGCGCGCCCCCCATCGCCGCCACCGCGCCGCCCCAATACGAGTTCACCCAATATCCCGCGATGCCCCAGTGCGCCACCGCCATCAGGCCCCCCAACAGCGCGTAGCGCGGCGGCAGCCATCCTTGCAGCATCCAGCACAACGCCGCGCACATCAGCCCGCAGCTCAGCCATACCCCATACCAGGGATGCCCGAACAGCTTCCATCCCAACGCCAGAAATAAGGACTGCGCCGGGGGATACTTGCTCTGAAAGGTTGGCTGCGCGTTCTCCTGCAACGGCTCCAGGTGTATCCACATAGGATGCGGCGGATTTGTAATCCTCCCCATGCAAAATGTCTCCGCGCCCAGTATGTAGGCGAACTCGTCCTGCACCGTCGGCTCCGGGATCGGCCGCACGGGCAGCAGCGCCAACCGGATCGCCAACGCCAGCAGGCCCACACCGGCACATATCGACCAAGATCTGTTCTGAATATACACGCGAATCCAGACTGTAACGCACCAGCCGATCCCATGGCCAGTCCCGCTTCGATAGCCCTAACAAGTACAGGATCTTCGCCCGGCAGCGCGCTTGACCCCGGCCTTGACAGTCCGTTAAGCTAAACACCATCTGCTCTACTTAAGGCATCCCGCGTACCGATTCCCCCGTTGGAGGACGAATGAACCCGCAAGAAGTTTTGGAATACGCCAAGAATAACGACGCTCGGCAGTTGGATTTGCGCTTTACCGACATCCCGAGCCTGCAACACCACATCTCTTATCCCATCAGCGAGCTCAACGAGAGTAACTTCGAAGAAGGCTACGGTATCGATGGATCCAGTATCCGCGGATGGGCCGCCATCAATGAAAGCGATATGTTGCTCGTTCCGGATCCCACGACGGCGTTCATGGATCCGTTCGCCGAGACTGCCACGTTAGTGATGTACGGCGACGTCATCGATCCGATCACTAAGCAGCACTACGAGCGCGATCCCCGTTGGATCGCCAAGAAAGCCGAACTCTACCTGAAGAATACCGGCGCCGGCGATACCGCCTTTTTCGGAGCCGAAGCCGAGTTTTTCATTTTCGACAACGTCCGCTTCGACCAGAACCAGCATTCCGGCTTCTATTTCATCGACGCCGAAGAAGGCCGCTGGAATTCCGGCCGCGAAAAGGACAACCTCGGATACCGGCCGCGCTATAAAGAAGGCTATTTCCCGGTGCCGCCCACCGATCACTACCAGGATCTGCGCAGCGAGATGGTTCAGACCATGATCAAGTGCGGGCTGCGCATCGAATGCCATCACCACGAGGTGGCTACCGGCGGCCAGTGCGAGATCGACCAGCGTTTCGACACGCTGGTGAAATCCGCGGACAACATGATGCTGTACAAGTACATCATCCGCAACGTGGCCAACCAGTATGGCAAGACCGTTACCTTCATGCCCAAGCCCCTGTTCGCCGATAACGGCAGCGGCATGCACACCCATCAGAGCATCTGGAAGGAAGGCAAGCCCCTGTTCGCCGGCGATTGTTACGCCGGCTTGAGCCAGATGGCTCTGTGGTATATCGGCGGACTGTTGAAGCACGCGCGCGCGCTTTCCGCCATCATCGCGCCCACCACCAACAGCTACAAGCGCCTGGTGCCCGGCTACGAAGCTCCCGTGAATCTGGCGTACTCGCGCCGCAATCGCTCGGCGGCCTGCCGTATCCCGATGTACTCGGCCAGCCCCAAAGCCAAGCGCGTGGAATTCCGCCCGCCCGATCCCGCGGCCAATCCCTATCTGGCTTTCGCCGCCATGCTGATGGCCGGCCTGGACGGCATCGCCAACAAGATGGATCCCGGCGAACCGCTGGACAAGGACATCTACGATCTTTCGCCCGAGGAGATGCGCAACGTTCCATCCATGCCCGCCTCGCTCGAAGAAGCCCTCAGTTGCCTCGAAGACGACCACGGCTTCATGATGAAAGGCGACGTCTTCACCGAAGAGTTGATCGAAACCTTTATCGACTACAAGCGCAAGAACGAAGCGGATGCGATCCGTCTAAGGCCGCACCCCTATGAGTTCGCTCTCTATTACGACGTATAGTGAACGGCGACCTAAAGTTCGCCGCTGCACGCTCATCCTAAGTTAGCGGTTGTTTTTCGGAGCCGCAAAGATGCTGAAAACCAAGAGTAGTGGGGCGGCCAATCTTGGCCGCAGCCGGCTTTCCAGCCGGCTTAGCCGCCCGAAAAGGCGGCTGCGGGCATGATTGCCCGCCCCACGGTGAGTTTTCGACGATGCCCCGCAGGGGGTCTCGCCGCTGCGCGCTCTCCAGAAACCCACTGCCGGGAGTACGCAGTTTCAACGAGTTGCAGACCTAGCGCCGTCGGCCTTAGCTGCCGAGTTG